>NZ_JBDGJU010000006.1:0-167956 GCF_057656735.1 Microbacterium sp. Soil_C_42
TCGTAATGCTCCCGCGCGGCACGGATCGTGGTCGGCAGGGTGCGTTCCTGCAGCGTCACCCGCTTCACCCCCGGCCGCTGCGTGAACGGCCCGAGGACCCGGTCGAACTGCTCCGCCAGGTCGAACCGCTCCGGCAGGTCGTGCATCAGGAACCCCTGCACCTCCAGCTCCGCAATCACACTCACGGACCGGTCGTGCGGGTTGTATATCGCGGCCGTCCCGTTGCTGTCCCACAACTGGATCGACGCCCGGGTGCCCGGCAGGTTCAGCGTCCCGGTGAGGCGCGGCTGTTCGGGGCGGAAGGTCTGGCTGGTGGCGCCGGCGGTGTGACGGACCTGCTTCATCAGCCACAGTCCCGCCATCCGCGGTGTGGAGACGCCGTGGATGCTGGTGAGTGCGGTGATCCCGAACAGCAGGTACAGCGGTGCCCCGTAGAGCAGGCCGAGCGGACCGAACCGGTTCACGAAGACCAGCACCACCAGGGCGGCGGCAGTGAGGAACGCGATCTGCCACCCGTCCATGCCCATGACCACGCCCTGCCGGGACCGGCGCGGCAACCGCACCGGACGAAGGTACTCGGGTGTGGTGCTCATGACGGGCTGCCCTCAGAGCGAGGCGGTTGCGGCGACGGTGACGACGGCGGCCTCACCGACGGAGATGGCGGAGCCGATGAGGTCGACGGGCGACCACCACCCGGGGCGGGCGTGCGACCCTGCGCGGGCGCGGCGGCACCGCGCGGCGAGTTCGCCTGCCCGGACCGCGCGGCCGCCGGCTTCGCGGCCGGTCCGCTGGATGACGGGCCGGCGCCGGACGGGCGGACCCCGGAGGGGAGTCCGCCGAGGCGGGTGGGGATGGCGGCGACCCCGCGGGCACTGTTGGCGGCCATCCGGCCACCGTGGGAGCCGAGCCGCGATCCGATGCTGTCGGCGGCGACCGCGCCGGTGAAGCTGAACAGCCCGAAGATCGCGAACGGCGCGAACGCCACCAACACCAGCCCGATCAGCAGCGGCCACGACTGCGGGTTCCAGATCGTCTTCACCGACGCAAGACCCTGCACGATGAGCGTGACGAACCCGATCGTGAGCGGCGCGGTCAGCAGCAGCACCATCACCGCGGAGAGGTATCCGACGACCCACTGCGGGCCGATGCGGCGCACCGGGAACAGCATCCAGGCGACCGGGCCGACCATGATCAGTGCGGCGAGAGCGATGTTGCGGAACGCGAACACCAACATCAGCAAGAACATCCCCAGCATCAGCAGCCCGTGGATCAGGAACGCGAAGAAGTAGTTCGCCTGCCCGCCCGCCCACATCACCGACTGCAGCGTCGAGTACAACGACGCCGGGCCGTCGCCGTTGAGGATGTACCAGGTCATGTCATCGACCGCGTTGAGCAGGTGCCCGGTCAGCCACAACGTGAGCGGAACCGCGGGGATCGCGATGAACGTCCGCACCAGCACGCCGACCAGCTCCTCCCGGTCACCGGAAACCACGGCGGCGGCGATCGCCCACACCATCGCCCCGAACGTGATGATCAGGATCGCCCACTGCCAGAACGACCACTGATCCACCGCCGCCGTCCAGAGCAACGTGCTGGTGTCGAATCGCATATTGTCCGCCACCAGAAACATCACCCCGGTCGCGGTCAGTGCCATCCCCTGCCCCGCGTTCTCAAACGTAAGGCACACCGCATCGCCGAGACTGCACCCGTACTTCACTGTGAGCGCCTTTCCTCCGTCGGCTTGAATCGCCGGGATGTGTCCCTCATACGTCGTGCAGACGGTGGATTTCTGGCCCGCGAGGGCGACGCCCATGAAGCACTGCTGCGCGGTGACCTTGGTCGGATCTGTCGGCGTGCAGGTGACTTGCCCGCTGGCGTTCTGGCAATCGACCGGCGCTGCGGGGGCCGACCACGGTTCTCCCGTCACGGTGGCCATCGACACCGGCGCCGCAGTCTCCACGACGGCCGCATTAGCGGCGGTACCTGATCCGAGCACGATCGCGAGGCCTGTGGCGAGGCCGAGTCGGAGCAGCCAGCGGAGGTTCATCAGAATCCGAAGTCGAAGTTCACGAACCAGGCGAACAGTCCGGATGCGGCGCCGAGCACGGCGGCGGCGATGAAGATCCACAGGATGTTCTCGCCCGCCCAGGTTCTCACCCGATCGTTAGCCAGCCCCCGGAAGGCGAGCGCGGCGCCGGCGATGATCAACATGATCAGCACCACGAGCATCGCGCCGGCCAGGATGTAGGACGCGACGACTTGGAAGCCTTGGAAGAACGGGGCGGAGAAGTCCGGTTGGATGTCGGGGACGTCGACATCACCCGGGACGATGTGAGTGCGCATGGGGCTGCTCCTTGCTGGTTGCTACTTCAGTTGCAGGCCGAGGCCGGCCATGAACGGCTCCGGATCTACCGGAGTTCCGGACTTCTGAACTTCGAAATGCAGATGGCACCCGAACGACTTGCCGGTATTGCCCTCCGCCCCCAGCGGCGCCCCCGCCACGACGTGGTCGCCCACGGAGACGCGCAGTGATCCCCATTGCATGTGCCCGTACAGCGTCACGAGCCCGTCCCCGTGATCGATACGGACCGCGTTGCCGTAGCCCTGCCACGACCCGGCGGTGATCACCCGTCCGGGACCGGCGGCGTAGATGGTGGCGCCGCAGCCCTGGGCCATGTCATAGCCCCGGTGGTTCGTGGAGCAGTACCCGCACCCCTGCACCGGGTTGTATCCGAACCCGCGCCCCTTCGAATACCCGCCACCCAATGGGAACCCCCACTCCCCGCTCGCAACCGGTGCGGCCTCGACGTTCGTCGGCACCGTGCTTGCGGCGCCGCCGGCGACGGCGAACGGGATCGCCAGCAACGGGGTCAGCAGCAGCGCGGCGACCAGCGCGACGATCAGGAGGGCCCCTGTCAGGATCTTCCGGCCAGTCCTCGAGTTGAGGGCTGCGGCGGTGATCACCGGGGCTCCCATGTCAGGGCTCCAACGGCTCCGTGAAGTAGCGGACCACCTTGCAATCGCCCGCCCGCTGCGCGGAATCCGGTGTCGGCACCGACCCCGGACCGCACAGCACCTGCACGCTCACCCGCACCTGCTCCTCATACGACGTCTCCCCACCGCTGCCATCCGACCGGCTGAACGTCAACGTCACATCGGACGTGCCGATCGACATGTCACCCGACGCGTCATCCGTCACCGGCACATAGACGAGGTCACTCGTGGTCGTCGCGACCACACGTCCGTCTTCGCTGGCCAGTGAGTCCCACTCCTCCTGAGGCAGCACGACTCCTGTTCGCAACTCGACCTGTGCGTCGTCGACAGATGTCTGTTGGTCTGCTTCCGAGGTGTAGCGGGTGTCGGGGGTGAACCAGGTGTCGAGGTAGTCGAGCCACTCCTCGCGGGTGCTCTTTGAGGTGTCGAACGTCGTGGCTGCTTGGAGGGCGGCGCGGATGTACACCTCGCGGTCCGTCGTGATCGGCTCCGGGAGCCAGCCCTGATCGACAACCGATGCATCGACGACCTCACCAGTCGGAGCCTCCGCCGTCGCTGTCGGTTCGGTCGATGGAGGTGAGCCGATTCCGGTCGGATCGGGCGTGGGCTGCGCAAGTAGAGAGCTGACAACGATCGCCACGACCCCGGCGATGAGCACCAGGCCGCCGACGATTGCCCACACGAGTCCGCGGCGTCCTGAGGTCTGGTTCGTCGTCACCGGTCAGCCCTCCTGATCATCCAGGACGGCAACCGTGCGCGGACGGGACGCGCTGGGGGACGGTCGCCGTGGACGCAGTCTACGCACGAGGTCATCGTCAGAAAGCTCAGACGGCCGAAATCTGTGGACAAATCTTCCGACGGCAGCCGCTGGGGAGGAATGAGCACGGCGACCTCGAGACGGGCGGAATTTTATGCCGATGATCAGGTGGATGTCTGTCCACCATTCGGGGGACAGGCTCAGCGAAGGTGCCAGCCATGCCGCCGTTCTGGGCCACCTCGTGCCTGTCATGGGAACACTGTATAGCAGTATTCTCGATATGAATACGACTAAATCGTATAAACATCTTCAGCGTGGCGCTTCGCTTACGACACAATGAACCCATGCCACGACTCGCGCAGCCAGCTGGCTCCGAGGACGCCCAGGATCCCATCGCGCTTCTGGGCAACCTCGTCAAGGCTTCGATCCTGCGCTACCTGCGATCGAATCCTGGCGCGACCATCCGCCCGATCTGCGACACGCTCGCCCTTCCGACTACCACCGTGCAGCCTCGGCTCAACGAGCTCGAGGCCGCAGGGCTCGTGATCTCGGAGCCACCGTGGGCAAAGGGAGTCGATCGGCGGGGGACCGTCGTGCGGTACAGCGTCAACAACGAAGCCGTCACCGACCTGTACCTCCGCCTCGGCGCCGCTATCGGCGAGTTCTAGTCCGAACGCGGCCAATCTGCCGCCAGCCTCGAACGGGCTTTGGCACTCGGGTCGCGAGCACCGTGGTTAGTAGCGCGGTGGTGGTGAGCGCGGCGCAGACGAGGAACGCACCCGTGAATCCGGCTGGTGTGCTGGCGATGGCGAAGATGCCGCCGGAGAGGATGGCACCGATGCGGCGGGTGTTGGTGAAGAGCCCGGAGGCGAGGCCGGGGCGCGGGATGATGTCGAGGAAGAGGGTGAGCCCGATGCCGGCGACGGTGGCGAAAAACCAGGCGTTCAAGAGTTGCGCGGCGGCGAGACCGATCGGGTCACGCACGATGGTCATGACCAGGTAGTAGGCGATCCCTACAGTGATGCCCGCGAGCAGGAGGGGGATCTGGCCGAAGCGGTCGCTCAGGCGGCCCAGCAGTACCAGTGCGGGGATCTCGGCGAGAGCGGCGACACCCAACGCGATCCCACCCCACACGGCCGGCGCGTGCAGCGTGTCGACGACGTAGAGCGTCATCGCCGACGTCACGGTCGCGTTCGTCGCCTGCAGCAGCACGAATGCGACCACGATCGCGATCACCCTTCCCCGCGGCAACGCAGCATTCGCGTCATCCGTGGGCGAATGGCCCGCAAGTGTGACTGGCGCCGCAGTACGGCGGAGGCCGAGGACGGAGCCGATGCCCGCGATGGCGATGATCACGATCGCGATGAGTACGCTGCGGATGCCGAGAGCGCCGGCGAGCAGCATCGCCACCGGTGGGCCGGTGACCCAGGCGACGGACACCATCGCGCGGGTGTTCATCACGGCGGCGCGTCCGGTGCCGGCGGAGCGCAGGTACGCGAAGAACAGTGAGGAGCCGACCGCGGCGGGGCCGCCGAGCACGACCAGGCCGACGATCGCGACGGTGAGCGAGCCGCTGAAGGCGAGTACCGCGGCGGTGGCGAGGGTGAGGGTGCCGCAGACGAGCATCCAGGTCAGGTAGCTGCCGCGGCGGTCCGCCCACGCCGGGATCACGATCGCGGCGACGAACCCGCTGGCGTTGTACAGCGCGAGCGCGAGCCCGATCTGCGCGTTGGACGCGCCCAGCAGTGTGGACAGCAGCAGTGCGAGCGCGGCGTTCAGGAACGCGAACTGCAGCCCCCACGTGAACGCCGCGCCCTGCGTGAAGACTCCCCTCACCACTCTGGTGCCGTGCGTGGTCTGCGAGCTCATACGTGTTCGAACCCGTGAGGTCAGGAGACGCGGCGGGCGCTGAGCCAGCGGACCATCTCGGGGTCACGGTGGTCGAAGAACTGCGAGTCGCCCTCGTCGAGGGTGGCGATCTGGGTCATGTCGTCGGCGCTCAGCTCGAAGTCGAACACGTCGAGGTTCTGCGCCATCCGCTGTGGGCTCACCGTCTTCGGGATGACCACGACCTCGCGCTGGATCATCCATCGCAGCACGACCTGCGCCACCGACTTGCCGTACTTCGCCCCGATACCGGCGAGCAGTTCGTTGCTGAACAGGCCGTTCTTGCCCTCCGCGAACGGTCCCCACGACTCGATCTGCACCCCCTCGGCCTTGAGGATGTCCTGGTCGGCGGTCCGCTGGTGGAACGGGTTCGTCTCGATCTGATTCACCGCCGGTGCGATCTTGTTGTTGAGGATCAGATCGATCAGCCGGTCCGCCTGGAAGTTGGACACGCCGATCGCGCGGGCACGACCGTCGGCGGTGATCTTCTGCATCGCCCGCCATTGCCCGTAGTAGTCACCGAACGGCTGGTGGATCAGGTAGAGGTCGACGTAGTCCAGGCCGAGCTTGCGCAGCGACGCATCGAACGCCTTCGCCGTGTTCTGCTCGGCCGGGGCGTCCTGCACCCACAGCTTCGTCGTGATGAACAACTCGTCGCGGGAGATGCCGGACTTTGCGATCGCCGCGCCCACCGCTTCCTCGTTCTGATACGCCGCGGCGGTGTCGATCAGCCGGTACCCGGCTTCAAGCGCCGACGTCACGGCAGCTTCGGTCTCCTCCGGACCGACCTGGAAGACACCGAAGCCGAGGATCGGCATCTGGATGCCGTTGTTCAAAGTGACGGTCTGCATGAGCCCGCTCCATTCCGTGAGGTGATGACACCAAGTTCAATCGCTTCCCGTGCGCGGGAGAAGGTGCTGCTGTTCCACGTACTGCCAGGTCCTCCCATCCCGACCGTCGACCACTTAGCGTGGTTGGCATGGACACGAACCCCGAAGTCCGTGACTTCCTCCGCACCCGCCGCGACCGGATCAGCCCCACCGAGGCGGGAATCATCGGCGGCGGCAACCGGCGAGTCCCCGGGCTACGTCGCGAGGAGGTCGCGTTCCTTGCCGGGGTGAGTGTCGACTACTACGCCCGCCTGGAACGCGGCAACCTCGCCGGCGTCTCCGACGAGGTCCTCAACGCCATCGCTGGCGTGCTGCACCTGGACGACGCCGAAACCACCCACCTGCACGACCTCGCCCACGCCGCCCAACCCGTCTCACCCAGCCGACGCCGCACGCCCGTGCCAGTTACGACGGTGCGGCCGAGCCTGCAACGCTTCCTCGACTCCATCACCGGGTCCGCGGTATGGATCCGGGACGAACGAATGGACTTCATCACCGGCAACCCGCTCGGCCGCGCCGTGTACGCACCGATCTTCGACGACCCCAGCAGCAACGGCGGCAACAACGCCCTCTTCACCTTCCTGAGCCCCGCCGCCCGCAACTACTACCCAGACTGGGAACGCGGCGCCGACGACATCGTCGCCACCCTCCGCCTCTACGCCGGCCGCAGCCCCCGAGACAAACGACTCAGCGACCTCATCGGCGAACTCATCACCCGCAGCGACGAGTTCAACAAACGGTGGGCCGCCCACAACGTCCGCCACCACCGCGCCGGCACCAAACGCATCCACCACCCCGCCGTCGGCGACCTGGAACTCGCCTACGAAGGCATGCTCCTGCCCGACAACCCCGGATGGACCATGTTCGCCTTCACCGCCGAACCCGGCACCCCATCCGCAGAACGCCTCGCGCTGCTCGGCAGCCTCACCGCTGAATCGACCGCAGCGGAAAGCGAGCCCGCACCCGTAGCCTCCGACGAAAACTGAACGTTACCGCCTGGCCTGCGAATTGATGACCGCCCGATCGCGCACACGTGCCGAATCTTCTGTGACGTCGGCTGACGCGCCTCGTTTTGCGTGATCCCGTATAGAGCAGCTCGGGCCGGAGGCGCCAGGAGGTTTCCGTGAGCCGAGCCGTTGTGTGATGCTTCCCGCCCGCACATACCGAGGGACCGCTGTCGTATCGGCGCGGTGGGCAGGCGGGCGATGCGGCGCCGATGGTGACCGGGAGGGAGTTTGTGACGGTCGGGTTCGGCACCCTTCCTCACCATTCGGTCTGCTCCGCCTGGCAAACGATCCAGCGCTCCGCGTGCCACTCGAGCTCGACCCGCCAGCGGAGATTATCTACTTCGTGCCGTCCCCCGGCGGTCGTCTCGGTAATCGTGCGTGCGAAGACAACGGGACGGCTCGCGTCGTCGAGGTTGACGTCGATCATCGCCGTCCGGATCTCGTCATACGAGATCTCGCCTCTGCAGATACGAAGAAGCCATCTGTCCCGCGATTCAGTCCCCATCGCCAGATGCTCGAGAGCGAAGTCTTCCGCGAGCAAACCTGCGAGGACCCGAACCTCGCCGCGTTTCAACGCTTCGCGGAATTGAGTCCACACCGCGACGAGCTGCCGTCTCATGGCGGCGTCGGCGGGCATGATAATCGCTTCCCTCGTTTGAGCGGCTCGCGTGCCACCACGCGGGTCATTCAGATCGGCGTCTCGGTGCCACCTTGATATCGGTGATGATCTCATGCTGCGCGTGGTCATGTCATGCCGAAGCGGTGACACGGCGACCGCAGTGCTACCCGCAGGTGACGGTGCCAGGAAGGTATGGACTGTGCCCGCCCCTGGCGAGACGGGGTAGCGATCAGCTGAAGGCGAAACTGAACTCGGTGTGGGCCGAGCAGATCGGAAAGAGGCAGCAGCGGGCCGAGTCCGCCGACCTAGGGAATCGCGCGGCCAGGACAAACATCGGTGCTGAGGTGGCCCTGCGGACGACAGCGGAAAGGTCGCGCTCCCAAGTTCCAACGCATGGGCGGCCGCCGCGAGTGGTTCGATCTGAGAACCCGCACCGGAAGACACACCTCAGCCGAAGCGGGCCATCGCGCGCGCTCTTTCCGCGCGCGCAACGGCATGCCCCCGGACACTCACACCGCCATCGTGGTCGATCCTCGCACGAGTGCAGGAACCTGATTCACTTGCGAACGATGGAACGCCTCCACCGCGGACCAGCGATGGACAATTGCTTTCGACTGTGTGGCGGCGGGCTCGAGGAGGGAACACGATGCGACGCGCCTTCTCTCCGTGGTTGGCCCAGACCGCCGTCCCCCACGAGACGTCGGTCCGCCCATCGCGCCAGGACAGCAATGTGCGCGTGAGCGGGTAGGCGTCCACGCCCCACCCGCTCACACGCTGGATGCCCTCCTCCGCTACTTCTTCTTGTCGTTCTTCGCGACATCCGACGTTGCCGCCCTGGCAATCGCCGCCTTGGCGTCGAACTCCAGCATGTACCCGGCCGCCACGAGCTGCTCAGCGGTCTGGCTGATCTGTGAGACGTACTTTCCATGGTTTCCGTACATCGCTTTCAGTTCGTCAGCGGTGTAGTCGCGGTGGTAGCCGCCGACGGCGCACGGGAACAGGTACGGCGGGCCGTTCCAGGAGTCGAAGAACATCGTCGGCGCGACGAGTTCCGGAAGGTGGATTCCGCCCGACGAGATGTGCTGGGTGTTGCGGATCGGGGTGCCTGAGGCACCTCTGTCGAAGTAGATCGACGGCGGAGCGGGCTCGCCGGTGAGGATCCAGTTCCGTACCGCTTCGAAAGCCGCAGCCACGACGTAGCCGGTGTCGACGGGGCCGAACTGTCCGCCGGTCGCCGTGTCGATGACGGCGCACGTGGGCTCGAGCCATTGCGTGAACGTGATCGGCGCGCCATTCCGAAGAAGCGCCTGGTCGCGCGTGAAGACCCGGTCCATGTACTGACGCCCCCATTCAGAAGCGTGCGTCCCGCCCGCGAGCTCCCACACGCGCGTATAAGTGCCCGACGTCCACACCGGCCAGATCCCGAGCGAATCGAGAGAGTCGGAGTTCACCGTCACCGCAGGAGTGGGAATGTCGCCGCGCAGCTGCGACGAACGATCGTGGTAGACGAACCCATCGAAGTAGTCGTAGATCGGCTGGATAGTGTTGTAGTAGTCCGACAGACGGATGCCGGACTGCGACTGTCCGGTTGCGATGACATTCTCGACGTCCAATCCGTTCAGAGCGCCGCCGCTGTTGTCCGCGACCGCCTTCGAGACCTGGGTGAAGATGTCCCATGAGAGGGGGTCTCCGCTGCACAGCGCCGTTCCGTCATTGCCACAGCGGTTGACATCTACGTTCAGCGCGCCGTAACGGGTCGGCTCCCAAGTCCTAAGGTTCTGGATGCCCGCCCGCTGGGCGGAAACGGCAGCAACCGCGTAGCCCTCACGGAGCAGGTACTCGTTCGCTTCCGCGAAGACGAACTCGCCGTCAACGCCGATGGTCACGTTGTTCCACTCGACGACCAGTGTGCCGTTGAACTTCGCAGCCGAGGGCTTCCGTACGACGACCCGCGTCGTGTACGGATGACCGCTGTCCAGCACCGTCGCCGTCGTCGTGGTCGAAGCAGTGCCATTGAAGCGGCTGGCCGTCCCGGTCGCGTAGTACTCGGTCTCGGTGTAGCCCGCAGCGGCCAGATCCACGGCTGCGGCACCTTGAATGCGGGTGCCGGGCACCTCGACCTCGGTGAGGCTGGCGTTGCCCACTGGCTCCGCCGCGTGCGCCGACGCCGGCAGCGCGACCAGCGCACCCGCCATGAGGACGGGAGCCAGCACGCCCGCAACTCTGCGGAACCTCGCCCCCGACATTGGTGATTTCACGTGCGACATCCTTGTTGCCTTTCGATGGGCTCGGGGCCGTGGCCGGGCGAGCGCGATGAGCGCGGACTCACTCAGTCTCATGCCGATCCCCGATCGCCTGTTTGCCGTGGATGCGATGCGCTTGACTGTGCGTGCAGGGTTCGCACGCCTCCTTGACGGTGTCCCCTTGACGGCCGCTCGCTGCAGACCCGACGGAGTGCGGGGGCTTGCCGTCTCAGCCAGGCGTTTCCTGCCGGCCGGCTGCCGAGCGACCAGCCTCTCGTTCTGGTTGTGTGCGGCGGCGGTTCACCCTGCGCGGTTGGGCAAGTGAATTGCGTGGGCTGTCAAGTGCGGTGGGACATGATCGGCGAGTCTGGCGAGGCCGTCGTGACGGCATGATCCGCAAGAGAAAGGTGAGATCGGATGGTAGGACACGCAATGAGGCAGGTCCGACGAACGACCGTGGGTGGTGTAGCTGTGCTGGGCTTGTCAGTCGGTCTGCTGACAGCGGGCTTGACGCCCGCGTCCGCTGCTGAGCCTGGCGACTATGCGAGCCTGGTCGAGGTGGACAAGCCGGGGACGCGAATGATCTCCGCGGCACCGTTCGACATGGCAGCCTATGGCTATGTCGAGCGGGAGTTCTTCGCCTCGGGTGAGGCGCACCGGTATCTGAATCCGAGCGGCGAGGTCGTGGGCTCGTCGACGGGAACAGCGACCTCGCTGACGCAGGGTGAGATCGCGGGGGACTATCGCACGCGTGTGGTGACCCGGCAGCCTGCAGCGGACAAGTTCAACGGCACGCTCATCGTGGAGTGGTACAACCAGACGACGGGCAACGACGGCGAGTTCACGTTCTCGGAGAGCTATGACACGTTGCTGACGGAGGGCTTCGCGTACGCGAGTGTCAGCGCGCAGAAGACCGGTGTGGACAACATCGTGGCGACGCAGCCGGCGCGGTACGCGGGGCTCGAGGTGGAGCCCGAGGATTGTGCGCCCGGTGTGTGTCCTCGCGACGCAATGGCCTGGGATATCGTCTCCCAGATCACGAAGTCGCTGAGGGAGTCGCCTGACTCGCCGTTCGCCGATCTCGATGTCTCCAAGGTCATCCTCACCGGCCAGTCCGGCGCCGGCGTGTCGATCACGCGCTACTACAACGTGATCCAGCCGATCACCCACACGTTCGACGGCTTTGTCAACTGGGACGGCTGGGGTGCTGAGGAACGCACCGACCAGGCGATCCCCTTCGTCAAGGTCTCCTCCTGGACCGTGACCGACGTGAGCGCGAGGCGCACGACGGTGACCGGGCCGTACAACCGCGAGTGGCAAGTGAATGGATCGGCGCACGGATCGAAGTATGCGCACGAGTATTTCGATGCGGTGTTCCTCCGTGACGGCACTCAGCCGGGCGGCCGCTCCTTCACCGCTTGGCACACCGCTTCCGGCAGCTGCACCAACCCCCAGCCGGGAACCCCCGTCCGCGTGGGTCAGGTCATCGGCGGCGCGTTTGTCGCAGTGGACCGCTGGGTCCGTGGCGGACCCGCCGCAGCGCCGTCGATCTACTTCGAGCGCAACGCGGACGGAACCCTCGCCCGCGACGAGCGTGGGCTCGCAATCGGTGGAGTTCAGATCGCAGACGCCGCAGTGCCGAGCGTCGAGATCCTGCGTCAGGCGGGCCCGGGGATCTTCTGCCGCTATGCGGGTGCCTGGGCTGACTACACCCCGCAGGAGCTGGCCGAGATGTACTCGTCGCACGGCTCGTACGTGTCGAAGGTCGCCAACGTGACCGAGGCGGCGCTCGATGCCGGGTACATCGTCGAGTCCGACGCGGACAAGACGATCCGGGCGGCTGCGCGCTCGAGTATCGGCAAGGCGAAGAAGTAGCCGCCTGTCACCAGTGATACGAGCGGGTGGGTTTCTGTCCAAAGCCCACCCGCTCCGCTGATTCGCGGCGAGACCGCGGTCACCGGACAAGATGTGCACCGACGCCTGCGGCGCGCTCGTTGAGGTAGGCATCCATCGTTCGCCAGCGATGGCGCCGCGCCGCCATTTCCAGAGCGACGAAGTCCGCGCCGTCCCGCAGCATGTCGAGCAGCTCGGTGTGCTCTTCGACGGAATCCGACGCACGCTCAGGGACGAACGCGAATGTCGATTCGCGAAGGCCGGCGAGCCGCGACCAGCCGCGGCGGACCAGGTCGAGGATGTGCGGATTCGGACACGGCTCGTACAGCACGGAGTGGAACTCCTGATTAAGTCGTGTGAACGCGAGTGGGTCGAAGTCGCGCAAGAGCATCCGCATCCGTCCGTTGATGGCCGCAGCGTGATCCAGATCATGGCTGAGGAGGAATGGTGCCGACAGCGCCGTCGCTACCCCTTCGACAACGCTTAGCGTCTGCATCGTGTTCGAGTACTCGCCCTCGTCGATCTGCGCGACCCGAGCCCCGACGTTGTGCTCGAAGGTGACGAAGCCCTCGGCCTCCAGTCGCCGGATCGCCTCGCGCACCGGTACCACGCTCATTCGCAGCTCCGTTGCGATCTGCCCCAGAACCAGCCGATGGCCAGGACGGAACTCGTCGCCGGCGATCCGCTCCCTGATCCACTGGTACGCCCGGTCGGACTTGCTGCCTCGCGATGATGAGCGGGGCGGCGAGCCATCGGGAGCAATAGTCATCGCGGCCGCCTCACGCGGGCAGGAACGAGGCGATCCGGACATCGTCGAGCAGTGCGCACGGAGTTCTGGCTCCCATTCGTGTAACGGCCGACTGATGACCGTGGCGATCCAGGCCGCCGTCCGATCACGGTGCCCTCGTCAAGGACATCGCCGGACTCGCGGTCCGGCAACCCCTCCAGCTGGGTCGTTCGCGCTGAGACATCAACACCGCACTGCGAGGCAAGCCGAGGAACCCCGGGGCGACCACAATGTGAACTTCCGACTTCAAAGGAGAACGTGATGTCCGACCCCACGCCCGCCCTGACAGAAACCGCTCTGGGCGGCGACCAACCATCTGCTTCGGCCGGGCGTCAGGAGCCCGAGCAGGACTTGCTGGATCGCGTTCAGTCCGGTCAAGCCACGGGTCGAGGCATCCACGATCCCGCGACGGGAGCCCTGATCGGCTACGCGCCCGTTCACTCGACGGCCGATCTCGACGACGCCATCGCGCGTGCCGCGGCAGCACAGCCTGGCTGGGAGGCGCTGGGCCACGCAGAACGCAGCGCTCTGCTCGTTCGCGTCGCCGACGCAGTGGACAGGAACGCCGAAGCGCTCGCGCGGTTGCTCTCGCGGGAGCAGGGTAAGCCGCTGAACGGGCCCAACGCACGGTTCGAGGTGGGCGCCTGCTCGGCGTGGCTTCGCACGGCCGCCGCGACGGTGCTGGAGCCCGAAATCGTCGTCGACGACGGCGACGTGCACGCCGAGCTCATCTACAAGGCCGTCGGTGTCGTCGGTGCGATCGGACCGTGGAACTGGCCCTTGATGATCACCATCTGGCAGGTCGCACCGTCTCTGCGGATGGGCAACACCGTGGTGGTCAAGCCGAGCGAGTACACGCCGCTGAGTGTGCTCGCACTGCTCGCCGTCATGAACGAGGTGCTCCCGGAGGACGTGCTGATCGGTGTGTCGGGAGATCGTGAAGTCGGGGCGCGCCTGGCGTCGCACCCCGACATCGACAAGGTCATGTTCACCGGTTCGACGGCCACTGGGCGCCGGATCATCGAGAGCTCGGCCGGCAACCTTGCCCGCCTCACCCTCGAGCTGGGCGGGAACGATGCGGGCATCGTCTTGCCCGGAGCCGACCCGCAGGCGATCGCCCAGGACCTCTTCTGGGGGGCATTCATCAACACAGGCCAGACCTGCGCCGCGCTGAAGCGCCTCTACGTGCACGACTCGATCTACGAGGATGTCGTCGCGGCTCTCGCCGATGTCGCCCGTCAGACGCCGATGGGTCCGGGACTCGACGAGGGCAACGTCCTCGGCCCGCTGCAGAACAAGCAGCAGTTCGACATCGTCTCGCGCCTCGTCGAGGACGCGAAGTCGCATGGAGGGCGCGTGGTCACCGGCGGTGAACCGGCGACCGAGATCGGCGACCTGTTCTACCCGATCACCATCGTCGCCGATGTGACCGACGGCGTCGCGCTCGTCGACGAAGAGCAGTTCGGTCCCGCGCTGCCGGTCGTCCGCTATTCGGACGTCGAAGACGCCATCGCCAGCGCGAACCGACTCGACGTCGGCCTGGGTGCCTCGGTGTGGGCCCGTGACCGTGCGGAGGCGAGGAAGATCGCCCAGCGCATCGAGTCGGGCACCGTTTGGATCAACGCGCACGGAGGAGTGCACCCGATGATCCCCTTCGGGGGCGTCAAGGGCTCGGGGTACGGCCTGGAGTTTGGCGTCGAGGGTCTCAAGGCGGTCGCCGTGCCGCAGGTCATCAACGGTTGAAAATGGGAGAGCAGAACATGGCACGAAGCGCAATCGTCGTCGGAGGAGGATCAGCGGGCTCGGTGGTCGCCCGGCGACTGGTGGACGCCGGACTCGAGGTCACGCTCCTCGAAGCCGGCGGCGAGGACACGAACCCGGCGATCCACGACCCAATGCGGATGGGCGAGCTCTGGCACAGCGCCGAGGACTGGGACTACTACACGGTTCCGCAGGCCCACGCCGACGGTCGACGCCTTCACCTGCCCAGAGGGAAGGTGCTCGGCGGATCGCACGCATTGAACGCGATGATCTGGGTGCGATGCGCGCCCCAGGACTTCGACGGATGGGCGGCGCTTGGCAACGAGGGCTGGGCGTGGGCGGATGTCCTGCCTGTCTACAAGGCGATTGAATCGCACTCGGGCGGCGAGTCCGATATGCACGGGGCGGAAGGACTGCTTCCGGTCTCGGACGATTACGCGCTGAGCCCCATCCAGGTCTCCATCATCGAGGCGGCCGTGCAGGAGGGTCTCGAGCACAATCCCGACTACAACGGTGACCACCTAGACGGCGTGTCGCAGGAGCAGGTGACGATGCGTGACGGGCAGCGCGTCAACACGTGGACGGCGTATCTGAAGCCGATCCGGGATGCCGCGAACTTGACGATCCGGACGGGAGCGCACGTGCACTCGGTGATCGTCGAGGACGGGCGCGCCGTCGGCGTGCGCTATCGAGCGGACGGCGAGGAACTCGAACTCCTCGCCGACGAGGTGGTCCTGTGCGCGGGCGCCCTCGATTCGCCGGCGATTCTGCTGCGATCGGGAATCGGGCCCGCCGCGGAGCTCGACGCGCTCGGGATCGATGTGGTGATCGATTCGCCGCAGGTGGGCAAGAATCTCCATGACCACCTGCTTTCGCCGGTGATCTTCACGACGACGGCGAAGAGGGTCGGACCTCCGTCGCCGAACGTGTCCGTCACCCAGACGCATCTGTTCTGGCGGAGCCTGCCCGATCTCGAGGTCCCGGACACCCAGCCGATCAACTTCTCGGTGCCGATGTTCGGTGACGTTCTCGAGCCTGTGACCGACGACGGCTTCTCCCTCATGGCCGGCATCGTGACCCCGAAGAGCCGTGGCGCGCTCACGCTCACCGGTCCCGAGCTCGATGACCCGATCGCAATCGACCTCGGCGCGCTTGCCAACCCTGACGACGTGCGCTCGCTCGTCGCGTCGGTGCGTCAGTGCCGGTCCATCGGGCGGCAGGCGGCGCTTGCCGACGAGTGGGGAGCGGTTGAGGTGTACCCGGGGTCCGATGTGTCAGACGCGGAACTCGAGGCGTACGTCCGCCGAACGGCCATCACCTACCACCACCAGGTGGGGACGTGTCGGATGGGCGTCGATGACGAGGCCGTGGTGGACCCCCGGCTGCGAGTTCGCGGCGTCGATGGGCTGCGCGTCGTTGACGCGTCGATCATGCCGGTGATCACGACGGGGAACACGAACGCGCCGGCAGTGCTGATCGGCGAACGGGGCGCCGCCTATCTTCTCGAGGACACTCACTCGTAACCAGCGAGGACAGCGACAGAAGGGGCCTGGTCACGTGCGTCCAGGCCCCCTTCTGTCGTGGTCGGGCCAGGGGATCGGCGCGAGCCGCCTATACGCGTTCGCGGCGGATCGACGAGGGCGGAACCCCGAAGTGCGCACGGAACGTCCGGCTGAAGTGAGCGGCGTCTACGAACCCGTTGTCGAGGGCAATGCTGGTGACCGACCGCGTCGCGAGGACCGGGCTCATCAGGTCGTCGTAGCACCGGTCGAGGCGTCGCGTGCGCACCACCGTCGACACGGTCGTCTGCTGGTCGCTGAAGAGCGCGTGCAGATGCCGCACCGAGATGAAATGAGCGGCAGCGATCTGACCGGGATTGAGGTCCGGCTCAGCGAGATGCTCGTCGATGTAGTCCAGGATTCGTCGCATGAGGCCATCGTGCGACGTGGCGGAGGTCGCGTCGCCCAGTTCCGACTCCAGAAGCGTTCCCACCATGTCGAACGCGGTGCGGAACAGTCGTCGCGCTATATGCCCGTCGACCTCGCCGATCTGGCGAGTGAGGGTGGAGAGGTACGGCCGGATCATCGCGCCCACGCCGTTCGCGCCGTCCAGTCGCATCGCGGTGATCCGGCTGAGAAGGTCGGCAGGAATGTCGAGCAGCTCGCGCGGGAACATGACGATCGACATCCGTATGTCGTCGTCGAAGACGAGGGAGTACGGTTTGTCGGTGTCGTACAGGGCCATGTCGCCGGGGCGTAGCGCGGTCTCCCGCCCGTCCTGCACAATCATCCCGGTGCCTTGCTCGATGAGCGAGAACTTGAAGTACCGCTGCGGTGCGCACGCGATCAGCGCCGGGGTGCGGTGCACGCCATGACTGTTGGCCTGCACATCGAACAAGTGGATATCTCCAGTGATGCCCGCGTCCAGTCTGCCGCGGAAGGACTCTGGCTCCTCCGCGTGGACGTCGAGGGCGACGACCGCGTGTGAGACCGTCGCGCGGTAGGAGGCAAAGTCCTGGAGGTCGGCCACCGCGATACTCGGTGCGCCGCTTGCTGATTCGGGCATATCACTCCATCGTGAGCGAATCGTATACGATCGCTTGTGATCGTACCACGCCGCGCTACGTCGGGCGATCGAATCTACGAGCTCACTCCCGCTCGGCGCAGTCGACCCCCCGACGGCGAGCGTTCACGCACAGACAATTCCTTTTCACGGTGGGTCAAGTGCGAGCGGACGCGGGTACCTAGCCTCGAACCGAAGGTGTGCGAGCTGGCTCGCGACACCGGGTGATGCAAAGCGGCAGACCCGAACGACCTGCGCCCTGGCAACCCCGGGATCGAAATCAGTGCGAGCACACCGAAGACCATGGCGGTTCCCTCGTCGGGACATGGTCGTCCCGCACCGAGATCGAGAGGCAAACATGCGCAAGTCACACAAGTTGATCGCGGCGATCGGCGTCCTCGCCGCCAGTACCCTGGCGTTCGCCGGCTGCTCATCCGCCGGTGGAGTTACGCCGTCGGAAGGCGGCGAAGCGGCCACCGGCGAACCGATCGTTGTCGCCGCGCTGAGCGGATTGACGTTCTTCCCCGAAGCCCCACAGGCCGTTCAAGCAGTCTTCGACGACTACAACGCGGCGGGTGGGCTCGACGGCCGGCCGATCGAATACAACGTCTTCGATGACAAGACGGATCCTGCGGCGTCGGCGACCGCGGCGCAGGACGCGGTGTCGTCCGATGCCATCGCGCTCGTCGGAGGTTCGTCCCTGCTCGACTGCGCGGTGAACCACACCACCTGGGAAGACAACGGCATCATCTCGATCCAGGGGACCGGAGTCGATCCCTACTGCTTCGCCACGCCCAACATCGCGCCAGCGAACACCGGTCCGTTCTTCGATACGTTCGCGACCCTCTCCTACGGCTCCGAGGAGCTCGGCTTCGAGAACATCTGCGCGGTCATCGTCCCGGATGAAGCAGCTTCGAAGGCCGCCTACGAGCAGGCCATCGAGGCGTGGGGCGACGCCACCGGCAACGAGCTGGCCTATCTCGACACCTCGCTCGTGCGCGGACAGGCCAGCTACGCAGGCAATGTCTCGAACCTGAAGAGCCAGGACTGCGACGCCATCTTCATGAACGAGGTCGGCGACGCGGTTCTCGGCCTGCTCGGCGAAGCATCGAACCAGGGCATCAGCCTGCCGTTCCTGGTGCTGACATCGTGCTACTCCGACCAATTCGCCGCGTCTGCCGCGTACGGTGGCGACATTTACCTCCCCGCCGAGTTCGCTCCCTACGGCGACTCGAGCATCGACGGGGTCGAAGAGTGGGCAACGACGATGGACGCACATGGTGTGCCCAAGACGTCGTTCGCGCAGGGTGGATACCTCGCTGCGCAGTACTTCCTCGACATCCTCGAGTCCATCGACGGGGACATCACCCGTGACAGCTTCACCGCTGCCGCAAAGGGTATGACGGATCCGATCGACTCGCCGATGGCACAGAGCGAGTACATCTTCGGCGACGCCGAGTTCCACCAGCCGAACAACACGGCGTATCCCGTCGTGCTGCGGGCCGGGACCAACGAGTGGGAGTCGCTCGGTCCGCTGCTGGTCGGCGACGAGATCGGATGGGTCAACACCACCGTCCCAGCGAGCTGATAACGCTTCCCGCACGGTGCGGCGCGGGGTTCACGCCCCGCGCCGCACCGTCTACACCCTCTGCCAACGAAGATCGAAGGAGTGACGTGGACATCCTCGGTTCCCTCATCGTCGGCCTGAGCTCCGGAGCGTTGTATGCCGTGTTCGGCGTCCTGCTCACCCTCATGGCCGCACTGACTCGCGTGATCAACTTCTCGCAGGTCGCCGTAGGCGTCTTCGGCGCCTACCTCTCGCTCAGGTTCATGCCGCTCGGACTCCCCGACTGGGCGGTCGTCTGCATCGCAGTCATCGCCAGCGCCGCGATCTCGTGTCTGCTCGGCTGGGTGATTTCGACATGGTTGGGCGAGTCCAGCACCACCGCCCGCTCGGCTGTCACCGTCGCCACGCTGCTCGGCCTGATGTCTCTCTCGTTCATCGTGTTCGGGACGCGCCCGCAGGCCAACCCGCCGCTGCTCATCGGGCCGCTCCTGTCGTTCGGCACCATCACGGTGACGAAGGTCGGCGCGATGATGCTCCTGGTCGCTATTGGGGTCGCGCTGCTCGCGAAGGCCGTGCTGACCTGGACGCCCCTCGGCGTGCGGCTTCGGGCGATCTCCGACCGCCAGACCGCCGCCGAACTCATGGGCGTCAACGTCAAGGGTCTGCAGCTACTGGTGTGGGGGGTCGCCGGCGGGCTGTCCGGGCTCGTCATCTCCATCGTGGGCAACACCCAAGCCGCGAGCGCGACCTCGATGATCGTGCTCCTGATCCCCGCAGCGGCGGCGGCGCTCGTCGGTGCATTCTCGAGCCTCTGGCTGACCATCGTCGGCGGTCTGCTCGTCGGCGGCCTGCAGGGCCTTCTCACCTCGTTCCCCCAGATCACACTCCTTCGAGATTGGGTGCCGCTCATCGTGATCGTGCTCTTCCTGCTGTGGAACCAGCGAAAGGAGGTCTGGGATGTCGCGCGCTGACCTTCACACCACAACCACCACCGCCGTGGGTCCCGGGGCCGCACGATCGGGTTCCGACCGGCCTTGGCGGCTCTGGGGCACAGTGGTCGCGGCGCTCGTCGTCGCCCTCATCCTGGCGTACACCCTTCCTGACTACTGGCTCTTGATCTCAACCTCCGTGCTGGTCGCGATGATGTCTCTCATAGGGCTGGGAATCGTCACGGGCACCGCGGGGATGATCGCCCTCTGCCAGCTCTCCTTCGCCGCCGTCGGTGGGTGGGTGCTGGACTTTCTGATGACACAGACCGGGCTCTATCCGGCGCTGGGCGGTCTCGCCTTCATTGTCGCGATGTTGGTGGGAGGCGCTGCCGCCGCGCTCCTCGGCTTTGTCGTCGGCTTGCCTGCGCTCAGACTGCGGGGCGTCAATCTCGCTGTTGTGACTCTCGGGGTCGCCGCGGCGCTCGATATGACACTGCAGAAGGTGTCGTTCCCGGACCAGTGGTCGAACGTCCGTGTCGCGCGTCCCTTCGGAATCCCTGGCACCTCGGACCTGTCGGGCAATCGCTCCTACTTCCTCTTCGTCGTCGGTGTCGTCGTGATCGTGGCGCTCGCCGTGTTCTTCCTCCAGCGCAGCCGGTGGGGAGCGGGATGGCGATCTGTCGCGTTCTCGGAGCGTGGCACCGCGGCATCGGGAACGAGCGTTATCACGGCGAAGCTGAGCGCGTTCACCGTGAGTGCATTCATCGGCGGGATCGCCGGCGGGCTGATCGTCGGTCAGGTCACAACTGCCAACTACATCACGTTCCAGACGCTGAACTCCCTGGGCCTCTACGTGCTCGCGATCGCGGTTGGGGCGCACTTCATCGAGATGACGCTTCTTGGCGGGCTCCTGTTCGTGCTCATTCCGGAGATCCTGAAGCAGTTCAAGATCCCGCTGGAGTGGTCGAACATCGCCTTCGCCATCCTCGGCATCCAAGCACTCACCACCAACTCGAACCTTGGAAGCGACATCCGGCGGCTGCTTCTCCGGAGGCGACGCAAGAGTGGGAAGAGCGGTGCCGACCTGAGGCTGGCATCACTCGAACTCCTTGATGCGCCGCTGCCGGAGGCGCAGCCGGACGTGCTGCTGGACGTGCGAGATCTGTCGGTTCAGTTCGGGGCTGTCGCCGCCCTGTCCGGCGTCAATGTCCAGGTGCACACGGGCGAGATCCTGGGTCTCATCGGTCCGAACGGGGCGGGGAAGTCGACGTTCATCGACGCGTTGACCGGATTCCTGCCGCACCATACCGGGACGATCCACCTCGGAGGGCGCCCGCTGGACAGCCTCGCACCGCATCAGATCGCACGCGCGGGCCTCCGCCGCACCTTTCAGCAGGACCGCGTGCCTTCGACGATGACGGTCGGTGCGTACGTAGCCTTCCTCGCCGGACGCAGCGCGCCCAAGGAGCGACTCGAGGAGGTCCTCGACTTCTTCGGCTGTCCTGCCCCAGGCACCCCGCTGCATCTCGTCGACGTCGGCACACGGCGCCTCATCGAGGTCGCTGCGAATCTTGCCGCGAGTCCGCGATTGCTGCTTCTGGACGAACCGGCCGCCGGTCTCTCTCACGAGGAGCACGTGGCGTTCGCTGATCGCCTCCGAGCCGTACCGCAGCGCTTCGACGTGACGCTCCTGATCGTCGAGCACGATCTGGACCTGGTGAGAAGCGTGTGCTCGAACATCGTGGTCCTCAACTTCGGCGAGGTGCTGGCGTCGGGTCGGCAGCATGCGGTGCTGTCGCAACCGGAAGTCATCAAGGCCTACATGGGGGAGACGGAGATGCTGTCATGAGCCTCGTGCTCCAGAACGTCACGGTGCGGCGCGGAATCGGGCCGGTGATCTCCGGAGTCTCCCTGGAGATCCAGCCAGGCGAGATCACCACCCTGGTCGGACCCAATGGGGCGGGCAAGACCAGTCTGCTCGAGGCGATCTCGGGGGTCGTGACCACGGTCACCGGACAGATGACCCTCGATTCGCAGGATGTGCGGCGCCTGTCTCGTCGACAGCGGTCACTCGCGGGGATCAAGCACGTCGAACAGGGAAGGATGATCTTTCCTTCGCTCACAGTGCGAGAGAACCTCCGCTTGGCCGCCCGCACGAAGACGGACATGGATGCGGCGATCTCCCTGTTCCCCGAGCTCGAGAAGCGCATCGACAGCACAACAATGCTGCTGTCCGGCGGCGAGCAGCAGATGGTCGTGCTGGCTCGCGCGTTCGCCGCAAAGCCTAAATACCTGCTCATCGACGAGATGTCGCTCGGCCTTGCACCGGTCGTCTTCCTGCGGCTCATCCCCACGATCAAGCACATCGCTGAGACCGGGGTCGGCGTCCTGCTCGTCGAACAGTTCGCGCATCTCGCTCTCGGTGTGGCGAGCAGTGCAGTCGTTGTCACGGGGGGACGGGTGTCGTTCCAGGGAGCGCCCGGAGAACTGCTGGCAGACGAGACTCTCCTCCGCAAGGCGTACCTCGGATGAGTGCACAGGCGGCGGTGCTCGTGCGGGAGATCCACGCTCATCGTGCGAGCACCGCCTCGACCCCGGCGGCGAGTCGATCGAAGCCGTCCGTGGCTCGGCGGTTGACCGGGGAAACAGTATGACGACGCTCGTCGGTACGACCCGACAGGTCGTCTTCGATGCTGTCGGCGAAACTCGGGTCGACAGGACGCCCCTTCCCGAACTCGGACCGGACGATCTGCTGATCCGGATCGCGCTGGTCGGGATCTGCGCCACTGACCTCCATCTCCTCGCCGGTCACATCGGCGATCCCTTCCCTCTGGTTCCTGGGCACGAGTTCGTGGGAGAGGTCGCCGCCATCGGCTCGCGAGCGGCGGAGGCGCGAGGGGTGGCGGCGGGGGACCACGTCGCCGTCGAGATGCTCCTTCCGTGTCGTGCATGCGCACGGTGCAGGGAGGGACGCTACAACCTGTGTGAGCTTGACGACCCATGCTCCGGGCTCGGGAGGGGTCGTCAGTACGGGATCAACATCCCGCGGAGCATGCATCCCGGGCTCTGGGGCGGCTACGCGGACTACGTGTTCGCTCCCGACTCCGCCATCATCCATCGGCTGCCGGTCGGTATGCCGTGGGACCACGCAGTGCTCGTCGAACCTCTCGCTGTCGCACATCGCGCCGTCGCGAGGGGGCGGGTCGAGCCCGGGGATGACGTCGTGGTCATCGGTCCTGGTCCTGTCGGGTTGCTTGCGACGGCCGCTGCGCGAGGCGCTGGCGCAGGTCGCGTGGTCGTCGTCGGTACGCGCGCCCAACGCCTGACACTCGCCCGCCGATTCGGTGCGGATGCTGTGATCAATGCCACTGAGGTCGACAGCATCCCGGCCGCTGTGCGGGCGCTGCTCGGTCGCAACGGCGCTGATGTCGCGGTCGAGACGGCCGGAGTCGTCGCCGCTCAGCGGGATGCTGTGCAAACCGTACGCCGTGGTGGTCGCGTCGTGCTCGCCGGCGCGTGCGGCGCGGGTAAGGCCGTGAGTTTCCTCGCAGACGAGGAGCTGCTCACCCGCGAGATCGACGTGCTGCCGAGTTTCCTCTCTGCCGGCGGGTTCGAACCGGCTATCGCGCAGCTCTCGCGTGGCGAGTTCCCCTTCAGAGAGCTCGTCACCCACCGATTCCGACTCGATCAGGTGGACGAGGCCTTCGCGCTCATCGCCGCCCGCCGGGACGGGGTCATCAAGGCCGTCATCGATCCGCACCGCGAAGAAAGTAAGGACACCACATGACGCGACCGATCGCCGACCCGGCCCACGAAACATGGCGGACCTACGACGAGTTTGCTGCCGGGATCGACACGTTTCGACTACCTAACACTTCGCTTGCAGGTCAGTCGTTCGAGATTCGACTAGATGACGGCTCGGAACTCGCGCTCAGTTTCGCTGACACCACGGTGACATGGTCTGCGCAGGGTGTGCTCCCGACGAACCGGCCTACTGTCGACCCGTACGACGCCGTCGCGGTGCGCACGGATGTGATCTTCGTCAACCTTCCGCTGACGAGTCGTGAGCGCACCGCGCTCACTCTCGTCTACTCGACGACGACTCGTCGCGCGCTCGTCGTGCTCTCGGTGATCGCCGAAGAGGCGGCCGAGGGGCTGCCGCAGGTGGCACAGACCTTCTGGGCCGGCACGAAGGCGGGCGGAGCGCCGACGGGGGAGCCGCCGGCGCCGAGCCGTGATCTCATCGGGAAGCGCAACGTCTACCGTTACAGTCCCGATCATCTCTACGAGCACGTCTATCTGTCGAGTGAGCGCTACTGCTGGCAGTGCATCGAGGGTGTCCAGCGTGGTCACGGCGACACCGACCTCTCGACGGTGTGGAAGTTCGACGACGGTCTTTACCTCTTTTGCTTCCGCGAGTTCCGGATTGCCGTTGCGAGCGTGTGGCTGCACGATCTCGGGTACCAACTGCGCACGACCGGGATATTCCTCGGCCTCAACGGGGCCGGTCAAGCGGAGCACTCCCGCGGCGGCGGCCACATCTATCCGCTCGGGGCAGTCTCGTACCCCGATGCTCAGCCGATCTGAGGAGTCGAACATGACCAACGCAGACATCATCCGCGCGCACTACGCGGCATCCGATCGGGGCGATCTCGCCGGCATGCTGGCACCACTCGACGAGGACGTGCGGTGGACGGAGGCCGCCGGGTTTCCCTATGCCGGAACCTACGTCGGCCCGCAGGCAGTTGCCGAGAACGTCTTTGCCCGGATTCAACAGGACTGGGACGGATTCACGCTCATCGTCGACCACATCGTCGATGGCGGAGACGTGATCGTCGGACTCGGCACTTACCGCGGAACGAACCGTCGAACCGGGCGATCATTCGCCGCGCGTGTCGCGCACGTCTGGACGCTCGCCGAGGGGCGCGTCATCGCGTTCGAGCAGATCACCGACAGTCAGCTGGTGAATGACGCCGCGTCGGGCCTTTGACCGGAGTTGGGATTCGCGATCGGATCGGCAGCCCAGCTCCTCAGCATGTCGAGTGCGTCTGCGGAGGACGTGCCCGCCTCGGTGAGGTACGACGTGATCGCTGTGTCGGGCGCGGATTCGAGGGTGAGCACGTTGTAGACGAGTGTCATCTCGCCGACGACCGGATGGTTGATGCTCTTGCGGCCGGTGTTGTGGGCACGAACCGTGTGCCCGGACCACCAGTTGCTGAACTCCGGGCTGCGTGTCACCAACTCACCGATCAACGCCATCAGCGCACGGTCGTTCGGGTCGTGGCCCGCGGCCAGGCGCATGCTGGACACGACGGATCGCGCCGTCGTGTTCCAATCGGCGTAGAAGTCGCGAGCGCGCGGATCGAAGAACGTGTAGCGGAACTGGTTGAGCGGTGCGGCTTCGGCTGGGAAGAGGTCGGCGAACAGAACGCGGCCCAGGCGGTTGGACGCCACGATGTCGCCCAGTCGGTTACTGACAATGACGGGTACGTCGCGCATCGTGTCAATGAGATGGGCTACGTCCGGCGAGAGGCGCGCTTCGCCGCGCCGAGGCGTGCGGCGGGCGCCGGATCCGGTCGCGTTGCGGCCGAGGTCCAGGAGGTGTGCAGTCTCGGCGTGGTCGAGGCGTAGAGCCCTCGCTACCGAGTGCAGGACGATCTCGGAGACCCCGCCCAGGTCGCCGCGCTCCATCCGTGTGTAGTAGGAGAGGCTGACTCCGGCAAGCTGAGCCACTTCCTCGCGGCGCAAGCCGGGGACCCGCCGTTCGCCGCCGAACATCGGAACGCCGGCACGTTCGGGGGAGACGCGGCCGCGCGCTGCGGTGAGGAACTCCCGCGCTTCAACCTTCGGATCCATGAATTCGAGGCTATCCCGGGGTCGGCGCGCGTGGGGGACAACGGCTCTGTCTCCCAGCCTCGACCCGGTACGACGTAGCGTCGAATCAGCCAACGCTCCACGAACGAAAGCTGTTCTCCCATGCAAACCGTCACCCTCAACAACGGCGTCCAGATGCCGATCCTCGGCTTCGGTGTCTTCCAAGTCGGGCCGGGCGAGACCGAGAAGGCCGTGTCGGACGCGCTCGCCGCCGGCTATCGTCTCATCGACACAGCAGCGATGTATCAGAATGAGGAAGCGGTAGGCGCCGCGATCGCCGCCAGCGGCATTCCGCGCGACGAGCTGTTCATCACAACGAAGCTGTGGATCCAGGATGCCGGCGAGGAAAACACGCAGCGTGCGTTCGACAACTCGCTGCGGCGACTTCGCCTCGACTATGTCGATCTCTATCTCATCCACCAGCCCTATGGCGACTACTACAGCGAGTGGCGCGCCATGGAGTCCATCCACGCGGACAAGACCGCTCGCGCGATCGGCGTGTCGAACTTCGCCGAGGACCGCCTGCTCGACCTCATCCTCAACAACGAGATCGTTCCCGCCGTCAACCAGATCGACACGAACGTCTTCCGCCAGAACGCCCGCTACCAGGAACTCATGAAAGCGGAAGGCGTACAGCTGGAAGCCTGGGGACCGTTCGCCGAGGGCAAGCGCGACTTCTTCACCAACCCAACGCTCGCCGCCATCGGAGAGTCATATGGGAAGTCGGTCGCGCAGGTGGCGTTGCGTTGGATGATCCAGCGCGACATCGTGGTGATCCCGAAGACGGTGAGCCCCGACCGCATGGCGCAGAACCTCGACGTGTTCGACTTCGCGCTCACGGACGAAGACATGAGCACGATCGCCGGACTCGACACCGAGACCAGCGCGTTCTTCGACCACCGCGAGCCGGAGGCTGTGCGCCGTCTCGCCGCCACTCGCTTCAACTGATCGAGGGAAGAGAGACCCGCATGCGCACCGTCAAGGCCTACGGCGCCACCTCGGCCACCGCTCCTCTGGCCCCTACCACCATCCAGCGCCGTGACGTGGGACCTCGCGACGTACTCATCGAGATCACCCACGCCGGCATCTGCCACTCCGACATCAGCACCGTGCGCGGCGATTGGGGCCCGACGACGTTTCCACTCGTGGTCGGCCACGAGATCGTCGGCATCATCGCGGAAGTCGGAACCGAGGTCACCCTTCACGCCGTCGGCGACCGAGTCGGGGTGGGCTGCATGGTCAACTCGTGTCGAGATTGCGTGAACTGCCTCGCCGGACTCGAGCAGTACTGCCTCAATGGCTTCACGCAGACGTACAACTACCCGGACCTGGACGGCACGATCACCCAGGGCGGGTACTCGACCCACGTCGTGGTCGTCGAAGACTTCGTCTTGAAAGTGCCAGACGCCATCCCGCTCGAGCAGGCCGCGCCGTTGCTGTGCGCCGGGATCACCACGTATTCGCCGTTGGCGCACTGGAAGGCCGAGCCAGGCAAGAAGGTCGCGGTGATCGGGCTGGGCGGACTAGGACACATGGCGGTGAAGATCGCTCACGCCATGGGCGCAGACGTGACGGTCCTCTCGCAGTCGCTGGGCAAGAAGGACGACGCGCTCGTGCTCGGGGCGGACCACTACTACGCCACAAGCGACTCCGACACCTTCACGGAGCTGGCGAACACGTTCGACCTGATCATCAACACCGTCTCGTCGGCCGAGATCGACATCGCCGGGTACCTGTCGATGCTGACGCTGGACGGAACCCTTGTGAACGTCGGTGCGCCAGGCGAGCCGATCCCGGTTCCCGTGTTCGCGCTCTTCAGCAACCGGCGTTCTTTCGCCGGCTCGAGCATCGGCGGCCTGCGCGAGACCCAGGCGATGCTCGACTTCTGTGCCGAGCACCGGATAGCGCCCGAGATCGAACTGATCGCCGCCGAAGGGATCAATGAGGCGTGGGATCGCGTGCTGCACTCGGACGTGCGCTACCGTTTCGTCATCGACATCGCCACGCTGAACTGAGGGGGGCCGTTCGGCGAGAAGACGAGCAGGCGCTCCAACAACATCTCTCGTCAACATCGTCCGGCTCGCGCGTGGGGCGGCCCGGCCAGAGCCTCCCATTCAGCTTCGACATGACGTCAGCGGACGAAGGCTCGAGTGCCGCCGAAGACCATCGCGACGCCGACGCCGAGCGCCGTGATGACCGTCATGATGATCGCCATCACTGCAACCTGGGTGAATGATCCGATGTCGTACTGCTGGAACAGCTCCACCGACATCACGCTCGTGCCTGCTGTGCGCAGCAACACGGAGACGCCGAATTCTTGAATGAGAAGGATGAACATGATCGCCGCAGACGCGGCGATTCCGTTCTTCGCCGCAGGAAGCATGACGCGCACAAACGTACGTGTCGGACCTGCTCCGCTTGCACGCGAAGCCTCGACACCCTGTTTGCCCACCGCTACGAGAGTCGCGAGCTGGTACCTGACCGAATACGGGATCATGAGCGTCACGTAGGCGATGATGAAGCTCGCCTGGGTGCCGTACAGCGGCAGGCTGGGCGACGTGAACGCGAAGAGGTAGCCGAATCCGAGAAGGGCAGCGGGGAGCGTCAACGGGATGTTCGCGAGGACATCGAGCACCGGTGGGATCGGCGCCCACAGTTTGTGGCGGTTGTAGATCCCGTATGCGATGAGCATCCCCAGGGGAATGACGATGATCACTGCGAGGCTCGAGACGCTGAGACTCGTGTAGATGGAGGAGACGAACGCCTGGTTCTTGAAGACCATCAGGTAGTTGTCAAAGGTCATCACGCCGGGGTCGATCGGCGCGCCCCAGAATCGGGACACCGAGACGACGATCAGCGCGAGCAGGGGAAGCACGGCCGAGAGGAAGGAGAACACCAGGACGAATCCGGCTGCCACGAAGCGAAGCCATCGTTGGTCGGATGCGCTGTCGAAGTTGTCGACCTTTCCCACGAATCGGTCCTGCTTGCTGAGCAGTCTCCTGCTGACGACAACGAGAACGAGACCCATGAGGATCAGCGGAGAGCCCAACGCGGCGATCAGCGGGTAGTTGACGGGGTACTGCAGCGTCATCTCGAACATCCGCGTGGTCAGCACGGTCACGTTCTCGCGCCGTCCCAAGATGAGTGGTCCCGTGAACTGTCCGAGTGCCAGGAGCAGGCAGACCGTCGCGCCGTACACAAGTGACGGACGCAGCAGAGGCAGGGTGACCGTGAAGAGCGTCCGCAGCGGTCCAGCGCCGCTGGTACGGGCTGCCAGCATGTATCCGCCGCCAAGATCACGCAGACCGCTGTACACGAACAGGTAGACGAACGTCGCCAGGTTCAGTCCCGTATAGAGGACGATCCCCAGCGACGTGTAGACGTTGAACGGCCCCGACGTCGCATCGGAGAGGGAGAGCGACCTGAGGAACGTGTTGATGTAGCCGACCTCGGGCGAGAACAGGAACACGAACCCGATCACATGAGCGACCGACGGGATGATGAGTGGGAGCACCGGCAAGAAGGAGATGTACTTCCGGACCCGAGGGGTCACGAGCTGCACGCACAGTGCGAGCATCGTTCCCAGCACCATCGCGACGACCAGCGCTCCGAAGCCAAGCCACAGTGTTGTCAGGAGCACCGACCCGAGGTCCGGCATCGCGAGCAGCTGCGTGAACCCCGCAGCCCCGTCGGAGAAGGCCTGCCACTGAAGCGGAAGCACGGGCAGCGCGATGGCTGCCGCGACGACGACCGCCAACGCGACCCAGGGGCTCTGCCTAACGACATCGCGAGCGGCGGCGATCCATGTCGTCTTCGCAGCGCTGGGAGACGTCGGAAACGATGTCGACGAGTGCGCGCTCACGACTTCTCCTCGATGAGCAGGTCGGCTCCGGTTGTCAGCGTCCCGCTCTTCCCATAGCAGAGCATTCGCGATGCGATCAGGCCTATCTCGGCAGAGTCGCCAGGACGGAGCGGCGATGTCCCGTTCTCGACCGCGACGAAGATCTGGTTGTCACCGAGTTTTGCGACGTACTCGCTGCGCTCGCCGCCGGGCAGGATCTCGAGAATGGTCGCCCCTGAAAGCCAGACGGCACCGTCAGGGGAACCCGACTCTCCGGGCCGGCGCAGCTTCAGAGCGGTATCCCGCACACGCACCGCGAAGGAGTCCGAACTACTGCTCTTCCAGGCGCGACCGACGTCCTGACCCTCGATCGTGGCTCCGCCGCCGGGGGTGGTCGTCATCTCGAATCGGTTCCGGGCACCCAAGAAATCGGCCACATACTCAGACGCGGGGGCTCGGTACACCTCGCTCGGAGTTCCGATCTGCTCGACCCTGCCGTTGTTCATCACCGCCACTCGTGTTCCGAGAGCCAGCGCCTCCTCCTGATCGTGGGTGACCAGGACTCCGGTGAAGCGGATCTGCTGGTGAAGGAGTCGAAGCTGCGCCCGGAGCTCGACGCGCAGGAGCACGTCGAGGTTGCTCAACGGCTCGTCCAGCAGGAGGAGGGACGGCTTGGAGGCCAGCGCCCGGGCTAGCGATACACGCTGCTGCTGTCCACCGCTCAACTCGTACGGATATCTGTCCGCAAGGTGGCCGCACTGGACGATCTTGAGCACTTCGTCCACGCGGCCGGCCTTCAGGGAGTCGCCGAGCTGACGGGCCTTGAGGGGGAAGGCGACATTCGCCTTCACCGTCATGTGCGGCCACAAGGCATAGTCCTGGAAGACCATCGCCACATCGCGTCGGTTCGGAGGCTGGAAGAGACCGTCCGTAGAGTCCACGACGCGGGAACCCTTGAGATCGATGCGGCCTTCATCGGGCCGCTCCAGACCGACGAGGCACCGCAGAAGCGTCGTCTTTCCGCAACCGCTGGGGCCGAGGAGGACAAGCAGTTCACCCGCCTCGACCTCCAGGTTGACGTCCTTCAGAACGTGCACGGCGTCCTTGCGGCGCCCGAAGGATTTGTTGAGCCCGGAGATGGTGACCTGCGAGGGTGCTCGGCGGGTGCGCGTCTCTTCGTCCAATACGGCGGCGACGGGTTGCGACATGAAGATCCTCATCATCGTTGATAGCGTCCGGGCGCCGACGTCGGCGCCAACATCACAGTCCACTCGGAGACATGTTTGGTTAATCATTTGTAGCAATAGCCGACGTGCAGTGCAAGAGGTCTGTTCGTTGCCTCAACCCCGAAGCTAGTCCACTGAAAAAACAAGCATCTGGAGGGAATCCTTGTGCGAGCAGGTTGGCTTACTGTACGGTCAACCGAAAGCGGCAGGTCCTGTGAATTGCGCGGGCATTCGCCGCTGGGAACCGCTCCCGGGTTGCGCCAACGATGTCGACACCGTTCAGCCGTGCTGCACGTCTTTCGCGACCACTACTCAGGAAGGAAAGGCATGACCACCCGAAAAAGAGCTCGAGTCCTTCTCGCCGCGATCGCTTCGCTTTCGATCCTCACCATGGCCTCGTGTGCGAGCAGTCCGGCCCCGGCTGAGACTTCCGCGAATGAGACTCCCGGAGCCGATAGCGGTTGGGACGCGGTCGTCGAGGAAGCAGGGGCCGGGGGGCGGCTCACTGTCTACAGCGTTGCGGCGCCAACGATGAACGAGCGGCTCCTTCAGGCGTTCAACGAGGAGTACCCCGACATCGAGGTCGACATCGTTCGAGGCGGCAGCGAACTGCAGGCCCGCGTCGACGCGGAAGTTCAGGGGAACAGCCCCGGTGCCGACGTCTTCATCTTCTCCAGTCCGCTCTGGTTCCTCAACAACGAGGACGCCTTGCTGAGTCTTGACGAGCTGCCATCCAGTGCGGATTATCCGCGTTGGGGCGTCGAGGGAACGGCCCCGAGCGTTGCGCTCAATCCGCTGGGGGCGCTGGTCTGGAATACGGATGAGTATCCAGACGGATTCGAAACCTACGACGACGTGCTCGACGCTGAAGGAACCGGACGGCTCGGATTCTTCGACAGCATTCCGGAGGCCATGCCGGCCGGGTACCTCCAGTTCCTTGAGGATGTCAACGGAGATGACTACCTCGATGACCTCGCGAAGCTGAAGCCGCGCTTCTACGCCTCGGTGATTCCCGCGACACAGGCCGTCGCCTCCGGCGAGATCGGCCTCATCATCATCACCTCTCCCTCGACCGTGCTCGAGTTGCAGGACCAGGGTGCGCCGATCGACTATGCGTTCACCGATGACGTGTGGGCCGCAAACTACGTGGGCGCGGTGCTTGAAAAGTCCACGAACGCGGCCGCCGGCAAGGTGTTCATGGACTTCCTGATGTCGGTCGATGGGCAGACGGCCTTCAATGGAGGCGGTGGAACTGCCAGCCCGCTGCCGGGCATCGAGGGGGCAGAGAACCTCGACGCGGCGAACGTCGTCACGCTCGACCCCGAGCAGGCGACGACTGAATGGGTCCAGGAGTGGTCGGCTCGGTACAACGAGATCTTCAGGTAGCAGCTGACGGCGAGAGCCCGGTGAAGAACCGGGCTCTCGCTGTTGCGCGGATGGCGAGAACATGCGTACAAGCATCGGCACGTTACTCGCCTCGCCTCAGGGCATGCTCAGCCAACGGGACAACGCCTCGTTGACCGCGTCCGGCTGCTCCATGGTGCTCAGGTGTCCGCACTTCGGAACCACTACGAGTTCGGCGTCGGGGACGGCGTCGGCGATCTCGGTCGCATAGTCGAGGGGCGTCTTCTGATCCTCATCGCCGACGAGAACAAGCGTCGGGCACGCGATCGCCGACAGAGACGGGCGAGAGTCGGGTCGGTGCATGTTGGCCCGCACCTGCCGACTGTAGGCCTCCGCTCCGGTGTCCGACACCATGCGGGCATGGGCACGCCGCAGCCCTTCATCGTCGCGACGCGAGGAGTGCACGATCGTGGGGAACACTTCGGGTGCGACCTGCTCGAACCCGCCGGAATCCACCAGCGCGAGCATCCGGTGCAAGTGAGTCGCGTGAACCTCCGTCACGGGTCGAGCGGAGGTTCCCAGAAGCGCGAGTCGCGTGACCCGCTCGGGCTGCTGTCGCATGATCTCGAAGGCGATGTAGCCGCCCATCGCGAGCGCGGCGAGGGCGAAGGTAGGGGGAGCATCGTCCAGCACTCGCTGGGCGATCTCTGGGATCGACTCGCCTCGCGTGTGGTCGGCCACCGTCACGGGGCCGGCGTGCCAAAGTGTCGGCAATTGGTCGAAGAAGAGCCGAGGTCCGCACGCGAGGCCAGGAAGCAGCACGGTTGGAGCGGCGCGATCAGGGGCTGTCATCGATACCTCGTCCGTTGCCATCGGACAGCGCAACACCGTCGCGATGACTGTAGGCTAACCATTGATATTCAAGCCTAACCCAAGAGTGGGCTCGATGAGGAGCCGTGCGACGTGACGAACACAGCAAGCAATGAAGCACCGGCCGCCCGGCCGCCTTTCGTCCTGCTTCACGGGGGTCGTCACGGCGGCTGGTGCTGGCAGCGCGTCGCGCGCCGACTGCGGGCCGCGGGCTACGTCGTCCACACGCCGACGCTGACCGGCCTCGGCGATCGCGCACACCTGTTGAGCCGCGAGATCGGGCTGAACACGCACATCCAGGACGTCGTGAACGTGTTCGAGTTCGAGGACCTCAAGGATGTGATCTTCGTCGCCCACAGTTATGGCGGGATGCCGGCCACCGGAGCTATGGAGATCGTCGCCGACCGCGTGCGGACACTCGTCTACTTGGATGCGGTGATGCCGAAGACGGGCCAGTCCCTGCTCGACGTTCTCGATGAGGCGGGGCGCGCGTTCATGCGTGAAGCCGCCGCCGCCGGTGAGGGCTGGATGGTACCCGTGAGCGATGCGTCTGCGTGGGGGGTGTTTGATCCCGACGACGCGGCATGGGTGAACGGCAAGATAACGCCGCAGCCGTTCAAGACACTGTGCGATCCGGTGCCGGCGGCGACCAGAGCATGGAACCACCAGGCGGTATATGTGGAATGCCGGCCATCGACCCCCTTCCCGCTCGACAACCCGCGCGAACGCGCGTCATCGCAGAGCCCATGCGACTACCGCGTGATCGAAGCCGCGCATGACGTGATGGTGACTGACCCCGACGCGGTCGTGACACTACTGCTCGATGTGGCCCGAACGCGTCCTACCCGCTCCTCATCCCCCGCGTAAGCTTTAATGGGTAACCATTGAAAAGAATCTCGACCGGCTGTAGCCTGGGGCGAACTTCCCCGCATCGCGGCGCCCTGCGGAGTTCGCTCCCGCAATGGTCGACGGCCCGCGCCTGCGGGGAAGATCACTAACCGACTGAGAGACAAACGGAGGAAGTCAGTGCGACGGTTCGAGGGCAAGGTTTGTATTGTGACCGGCGGAGCCAACGGGATCGGTCGAGCCTGCGCTGAGCGGTTCGCTGCCGAAGGTGCGCGGGTCGCGGTCTTCGACCTCGAGAGCCAGACGGCTGCGGCAGACTTCGGTGACAGCGATGTCCTCACAATCGCCTGCGACATCTCATCGCGCGACGATGTCGAGGCTGCCTTCGCTGAGACCCTCCGCCGGCTCGGGCCTGTTGACGTACTCGTGGCGAACGCTGGGCGCGTGCTGGCGACCGACTTTCTGGAGATGACCGACAGTCAGTTCAATCGCACGGTGGAGGTCAACCTCAACGGAACCTTCATCACCAGTCAGGTGGCGGCGCGACAGATGGTCGACGCCGGACGGGCCGGCGCCATCGTCACCATGGCATCGGTCGGCGCGTTCCTCGGCAATCCCCAACATGTCGCGTACAGCGCGACCAAGGGCGCCATCGTCTCGCTTACCAAGACGATGGCAGTCGCCCTCGCGCAGTTCGGGATCCGCGTGAACACCGTCGCTCCAGCGACCGTCGCCACGGTCATGACCCAGGACGTCTCTGACGATGCCGACCTGTTGGCCGGCATCAAGTCGCGCACGCCGCTGGGGCGACTCGGCACGGTCGACGAAGTGGCTGGTGCCGTCGCCTACCTGGCCAGTGACGATGCGTCGTTCACGACGGGCCACTGCCTGTTCGTGGACGGTGGCCGCACGTCGCTCAACTATTCCTTGCCCACCACCTAGGCTCACCCGTCGGCGGCGACATGACCGACCGCCGATGGGAGGGCGCGTGGCCGCATCAGCGGGCGCGTAGCACCTCCTTCAGCACTGTCGCGGCGCTCATTCCCGCTGGCCACCCGGCGTAGAACGCGAGGTGGGTGACGAGTTCAGACAGCTCGTCCACGCTCACCCCGTTCTCGAGCGCGAGGGTCAGATGCGAACGGAGTTGATCCGTGCGGCCCAGCGCCGTGAGCGCGGCGACGGTGATGAGGCTGCGGTCGCGCCGGTCGAGCCCGGGGCGCGCCCAGATGTCGCCGAAAAGTACCTCGTCGGTGAGCTCGGCCAGCTTCGGGGCGACGTCGCCCACCAGCTGCTGCGCTCGGCTCTTCTCTTGTGTCATTCGATTCTCCAAGGATTCGTCGGGGCGTGGATGCGTCGGCCAGTCTAGCCCGTGGAATGGCTAACCATTGAAACAAACCCGTACACGCGCTAGGCTGGATCCTAGAGGGCTGCGAAGACGGGTCACTTGTTGAGGGTTGGCACCTTCCAGCGCGCATTGGTCAGCCATCCGCCGAGGAGATATTCGATGATCGACACCAGCCTGACGGCCACCCCTCGCCCAGAGATCCTCTCGCGCGGGGAACTCGGGCACTTCATCGACGGCCGGTGGCAAGAAGGAATGTCGGACCGCCGCATCGACACCATGAACCCGGCCACGGGCGCGGTCCTGACGACTCTCGCCCGCGGAGAACGCGACGACGTCGACCGCGCCGTACGGAGCGCACGCGCAGCTTTCGAGGGGCCGTGGAGTCGGTTCACACCCCACGAGCGGCATCATCTCCTGGTCAAAGTCCACGATCTGGTGGAGGAGCGATTCGAGGAACTCGCGCTGCTTGAAGCACTCGACGTCGGCGTTCCCCTCGCCCGCGCAAGAAACTCCAAGCCCGCCATCCTCCGGACGATCTTGTACTTCGCCAGCCAGACTGCGAATACGGCCGGTCAGACGCTGCCGAGTTCGCTCCCCGGCAATATCCAGACGCAGACGCTGAGGGCGCCGGTCGGTGTGGTGGGCGGGATCATCCCGTGGAACGGACCCCTGATCAGCCAGTGGTGGATTCTCGGCGGCGCTCTGGCGACCGGCTGCACCGTCGTCATGAAGCCGGCGGAAGACGCGTCGCTGACGACGCTGCGAATGGCGGAGCTCCTGGTGGAGGCCGGACTCCCCGACGGCGTCGTCAACGTCGTGACCGGTCTGGGCGCCGAGGCCGGTGCCGCGCTGGCGGAAAACCACGACGTCGACCGGGTGGCATTTACCGGGTCGACGGACACCGGGCGCGCGATCATCCGCGCGTCGGCCGGCAACCTCAAGAGAATCCAGCTCGAGCTGGGGGGCAAGTCGCCCGATATCGTCTTCGCAGACGCCGACCTCGAGAAGGCAGTCCCTGGCGCGGCCATGGGAGTCTTCGCCAACAGCGGTCAGGTGTGCTTCGCAGGGACGCGCGTGCTTGTGCAACGGGGGATCCAGGAGGAATTCGTCGCGCGAATGGTGGAGTTCGGCCGAACGTTGCGGGTCGGTGATCCGCTCGACCTCAGCACCGATCTCGGACCGCTCATCAATCAGAAGCAGCTCGACCAAGTCGCGAACTATGTCTCCATCGGAGAGGGCGAAGGTGCCGAGCTGGTGCTCGGCGGCCAGCGGATGACCGGCGACGTCGCCCAGGGCTACTTCATCGAGCCGACGATCTTCGACAACGTCACAAATCGGATGCGCATCGCGCGAGAGGAGATCTTCGGCCCAGTCGTCTCCGTGGTCCCTTTCGACACTGTCGACGAGGCGCTTCAGATCGCCAACGATACGCAGTACGGCCTCGGCGGCGCGGTGTGGTCCCGCGACGTCGGCACTGTAAACACGGTAGTGCGCGGCATCAGGGCCGGCACCGTGTGGGTGAACTGCTACGGGCTGATCGACCCTTCTGTCGGATTCGGCGGAGTCAAGCACAGCGGGTACGGCTGGAAGGGTGGGCCCACGCACGTCGACGGCTACCTCTACCAGAAGAGCGTCTACTTGAACGCGGACTGACAACCTCTCCTCGGCGAGCCTCAGCGTGACGAGCGGTGACGTTTGCAATCCCCGACACGCGCCGCGCGTCGGGGATCCTGTCCAGTGCAAACAATGATGGCCTCTTATTGTGCGGACGGTGAGCGGCTCTAGCGGTGGCACCCTGCTGATCGCGTCCTCCGCCTCGCGCGAGCCAGGTGACGGGGCCGCATCGACAGATCGATGGACTTGGGGGAGTAGTTGGCTCCACAGCCGCTTGGTGCACTTTTTGCTGCCGCGTCGCCGGGGGCTTGTGGCGCCGCAGACGTATACCCGCGTCACAATTGGGCCGTCGCCAAGCGTACCGGCCACCGAGCGTGTGACTTGATGCGATCGCGGCATCCGCACCCCATGGCCGCGACCGGACTCGACGAGCACGCCGCGTGATGGTGATTGCGAGAAGGCCCCCACCGGTTGCTGAGCAGCACTCGGTGGGGGCCAAATCGCTAGCTGACGCTGTGCACCTCAGTTAGAGGGACACGAGGTCAGGTGCTGGTTCAGTCCTTGCCCCATAGCTCGAGGAAGTTGGCACGGAAGTCCTCGGAACTGGTGATCGACGGGACTCGATCCTGCTTCTCGGCAGACTCCTCGAAGAGGTCGGCATTCTCGGTCGTCACGAGGCCGGTCGGGAGTTCCCAACTGTCCTCCCACGTCGGCTGGTCGTTGAACATGCGGGCGAGTTGGTCGACTCCGGCCCAGCCGTAGTAGGGGATCGGGATCGCCACTGTCGCCTTCACGCCGGCGGGGTCGCCGTTGATCATGTAGTCGTAGACGGGCGGCAGTGCTGCGTAGCCGATGAACTTGATGTCATCGCGCCCCATCTGGCTGGCCGCCTGAGCCCAGATCGGCATAGCGATGTCCTGCGGAGCGACGATGTAGTCGAGCGTTCCCCTTGGATGTGCATTCAGGAACGCACGGAACGTCGGCACCGAAGGCTCAAAGACCTGAGCCATCGTGATGTTCCCCAGGATCAGTTCGCAGCCGGGACAATACTCGGCAAATGTCTCCTGTGCGGCGTTGTAGCGGGCATCGACGATCGCGTACTCGCTGTCGTTGAACAGGGCGACCTTCGCATCCCCTCCCGAATCGGAGGCCACCCACACGGCCCACGCAAGCGCAGTTGCATAGGTCGAATCGGACACGTATGCGACGCCGTCGACATCGTTGCCGGGGTCGGTCGGGGCTCCGCAGTTGAGACACACGACCGGCACCCCCGCGTCGAGCGCGGGGGCAAGCGCCGACGCAACCGATGTCGGCGAGATCGCACCAAGGACGAGCCCCTCCGCGCCGCCGTTGAGTGCCTGAGTGATCGCGCTCGCCTGGACCGCGGGGTTGTACTCGCCGTCGAAGATCTCAGGCTCGTCCCAACCGATGGCTTCAGCAGCCTCAGCGACGTACGGCATGAGCGTCGTGGTCCCGGGGAAAGCCATCCCATCCACGACGATGGCAATCTTGTGAGGCTCGATCGCGGTCACGGTCTCGGTCGGCCCGGGGAACGTGAAACCGTCGGGGGTAGTGAGGGTGGTGAGCAACTCCTCGACCTCTTCCGAGGTCGCCGTGTTCTGAGTCGAGTCGGGCTCAGAGGACGAGGAGCTGTCGGCGCTGCAGGCGGCGAGAGCCGAGATTGTTAGCACGACACCGCACACCGCGGCGACCGCGCGAGTCGGCCGGTGCCTCCTTTTCGATTCATCCGCGACGGCGTTCTTGAGAGCTGTGTTCATGGTGCTGTTCCAATCGTCTTTGACGGGTGGCCACAATCTAGCGCCAATAGGTTAACCAGTCAATGGTTGGCCGCAAGTGATGACGGCTGTGTTGAGGAGAGGGCTGAGTGCCCCGGCGAGACAGTCCGAACGACCTTTGGTCCGTGCAGCTACACCGCGAAGTTCAGCAGCGTCGCGGGATTGCGACTGCTCATCAGCTCCAGGTCGGTTTCACTGATGCCGCCGTCCCTCCACAGCAACTCGAGGAAATTCTGGAGTCCGGGCACCGGTCGATCGATTCCCTTCATCCAACCCAGATCCGACGAGAGGATGCAGCGTTCCGCCCCGATGGCGGTGATCATCTCCGCGAACTTCTCGGGAGGTCGTCCGGCGCCGAGCGCACCACTGTGACCGCAGTTGAGCGCGACGAACTCGATCGTCGCTCCGAGATCTGCAAGTTCCACGCATTGCGCCCTGTTGAGGTTGGGGCCTGCGACTTCTTCTCCTGCGTGGGTCACGAGCACCTTTCCGCGGCGCGCAAACGCTCGCACGACGGCGTAGTGCTCCTCCGCGGTGATGTGCCCTGTGGCGAGCACCGCGTCGTGCTGGGCGATCAGCTCGAAGATCTCGTGCAACTCAGCGCGGATTTCCCCGTCATCGTCGATGACGGGGATGGGCGCCGCAGTGAGCCAGGAGAACCGGTCGCCGGGAATCCCCTGAGCGCTGTTCACGGTCGGCAGCCACACCACCTTGGCGCCCATGTTGAGCGCTGCATCCACGGCAGCTACATTCAGGCCGCCGGTGATGTGATCGAGGCAGAGTCCGCCGAACGCACGAAACCCAGGATCCAGTTCTGAGAGGACCTTCGCGAGCGCCGGCGAGCCGAACGCGTGCGACTTCAAGACCACGCCCGCCTGTCCGCCGGCGACGGCTTCGCGAACGGTCTCGGCGATCGGCGTCCCCGTGCTGAGATCCATGCCGTTCTCGGCAAAATCGGTGCCAAGGGTGTCCTCGGCGAAGTGACAGTGCATGTCGATGGCGTTCGCGATCTGGAGGACCATGTAGCGCACCTTTCGTATATCCACGTTGATAGAAGGCAGAGATTCGCACGGGGCCGGGCGAGCCGGAGGTGAGGTCCGAGATCTGCGAACGCCCACGGTATCAAGATATGGCCAACAAATCAATGGTTGACCACTCGGTTGGCGTCGCCTGCGCACTTCACATGAAGAGCCCGCGCGCCACCACTTTCGGATCGTGGCTGGGGATGACAGTGCAGTCCAAGCCCTCTATTTTCGTGAAGCTCTCAAAGGCGTCGAACATACTGGTCGAGCCGGCGGTGGGGATATGCCGGAGATGGTCGTCGCCGTCCCAATTCTCGTAATAGCTCACGCAATCCCCTGCGATCAGGAACCTCTCGTTCTCACACTCCACCAGTACGCCTTGGGAGCCAGGCGAATGCCCGGGTAGGTGAATCAATCGGACGCCGGGAAAGAGATCCACGTCTCCCGACACGGTCTGGATGCGGTCGAATCCCCGGAGCCAGCTCGCATCCACCCCTGGGACTCGTTCGTACGTCCTCACGTGCATCGGCAGGGGGTCCGCTGCATAACGGAGTTCGTCCGCCTGGACCAGGATCCGGGCATTGGGGAACAAGTCGTTGTTCGAGCTGTGGTCCCAGTGCAGATGGGAGTTGATGACCGTCCTCACATCGCCCGGGTCGACCCCGGCCCGCGACAGAGCGGAGAGCGGCTCTTGCTCAGGCAAGCGCTCGAGCGGCACGCCATGCAGTCTCAGCATCTCTTCAGCGTTCCCAGATCCCGTGTCCACGACGATGGGATGGTCGCCACCGAGGATGAGAAACATGATGATCGCGAGGTCGATCCGCTCATCGTGCCCCCGGAAGATCGTCACGTTGGACTTGGGATGATCGAGGATCGTCCCGACGTGGAGGGCCTGGATCCTCATGCACGGTCACATCCTCGAGTGTCGCCGTTACCGGCGGAAGAGCTCGCCCGAGCGTCGCGTCGGGCTCGATTGATCGCATCACAGCTCGATGCGAGCTGATTAGATCAACCATAGCAAGCGGGTGCAGATTCTTAACGGTTGCTTGCGAACACGGCGCATCATTGGTTCAATGGGCAACCATAAGTCGCGCGTGTTTCGGGTGATCAGGCAACACCACACTCCAGGTGCCCAACCGTGTCTTGGATCAAAGGAGAACCATGCCCAATCCTCACTCGCCCATCCCCGCACCATCCGCCGCTCAGGCGGTCGGGCCGTCGTCGCCAGCCCCTTCCCGGGTGCGGCTGACGGTCGTCGGTGCGCTCGTTGGAACGATTGTCGAGTACTACGACTTCGCGATGTATGGCTACATGGCGGTGTTCCTGTCAGCAGCCTTCTTCTCCACTGAGGACCCGCTCAGCGGGCTGCTTCAGACGTTCGCAGTCTTCGCGGTCGCGTTCTTCGTCCGCATCCCGGGCGGGATCGTGTTCGGCCACATCGGAGACAAATACGGCCGCAAGCGCGCGTTGTCTTGGACGATCCTCCTGATGTCGGCCGCGACCGTTCTCATCGGACTCATCCCCACCTACGCGACGATCGGAATCTGGGCAACCCTGTTCCTCATCCTGCTCCGTGTGCTGCAGGGCTTCGCGGCGGGAGGTGAGGTCAGCGGTGCGAACACCATGGCTGCCGAGTCTGCGAGCCCGCGGCGTCGGGCCACCGTCACCGCTATCGTCGGCACCGGAACCTTGATCGGCGCGGCTCTGGCATCGACGATCGCGCTCCTGCTGACGACGTTCGTCCCGGCCGATGAGATGGCCGAATGGGTCTGGCGAATCCCCTTCCTTATCAGCCTCCCTATCGGTGTCATCGGCCTCTGGATCCGTCGCAGGCTCGACGACAGCCCGGTCTACAAGGCTGTCGCGAAGAGCGAGGAGAAGGCCAAGCTGCCGATCGCGACCATGTTCCGCGTGGCTCGTCGTCAGGTGCTCGTGATGATCTTGCTCGGCGGGCTGATTACGGGCGGCTACTACACCGTCACTGTCTTTGTGGCCAGCTATCTGCAGACCACCATCGGTCTGACCGCCCAGGAATCGTTCATCTCGTCGACGATCAGCCTCATCGTCGGCGTCCTCCTCATGCCGTTCGGAGGCATGCTCGCCGACCGCTTCGGTCGACGGCCGATGCTCTTCATCGGATCCGGCTCGGCTATCGTGCTGGCCATCCCCATGTTCATGCTGATGGGCACCGGCGTGCTGTGGCACGCGATCGTCGGCCAGACCGTGCTGTACTCGGCTTACATCGTCGTCAACAGCACAATCTGGTGCGCGTACGCTGAAAGTGTCCCGACGTCGGTGCGCTACACCGCGATGGCATTCTCCAACAACACGACGAATACGCTCCTGGGTGGAACTGCCCCGTTCATCGCGGCCTTGCTCATCAGCGTGACGGGAAACCCGCTGGCTCCGGCGGGATACTTCATGTTCTGCGCGGTTCTCACATTCGTTGGTGCGCTCTTCTACCGCGAACGACGCGGAATCGACCTCAACGCCATCGAGACCTCGGATCCCGACCAGGTGCCTGTCGCTGGTCGAGCGGGCTGACCAGACGACCGACTTGCCAGGGCCTCAAGCGCGTCGCTTGAGGCCCTTGGTATAGACGTGCGCAGCAGCTCCAGTCCAGCACCGGCAGTTTCTGGAGTTGCTCCGCCCAGGGCTGGTCCGCCCGAAGCGCGTGCAAGAGTTGCGGATCTTGCGGTCGTCGGCGATCGCCGGAAGAACGGCTGGTCGGAGGGCAGAAGGATGGCCCGGGTCAAGTTCGTGCTACCGCTTGAGCCGCTCGTCGTCCGCACGGTCTCTCCCCGAATTCTGTCCGAGACGCAGCGCATTCAGATGACCTCTTCGCGACCCTTCTCACTTGTCTTCAGGTTTGCCCACTGCCGGCAGCCACGCCGTCATCCAGACCTCACGTCGACGCTAGAGGCTGGTCCGCGGCTCGGCCAGCCACCACCAGAGCGACACCTCGATCCAAGTGTCCCGATCAGCGGCTGCTCACAGTGCCGGACAGTCTCGCGATCGGAGCGAGGACGAGCGGACGCGCCGCGACCCAGGCCGCGACGATGACGACGATGGACGCTACGAAGAGCCAGAATCCGGCCGGATTGCTCGCGTACGCGACCCCGTCGGCCGAGCCTTGCGCCGCGTACATATGGTTGAGGTTGCGCAGGGCTCCGGTCGCCAGCACCAGGAAGACGTGCGTTGCGATGAACACGAGGAAATAGAGCATCACGGGGAAGTGCACGGCGCGCGCCCACTCGACCGGATACGCCCGGTTTAGTCGCTGGGCCCGCTTCGGCCAGAAACTGCTCATCCGGTAACCCGATAGGGCAGACAGCGGCGCTGCGATGAACACGGTGACGAAGTATGCGAGCTGCTGAAGGGAGTTGTAATTGACCCATCCGTTCTCTGTCGGCCACTCGAGAGACACGTACTGCAACGCCGCCGAGAGGGCATTGGGGAACACCTCCCAACTCGTAGGGATGATCCGCACCCACTGCCCGCTGACGAACAACAGCACGACGAAGACAACCCCGTTGGCGAGCCACAGGATGTCGAGCGACTGATGGAACCAGATCGTCAAGCTGACCTTGCCGGCCGGATTCCGGCGTGGGGTCCAGAACGCCGTCGGACGCTTCTCGCGTCGCACCCGCAAGCCCGAGCTGATGATCAGCACCATCAGGAACGTATTGAAGAAGTGCTGCCAGCCGAGCCAGGCCGGGATGCCGACAGGCGCGCCGTCTGGCAGATGGTATTCCCCCGGGTAAGTCGCGAGAAAGTCACGCATGACCTCAAGCCCAAGCAACCACCGCACGCCGCCGACCACAACCGTAGCGAGGCCGATCACCGCGAGCACACCGACGACGATTGCGCCGGCCCACTGCTTCACGGTCAAGCCGGCGAGCTCGCGGCGGTTGGCGGGGCGTGCCGATGAGGTCGCTGTCGCCAGTGGTGGGGCGACCACAGGCTCCGGGATCGTCGCAGGCTCTGCAGCGGCGACGGGCTCCGCGGCGGCGACAGGCTCCTCGGTCCCGACCGGTTCAGGCGACGTGAGGAGCTGCGCGCTCCGACCAGGGTTCGATTGGACCGCGACGGTCCCCGCCGGGGGCCAGGGCTCCGAACCGGGTACGCGGGGCAGACCTCGACGCAGTGTGAGGCCGCCTCCTGCGACCGGCGCCGGGAGTGCGGCCGTGACGGCCTGGTCGGCTGACGGCGGCTCGGTCCGTGTGAGTGCGGGGGCCGCGGCGACCACCCGCGGCGGGGTCGGCCCGGCCACCGCGGTTGTCGAGACTGCGGATTCCGACGAGGTGGCACCGCCGACGGATCCGATCGCCGGGGGCCACGGTTCACCACCGGGCGTGCGGGGAAGTCCCCGCCGGAACAGCTGCTCGACCATGCTGCCCGCTACTTCTTCCGCGCTTCGAGCGCCGCAATGGCCTGCGGCACCACTTCGAACAAGTCGCCGACGATGCCGAAGTCGGCAGTGGCGAAGATCGGCGCGTCGGCATCCTTGTTGATAGCCACGATGTTCTTCGCCGTCTGCATCCCTGCGCGGTGCTGAATCGCCCCAGAGATGCCCAGTGCGACGTATAGCTCGGGAGACACAGAGACCCCGGTCTGCCCGACCTGATGCGTGGCTGGGATGAAGCCGGCGTCGACCGCCGCCCGAGACGCGCCGACGGCGGCACCCAGCGCGTCGGCGAACTCTTCGACCAGGACGAACTTCTCGGCCGAGCCGAGCCCGCGGCCGCCGGAGACGACCTTGGCCGCCCCGCGCAACTCCGGTCGCGACGAGGTCGCTTCTATGAGTTCGACCGGCCCGGCCTCGGCGGCTCGCGCACCGGACGGCGTCACATCGAGCGGCTCGACGCGGGCATCCGCGGCTTCGGCACGGGTTGCGACAGCGCCCTGGCGCACCGTGATGACCGGCGTGCCGTAGGTCGCGGCGGCGTCGACGAGATACCCCCCGCCGTAGACGGAGTGGTGAGTGAGGACGCCCTGGTCGTCTCGGGAGACGCCGACGGCGTCGACGAGCAGTGCCGACCTCGTGCGCACAGCGAACCTACCCGCGACGTCGCGCCCGATGACCGAATTCGAGATCAGCACCGCATCGGGCCCGATGCGCTCTGCGGCGCTCACGAGGGCGTCCACGAGCGGCGTTGTAAGCCGGGATGCATCAGCCTCCGCTTCCAGCACGATCGCTGCGCCCGCTTCAGCGGCGGAGCCGACGGCTGCTTTGGCGCTTCCGGGCGGGGCGGCGACGAGCGCGACGGGGCTGCCGATGGCGGAGGCCGCGCCGATCAACGCGGCCGTGCTACCCGCGGCTGTGCCGTCGGGAAGCACGTCGATCAGGACGAGAATCGGGTTCGCGGGGTAGCTCATCTCACACCAGCCTGTTCTGCACGAGGAACTCCACAAGCTTCACGCCGGCATCGCCCTCGTCCTCGATCTTGATGCCCGAAGCCCGCGGAGGTCGCTGAGCGACGGACGTCATGATTGCGCGGGGAGCCGCCGCCGGATCGGCTGAGACGCCAAGGTCGGCGAGGGTGAGGACGTCGAACGGCTTCTTCTTGGCGGCCATGATCCCCTTGAACGCCGGGAAGCGCGCGTCCGGGAGCGCCTCGGTGATCGAGATGACCGCGGGCAGCGCCGCGGAGACCCGGGACGACCCCATATCCGACACCCGGATACCGCTGACGCTATCGGCGGTGATGTTGACCGACGCGAGGCACGTCAGGGCAGGAACCTCGAGCAGTTCAGCCACCATCGAGCCGATCACACCCCCTGAACCGTCGGTGGACTGGTTGCCGGTGATCACGAGGTCGAATCCTCCACGACGGATCGCCGCTGCCAGGGCCTCGGCGGTCAGGCCAATGTCCGCGCCGACCAGTGCAGGATCGACGATGTGCACGGCCGACTCGGCGCCCATCGCCAGGCCCTTGCGGATCGTCGTGACGGCGCCCTCCGGCCCCACCGAGACCAGCGCGACCTCGGTACCGGGGTTCGCATCGCCGTACGCTAGCGCGACCTCGAGGGCGCGCTCGCCGATCTCGTCGAGCACTTTGTCGCTCGACTCTCGCTCCGCCAGCCCTGTCTCGAGACTCAGCCTTCGGTCCCCGTAGGTATCGGGGACCTCTTTCACCAACACGATGATCCTCATCTGCGGACTCCTTGTCGACTCACAGCCTGACCAGCTGCTTACCCCGGCTCTCGCCCCGCATCATGCGCACGAAGGCGGCTGGAACGCTCTCAATCCCTTCTGCGACGTCCTCGCGGAACTGCAGCTGTCCGTTCGCCCGCCAGGCGCGCAGGCGGCTCGCCGCCTCGGGGCGCCGCTCCCACCAGTCGTAGACGCTGAATCCCTGTACGCTGGCGCGGGTCTGGATGAGACGCGAGCTGGCTCGGACACCGTGGTCCGGCATTCCTGGAATCGAACTGATGGCGACGCGACCGACGATGGCCACGCGTGCTCGGACGGCAAGGTTCTCCAGGACGGCGTCGTGAATAGGCCCGCCCGTGCCATCGAAGAAGACGTCTACTCCGTCCGGACACAGTAGCCGCAGATCACCCGCGAGGTCCTGCGAGTCGCGATAGTCGAGCACCTCGTCGAACCCGATCTCGCGACACCAGTCGAGCTTCTCGCGGGAACCGGCGATGCCGATCACGCGGCTCCCCGCGTGCCTGGCCAGCTGCCCGGCGATCTGACCGACGGCGCCCCCGGCTGCCGAGACCACGGTGGTGTCTCCGGGCCGTGGCTTGCCGACCTCGAGCATCGCGAAGTAGGCCGTATACCCCGGCATCCCGCACCACGACAGCGACGACTGCGGCTCCGGGTCGTCGGGGTCGATCCGCGAGGCGCGCCCTGTTCCCGGTGCGTCGGGGGTGACGATGGCGTACTGCTGCCATCCGAGGTGCGGGCCCTCGAGGAGATCGCCGGGTGACCACGACGGATGTGCCGACTGCACGACGCGACCGATGCCGGGGCCGTCCATCAGGTCGCCGAGGGCCATGCCGGCCGCCGAGAGCTTGCCGCGCATATACGGCTCGACGGCGACCCACAGGTTCTCGACCAGCACCTGACCGGGGCCGGGTTCGCCGGCGTCCTCTTCCGCTACGGACCACAGGTCTTCTGTCACCTGACCATCGGCATACGCCGACAGCACCCATCTCTTGTTTCTCACGTCAGCTCCTTCTCCGCGGCTCGATTCAGAGGTGACGGATCGCCACAGTCCGGGTGTTCAGGTAGCACTCGAGCGCCTCGGGCCCGCCCTCCGTGCCGTATCCAGAGTCCTTCATGCCGCCAAACGGCAGCTCGGCCGAGGGGGCGGCGGCCATGTTGATCCACATCATCCCGACCTGCACCTTCCGACGAATCAGGTCGGCGTTCTTCAACGACGACGTGAATGCGAATCCGGCGAGCCCGTACGGAAGACGATTCGCCTCGCTGATCGCCTCCTCGAGGTCGTCGAAACCCCAGATCGGCGCGATCGGGCCGAACGGCTCCTCGTTGAAGATGCGGGAGTCCGTGGTCACGTCGGTCAGCACCGTGGGCGCCCAGAAGTTGCCGACCTCGCCCAGACGCACCCCGCCCGCCAGCACGACCGCGCCGCGCGCGACGGCGTCGCTCTGCAGCTGTTCCATGGCCTCCACGCGTCGCGTGTTTGCAAGGGGTCCCATTTCGGTATCGGGGTTCACGCCGTCGCCGACCTGCAGGCTGGCGGCGACCTCCGCGAATCGTGTCGCGAACCTCTCCTTCACCTCGTTGGCGACCAAGAATCGGGTGGGGCTAGTGCACACTTGACCCGCGTTGCGGAACTTCGCCCGGCTGAGCACCTCGGCCGCGAGCTCGACGTCGGCGTCAGCGCAGATGATCACAGGAGCGTGACCGCCCAGTTCCATCGAGACGCGCTTCATGTGCAAACCGGCGAGCCCGGCGAGCTGCTTGCCGACCGGGGTGGACCCCGTGAAGCTGACCTTCTGCACGATCGGGCTCGGAATGAGGTGCTCCGAGATCTGTTGCGAGTCACCGTAGACGACGCCGACGACGCCGGCAGGGACGCCAGCGTCCTGGAACGCTCGCACCAGGGCAGCGGGACTGGCCGGGGTCTCGTTCGGCCCCTTGATCAGGATCGAGCAGCCGGCGGCCAGGGCAGCTGCCAGCTTCCGGATCACCTGATTGATGGGGAAATTCCAAGGTGCGTAAGCAACGACCGGACCGACCGGGTCCTTGAGGACGACCTGCTGCACCGTGTTGTCGGTGCGGCTCGGCACGGTCCGGCCGTAGACGCGCAGGCCCTCTTCGGCAAACCAATCCGTGATGTCGGCGGCGGCCAGCGTCTCCGCGCGTGCCTCGCCGAGCGGCTTGCCTTGCTCCTGCGTCATCAGGAGCGCGATGTCGTCCACCCGCTCGCGCAGGAGGTTCGCGGCATGGCGCATGATCACGCCGCGCTCGGCGGGCGTCATCTCGCGCCAGATCTCGAAGCCGCGCTGGGCAGAGGCGAGTGCCGCATCGAGGTCGGCCGGGCTCGCCTGAGCGACATCGCCGATCGCGGCGCCGGTCGCCGGATTCACGACAAGGCGCGTTCGGCCGCCCTTCGCGTCCCGCCAGGCGCCGTCGATCAACAACTGGGTGTTGACATAGGTCATCTCTTGTCCCTTGTTCTCTAGTGCGTGATGTTGAGCGCGACGAGGAAACGCGACACCATGTTGTAGGCAGCGACGGTCGCGACCACATCCACGACTCCGGATGGCGCAAATCGGGCCTGCACCCGCTCCATCAGCGCAGCGGGCACGTCGATGTCGCGGGTCATCGCGTCGGTGAGTTCGAGCACGAGGCGTTCATCGTCGTCGAAGAGGTCGGGGTGCTGTGGCCAGCGGGTGACCGCATCGAGCTGCGCCTGGCTCACGCCGGCTGCCTGCGCATGCGGAGCGTGCGCGGCGAACTCGAAGGACGCGCGGTTGAGGACCGCCACGCGCAGGATGATCAGCTCCCGTAAGTTTGCCGGTGTCGTGGTGCGGTTGCGGACGGCGGTCAGCATCTTCTCCCAGCCGGAGGCGATGGCGGGGCTGTTGAGCAGTGCTCTGTACAGCACCGCGATCTCACCGCCCCGCTCGGCCCGAATCTCCTCCTCGACGGCTGCGAGTTCGGGCGCCGTGCCCGGTTCCACCAGCGGGACCCGGATGCCGCCGCTCACGCCGCGCCCTCGGCATCCAGAACGAGTCGACCGGGCACGCCGCCGCGGCGCAGGCGGTCGAGCGCCGCGTTGGCGTCGAGGAACGGCACTGTCTCGATCGGCAGGGCGTCGAGCCGACCGGTCTTCGCCAGGTCGATGAGCTCGCGCAGTTCCTCGACGGTTCCCACGTATGAGCCACGGATCACGGTGGAGCGTTGGACGAGTGGAACGAGCGGAAGGGTGATCTCGCCGCCGAAGAGTCCGACGATGACCGCTGTCCCCCCCTTGCGCAAACTGCCGATCGCGAACTCGGCAGTGGCGGAGACCCCGACGAAGTCGACGGCGGCCGACACACCGCCGAGCGCCGCGAGTCGCGGCACGCTCGCCGTGTCGGCCGGGTCGAGCACCTCCACTCCCGGCATCCCCTCGGCGAGCGCACGCTTGCCGGCGTCGATGTCCGCAACAGCGATCCGGCGATAGCCGAGCGCCCGCGCGATCAGGAGGGCGCTGAACCCGACCCCACCGAGTCCCACGATGAGCAACAGGTCCCGCTCGAGGTCGATCGTGATCTTCTTCAGCGCGCTGTATGCGGTGAGGCCCGAGCAGGCGTAGGTCGCGGCGAGCGCCGGCTCGATGCCCGTTGCGTCCACGAGGTAACGCGGGTGAGGCACCAGGCACTGCGTCGCATATCCGCCCGGACGTGCCACCCCGATCGAGTTCGGGGTCGCGCACAGGTTCTCGCGATCGTTCCGGCACTCCTCGCAGATGCCGCAGCCCAGCCATGGATAGACGATGTACGACCTGCCGACGGCCGAGGCGTCGACCGGCGCATCCGGTCCTACGCTGACGAGTCGCCCAAGCACCTCGTGGCCGAGCACCAGGGGCGGGTGAATCCCCCGATCGGTCAGATGGAAACGCTTCCCTCCGCCGAGGTCGTAGTAACCGTCCTGCAGGTGCAGATCGGTATGACAGACGCCGCAGCGCTGCACCTCGAGGATCACTTCAGCGCCGGTGGGCACGAGGTCAAGCCTGTCCTCGACGATCAGGGGCTGAGTGAAACTCTCGACGACATTGGCGCGCATCATGCTCTTCCTTCGTGGATCTCATCGGTTGGGAGCGGTTCGAGCGCGAAGCCGTCGCCGTCGCGGCGCAGGTAGCCGACGCCCGGCGCCGGCAAATGCCCCGTGCAGATCAGGGTGTCGGTGCCGCTGAAGCGCTCGAACACCGTGCGTCGTGTCTCCGACGACTCGACTGGGTCGACGTCCCGCACGAAGGCAAGGTCGGGGTCGGTGAACTGCAGTGCGACGTGGAATATATCGCCGGTCATGACCGCCAGATCCGCCTCGCGGCCGACGACGACCATGCTGTGTCCGCTGGTGTGCCCGTGGGTCGGCTCCAGTCGGACGTGGTCGTTCACGATGTATGTGTCGGCAACGATGCGCGCTCGGCCCGCCTCGATGATCGGCAGGATGCTGTCGGCAAATGGAGCGAAGTCGCCGCCGGCGTGCTTTCGCTCCGCCTCCGCGAGCTCGGTCGCCACGTAGATGTACTCGGCGTTCGGGAACGTGGGCACCCATTCGCCGTTGTGCAGCCGGGTGTTCCAGCCGACGTGGTCCGGGTGGAAGTGGGTGCAGAGGACGACGTGGACGTCCTCGGCCGCGAGCCCTGCCTCTGCGAGTTCGCTGAGGTAGCGATCGTCCGAGCGCAGGTGCCATTCCGGGCGGGGGCGCATCTTGTCGTTGCCCACGCCGGTGTCGATGAGGACGTTGCCCTGCGGGGTCCGCACGACGTAGGACTGGTACGAGAGGATGACGCGGTCGTCCTCGTCGAGGGCGGCCGGGCCGACGCGGTCGCGGTGGTCCTCGAGGAACTCCGCGGTCAGACCGGGCAGCATCTCCCGCACCGGCAGGAACGGTGCGATGAACTCGGTCAGCTGGTGGATCGTCAACTCGCCGACTCTGAATGTTCTGCTCATCCGGCCTCCCGCATCGTTGTCAGCAGAAACCTATCCGCAATTATCAACCAAAAGATGGTCCGCTTCACTGTTTCGGCTATCAGCGTGGCGTTCCGACGCCCAGTATATGGCTAACCATTGACTTGAGGGAAACGATTCGTCAGAATGTGGACATGCGAGCGCGCCTCGCATACCGCCGCACGCGGTGGGTTCCAAACGATTACGAGTTGCGAGACAGATGTTTCACCTCACCGAAGACCAGCAAGACATCAGAGATGGAGTCGCCGCGCTCTGCAAACGGTTCGACGACCATTACTGGATGGCGTGCGATGACGAGCACCGATTCCCCGCCGAGTTCCACCGGGCCATGGCAGATGAGGGCTGGCTGGGTGTCACGATGCCGGAGGAGTATGGCGGTGCCGGCTTCGGCATCAAGGAGGCCGCCGTCATCATGCACACCATTGCGTCGAGCGGCGGAGGCATGGCGGCGACGTCGTCCATCCACATGAACATGTTCGGCCCGCATCCGATGCTCGTTCACGGCACTGAGGAGCAGAAGGCGCGATGGATTCCGAAGCTGGTGAGCGGCGAGGACCAGGTGTGCTTCGGCGTCACCGAGCCCGATGCTGGCCTTGACACGACGAACATCACCACCTTCGCCCGTAAGGTCGAGGGCGGCTATCTGGTCAGCGGGCGGAAGATGTGGATCTCGACTGCGCAGGTCGCCAACAAGATCCTCCTGCTGACACGAACCGCCGCGCGCCCCGGGAACGGAGAGGGCAAGAAGACCGCGGGCATGTCGCTGTTCTACACCGACCTCGACCGTTCCAAGATCGAGGTGCGCGCGATCCCCAAGCATGGACGGGCCGCGGTCGACTCGAACGCGCTGTTCATCGACGACCTGTTCATTCCGGACAGCGATCTGATCGGCGAAGAGGGCCGCGGGTTCTACTACCTGCTGGACGGGCTGAACCCGGAGCGGGTGCTCATCGCGGTCGAAGCCATCGGCATCGGCCAGGATGCGCTGCGCCGGGCGACCGAGTATGCCCGCGAGCGCGTCGTCTTCGATCGTCCGATTGGCATGAATCAGGGCATTCAGCATCCCCTCGCGGAACAGTGGATCAAGCTGGAGGCGGCCCTGCTGATGGCCGAGCGCGCAGCGGATCTCTACGACGCCGGCGAGCCATGCGGCGCAGAGGCGAACAGTGCGAAGCTCCTCGGCTCGCGAGCGGGCTACGAGGCCTGCCAACAGGCCGTGCTGACCATGGGCGGTATGGGCTACTCGAAGGAGTACCAGGTCGAGAGGCTGCTCCGAGAGGTGCTCGTAACCCGGATCGGTCCCGTGACCGATCAGATGATCCTCAACTTTATCGGCGAGAAGGTCCTCGGCCTGCCGAAGTCCTACTGAACAGGGGGCAATGATGCCAGGGCTTTACTACGAAGAGTTCGAGATCGGCCAGTCGTTCGATCACGCCATCCGCCGCACCGTCACAGAGATGGACAACGTGCTGTTCTCCGCGCTGACGCACAATCCGGCGCCACTCCACATCGACGAGGAGTACATGCGGGGACACGAGTTCGGGCAGCGGATCGTGAACAGCGCGTTCACCCTTGGGCTGATGGTCGGCGTGAGCGTCGAAGATACGACGCTAGGCACCACCGTCGGGAACCTCGGCTGGAACTCGGTGCGATTCCCGCGCCCGGTCTTCCACGGCGACACACTACATGTGCGTACGACCGTGCTCGGCAAGCGGGAGAGTAACTCGCGCCCGGAGAGCGGCATCGTGACGTTCAGCCACGAGGCGTTCAATCAGGACGACGAGCTGGTGGGTGTCTGCGAGCGAGTCGCGCTCATGAAGAAGCGGGCCGCCACGTGAGCCTGCTTCCCCTCACCGGCATCACGGTTCTCGATTTCTCGAAGACCCTCGCGGGGCCCCTCTGCACCCAGACCTTAGGCGATTTGGGCGCCACGGTGATCAAAGTAGAGCCGCTCGGCGCCGGCGATGACACGCGCACGTGGCCGCCATTTCGCCAAGAAGGCCTGAGCGCCGTCTTCCTCAGCGTCAATCGGAACAAGCAGAGCATCGCGCTCAACCTCAAGACGGAGGAGGGGCGCGCGATCGCGCACCGCCTCGCCGCGACGGCCGACGTCGCCGTCGAGTCTTTCGGCACCGGCGTCGCGGAGCGGCTCGCCATCGACGCCGCGACCCTGATGGGACTCAACCCCCGTCTCGTTCACTGCACGATCTCCGGCTACGGGCGGCAAGGTCCGCTCAAGGATCTGGCGGGCTACGACGTCGTCCTTCAAGCGTTCAGCGGAATGATGTCGCTCACCGGCGAAAGCGGCGGCGGTCACATTCGCAGCCCCATTTCGCCGATCGACCAGGTCACCGGCATGCATGCCGTGACCGGCATCATGTCGGCCCTCATGCTCCGTGACCGGACGGGAGAGGGCGCAACCGTCGAGGTCAACCTGTTTGAGACGGCGATGGGGCTGCTGCGGTACAACTTCCAGAGCTTCTGGGAGCAGGGCGCGCAGCCGGAGCGCTGTGGCTCGACCCACGAGGGTCTCGCTCCCTATCGCGTCTTCGAAGCCTCGGACGGGCCGGTCCTCCTCGGCGTTGCAAACGACAATCTCTGGCGCAAGTTCACCCAGGCCGCCGAACTTGACCATCTCACGGACGACCCGCGGTTCCGGACCAACGCGGCCCGGGTGCGCAACCGCGTGGAGACCGAGAGCCTGGTGCAGGAAGCGATCGGGAAGCATCCGACGCAGCACTGGTCCGACGTCGCAGCGGCCAACGGCATCCCGTTCGCGCCCGTGAACTCTCTCGCAGACGTGCTCGCGCATCCCCACACTGGGGAGAGCGGGATCGTCATGGAGTATGAGCATGAGCGGGCCGGGTCGCTGAAAGCCATCGCGCTGCCCTTCGTCGTGGGCGGCGCTCGTCGCGAACCCGGGACACCGCCTCCGCTGCCAGGCGAGCACACCGATGCGGTGCTCGGCGGGCTCGGGTACACGACAGAGGAAATCAACGGGTTTCGCGCAGCAGGGGTGATCGCATGAGTGACGCGAACCCGCCGTACATCCGCTCGATGCTGTACATCCCCGGCGACGACGACCGGAAGCTGGCGAAATCCGATGGCACCCTCTCGGATGCCGTCGTGCTCGACCTGGAGGACTCGGTCGCCCCGCAGAACCGGGAGACCGCGCGCAAGAAGGTCCGCGCTTTCCTCGACGAGCGGCCGAGGGCGGACCGCGGATATCAGCTGTGGGTTCGTATCAACGCGCTCGACGATTCCGCGCTAGAAGATCTCGTCGCCGTGGTCGGCGGACATCCGGACGGTGTCGTGCAACCCAAGATCGGCGGCCCCGGTGATGTCGAGAAGCTCAGCCTCTATCTCGACGCGCTCGAGGCCCGCGAGGGCGTCCCGCTCGGCTCGATCAAGATCTGCGCGGTCGCGACCGAGACGCCGGCTGCGGTGCTGAAGCTGCACGAGTTCTCCGACGCGAACCTGCCCCGGCTGGCCGCGCTGAACTGGGGCGCGGAAGACCTGAGCGCCGCGATCGGTGCCACCACTAACCTCGACCCCTCAGGTCGCTGGGCGCTGACCTACCGCTGGGCGCGCTCTGCCGTTCTGCTCGCGGCGAAGGCGGCGAGGGTGCAGGCGATCGAGACGGTCTACGTCGACTATCGCGACACCGAGGGTCTGATCCGCACCTCGCGGGAGGCGGCGAGCGAAGGGTTCACCGGGCGAGCGGCGATCCATCCCGCCCAGGTCGGCCCGATCAACGAAGTGTTCGTGCCCGCGGCCGAGGAGGTCGCGCTGGCACGCTCGATCGTCGAGGCCTTCGCGAGCAGCTCCGGAGTCGGGACCGTCGGTATCGACGGCAAGATGTTCGACATCCCGCATCTCAAGCGTGCGCGCGAGGTCCTCGCGAAGCACGCCCAGTTCACAGGCGAGTGAGCCGGGCAGCGTCCATCGCCGTCCCGAGAACCTCTCGACGGCGAGGACGCTGCCTCGATCACCACGCGATTGCCGCCGCCCGTCTGACGATCCACGAGTCGCCTCGCCGTTCGTATTCAACCCTCCAGAGAGTGCGCCAGCTTCCCGGCTAGCCTTTGATGGTCGCTTCAGTGATCGTTCGTGCCGACACGACGGGGGTGCTCTCATCGTCGACATCGACGTCGACGCTCAGCACGCGTATCGCCTCATGTGTGACCTGACCGGATGCCATGTTGGCGAGCCAGTTGTCTCGGGTCTCCTCCGCCCGCGAGATGCCCGAGCGTGAAATTCACATCGAGCATCTCCCGGAGCAGCGGGATGTCGCTCCGTTCGAGTGCCTCGCGCAAGCGCGTCCAGGCCGAGCGCAGCTGCATTTCGATCTCGGAGCCAGTAGCCGTTGGCGCTTTGTCAGCTGTGGTGTTCATCGGATCAGCGGTTGACGGCCTGCATACCGGCTGGGTTGTAGCGCTCGCCTGCGACACCGAAGCGGTCGACGAGCTCATCAAGGTCGGCGATGTCGTCCGCCGACAGTGCAACGGATGTCGCGCCGGCGTTCTCGTCGATGCGCTCGCGTCGCCGCGTTCCCGGGATGGGCATGATGAAGGGATGCTGCGCGAGCAGCCACGCGAGCGCGATCTGGCCGGGGGTTGCGTCGTGCGACTCGGCCAACTGCTGAACGTGGTCGACCAGATCCTGGTTCGCCCGCTGAACGGAACGAAGCCGATCCCCAGTTCGGCGCATGTCGGCAGCACCTCCGGCTCCGGATCGCGGGTCCACAGCGAGTACTCGCTCTCGACGGCCGTCACCGGATACACCCCGTGTGCCCGTCGGATCGTGTCGGCTGCGGCCTCGGAGAGACCGAAGTGCTTGACCTTCCCACTGCAACCAGTTCGCCGACGGTACCGGCGACATCCTCGATAGGGACATCGGGGTCGACGCGGTGCTTGGCGAAGCAGCTGCGCACGTACTTCTCATCGCTCCCCATAGATGAGCTCTGACACACGCTCCCACTCCAAAGGATGGGTCATGAGGAGTCGCGTCCTCGGCGGGGTGCAACGTCAGGTGGCGTCGACCTCGGCCTCGCCGACCACCACCCGAGTGCCGTCTGCAAGCGTCATCGAGATCTCGAGGGTGGCCACGTCGCCCGACACGTCGATGACCCGCGCGGTCGCTGTGAGCTCGGCGTTCACCGGGGTGATCGCCGTGAAGCGTGCCTTGAGCGAGCGGACCCGCTCCTGCGGAACGAGGTCCATCACGACGCGCCCGAGATAGGCCATCGAGAGCATCCCGTGCGCGAACACGTCGTCCCGCCCTCGGCGCCGCGCCTCGTCGAGGTCGACATGCACCGGCTGGTGGTCGCCGGACGCGCCGGCGAACAGCGCCAGGGTGCGGCGCGAGATGCGGTCGATCGTCACGGGCGGGAGTTCGTCGCCGGGGCGGAATCGGGGGTCGGTCACGCCTGCCTCCTCTGGGTGTCGGTCTCTGCGTCCTCCTCCGGACGGTCGTCGGCGGGCCTCCGCCCGGCAGTGTGCGCGGCCAGGAGCACCTCTCCGAGGAGGTCCTCCAGCCGCGACTCGCCCTCGACAGTCTCACCGCCGAGAGCGAGGAAGTCGCGGATGCTGCGGATCGCCGCGCTCGTCGGGATGGCCTGCTGCAGGTGGAAGTTCTCGGTGCGCAGCCCGATCGCCAGAGGGACCGTGTCGGATTCGTGTATCAGGTTCTTCGTGTTGCGCACCACCGGCGCCGCGGCGGACGCGATGCGTCCTGCAATGCGCCGCACGTGGCCGTCGATCTCCTCCGGGACGAACGCCCGCGTCAGATACCCCCACGACTCGGCCGTCGCCGCGTCGAGATCCAGCCCGGCGAGGATGACCTCCATCGCACGCGATCGCCCAATGAGTCGCGGCAGGTACTGCGTCGCGCCGCCGCCGAGGCCCGTGGCCATCGGGACGCCGAAACTGTTGAAGACGGCCTGCCCGACCACGCCATAGCGCAGATCGCACGCCATCGCGATCGTCGCCCCGCCGCCGGTGGCACGACCCTCGATCTGCGCGATGGTCACCTTGTCCATCTCCCGGAGCCGGTTGCAGATGACGTGGACGCGGTTCAGCGACACCTCGTCGGGCGACTCCGGCACCTTCGCGCCGGCGAGCAGATCGAGGTTCTCATACGGGGCGTGGCAGATGAAGAACCCGGGGGTCGCGCTCTTGAGGACGAGCACGAGCGGCTCCTCGTCGGCGGCGACCTCTTCCGTGAACCGGTCGAGCTCGGCCATCATCCGGGGGACCAGGAGATTCATCGGCGGATGGGAGATGACGCACGTCGCCACGCGTCCGTCGACGGTGACGTCGAGCAGTTCGTAATCGTCGTAGCTCACGGCATCCTCATTTCCGAGCCTTGTGGATGACCCCGATCGTGCAGCGGGCCTCCAGGATCGGCGTACCGTCGGAGCGGACGACGTCGGTCTGCTTCACCACGAACTCCAGCGCGCCCTCCCGCTTGGTGTACACGTCGACCACCCGGCGACGGAAGGTCAGCACGTCGCCGGCGTACGCCAGGGCGTGGTATGTGAAGGCCTGCTCGGCATGCGTCGTCCTGTCCAGCTCGATCCCGAGGTCGATGAGCCAGGAGAGCGGGTTCGGGATCTGCAGTTCGAGACTGTTGCTGAGGAATGTCGGGGGCACGACGACGTCCCGGTGCCCGGCTCGCTGCGCCGCCTCGCGGTCGAGGTAGATGGGGTTCGTGAGGCCGATCGTCTCGGCGAAGAAGCGCAGCCGCCCGCGCTCCATCTCGAAAGTCAGGGGAGCGATCTCGAGCTTGAGCGCGCGTTCTCTGTCGACGTGAGCGGTCATCGGTCAGGCCGAGAGGCAGTCGTAGACCGCGTTGTAGTAGACACCGTTCAAGGAGTCCTTGCCTTCCTGACACCTGTTCATGACGTAGGCCATCGTGAGTCCGCGCTGCACGTCGACGAGTCCCACCGCGCCGCCGGTGCCGTACCAGAAGCACGTCTGGCTGTCCGCGCGGAGGAAAGGCAGTGGGCCGCGACGGTTGCCGCCCTCTGACGACAGCGCATACCCGATGCCCCATCGGATCGGCTTCCGATAGTAGGCGTCGATCCCTATCGCCTGCGCCTGGAAGATCAGGTCGATCGTCTCCGGCGACAGCATCCGGATGCCCCGGCTCACGCCGCGGTTGCCGATGACGGTGAGGATTCGCCCGAGGCCGCGAGCGTTGGTGTGACCGCCGCTGCCGGCGAATCCGGCGCCCCGCCACCGCCGCGAGTTGAACAGCTCCTTCGGATCGACCTGGATGTTCGCGCTGAACGATCCGGCGCGCGTCATCGCGTTGATCGACTCGGAGAACGTCGGCACGCCCTCGGCGGTTGCGGACTGTGGGGCCGGACCCTCGGGCAGCGGGTACACGGTCGCGATCCGCTGGTCATCCGCGGGTGTCGTGTCGATGAGGAAGTCGGCCTCGAGGGGGGTCGCCAGCTCGCGCTCGATGAACCCGGCCGCGCTCAGCCCGGTGACCCTGCGTATCAGCTCGGATGTCAGATGCCCGTACGTGCTCGCGTGATAGCAGGACAGAGTGCCCGGCTCCCACCACCCGGGGTGGCGGGCGAGCTTCGCCGTCGCGGACTCGATATCGAAGGCGTCTTCGAACACGAAGGGCTGCTCCCAGCCCGACACGCCGGCGGTGTGGCTGAGGAGGTGGCGGACCAGGATGCGGCCCTTGCCGCTCTCTGCGAACTCCGGCCAGTAGTCGGCGACGGGGGCGTTGACGTCCACCAGACCGCGTTCGACGAGCAGCAGCACGGCGAGGCTGGTGACGGTCTTCGTCGCCGAGAACACGTTGACGATCGAGTGCTCGCCCCACGGCGCGGAGTGCTCCTCGTCATGCCATCCGCCCCAGAGGTCGATGATGTCCTCACCGTGGATGTTGACATAGAGGCTCGCACCGACCTCCGCCCCGGAGTCGAGATTTCTCTGCAGGAGGTCGCGCACTCCGGCGAAGGCCGGGTCGACTGTTCCGTTCAGCGTCGGCACGTCACTTCCTCACGATGGTCGGCGCCGGGTTCCACCCGGTGCGCTCGATGAGGGTCTGCGCGTACATCAGCTGCAGCTCCTCCTCGCCGAAGCCGGGGATCTCGGCGAGATAGCGCACGCCTTCCCAGTAATTGCTGAGCGGTGCAACGCGGGTGTAGTCGCTGCCCCACGAGACGCGGTCCGGCCCGAAGGCGCGCACCAGCTGCACCACCGGGTCCCAGATGTCGCGGAACGGGAACTCCTCCGCCGACAGTGACGGGGCACCAGACAGCTTCAGCCCGAGGTTCGGCACCGAGCGCGCGAGCTCGAGCACCGTGGCCAGGTGCTCGAATGGCTGCGGCGGCCGCCAGCCGAGGATCGGCGGCGCGTAGCCGGTGCCGAGGTGGTCGACATAGAAGAAGATCTCGGGGTAGCGGCGGATCAGCTCCATCAGCTTCGGGTCGACGGGGTGCGCCATCGAGAAGGTCGCCACCAGCCCGAGGTCGCGGAGTGAGTCGAGCAGGCGGTCGAACTCGTTGCGCGCCACGCGGTCCGGCTCACGCAGGCCGAGAATGCGCACGCCGCGGAGCCCGCGCGCCTTGCCGGCGGCCAGCGTGGCGTGCACGTCCTCGGCGAGGTGGTCGACCAGGGCGATGGTCTGGAAGTTATCGGGATGGTGCTGCGAAGCTTCGAGCTCCAGCTCCATGTCGACGCCGTACACGCCGATCGGTGTGAGCAGGGCACCGTCGACGCCGGCCTCAGCCATCTCCGCGAGCGCCATCTCCGGGCTGTTGGTCTGCCCCGCGTGCTGGAGATAGGAGGGCTTCTCCCGATGGGCGACGCGGTACTCCGGGATCCAGGGCCGTGACGGCCGATCCGTGTACCACGAGTGCACCTGCGAATCGAGGATCATCTGTCTCCTACCTTTCTCGATCTTGCCGTCAGCGGAGCCGCCGTCAGATGATTCCCGACGTGCGCAGCTCGGCGATCTCGGCGTCGCCGAGCTCCAGGACGTTCTTCAGCACGTCGTCCGTATGCGCGCCGAGCTCCGGACCGGTCTCGCGCACTTCGGCCTCGAAGCCGGAGAACCGCCCGGCCGGAGACGCCATCCGCACAGGTCGCCCCGTCTGCTCGTCGTCGAGCGAGATCAGCGACTCGCGATATGCCAGGTGGGGATCTTCAGCGATTTCCGCCGCCGAGTACACCGGCCCGCAGGCGATCCCCGCCTCGGCGCACAGCTCGACGAGCTCCTTCAGATCGTGCGACATGGTCCACTCGGTGACCCGGGCGTCCACCTCGGCACGGTGTTCGAGGCGGATCTTGTTGGTGTCGTATTTCAGGAGCTGCTCCTGACCCATCAGGGCCACCAGGCGAAGCCAGATCGGCTGCGTCGACGCAGGGATCGAGACGTAGCGCCCGTCCCGGGTGGGGAAGAGCCCGTTCGGGCTGATCATCGGGTTCGCATTGCCGATACGCCCCAGAACCGTGCCGTCCTCGTCGTACGCAGCGATCTGATCCTCCATGAGCCGCAGGAGGGGCTCGTACAGACCGAGGTCGATCAGCTGCGGCTCGCCCGTCAGATCCCGCTGACGGATCGCGAGCATGATCGCGAACGCCCCGTACAGACCGGCGATCCCGTCGCCGAGCATGGGGTAGCCGGACTGGGAGGGCTCCTGCCCCGGGAAGCCGGTGCGGTGCGTCAGCCCGGCGAAGGCCTCGGCCACCCTGGCGAATCCTGGCTTCTGGGCGTACGGCCCCGTGCGCCCGTACGCCGTGAGGTGCAGCATGATGATCCTCGGGTTCACCGCGACTAGGTCGTCGAAGTCGATGCCCCATTTCGCCATCGTCTCGGGTCGATAGTTCACCACCACGATGTCGCTCTGCCGAGCGAGCTGCTTGAGGATGTCGCGGCCGCGGTCGCTGCGCAGGTCGAGGGTCACGCTCTGCCGGTTCCTGCCGATCACCTTCCACAGCAACGAGACGTCGCCGCGGTAGGGCGGGAAGGTGCGCATCGTGTCGCCGATGCGCGGCTGCTCGATCTTGATGATCGACGCCCCGTACTCGGACAGCAACGTCGCCGCGGTAGGGCCCGCCAGCAGCGTCGCGGCGTCGAGGATGCGCACGCCCGCCAGCGGGGCGGCGGGGGAGGTGCCGGCTGCGCGGTGCTCCGTCTCGCTCATTCCGACCTCGCTCATTTCTCTCTGCCTGGTACGACGACGGAGTTCGCGATGCTCAGCCCGCCGTCGATGACGATCGTCTGTCCTGTGATGTGGCCCGCCATCGGCGACGCCAGGAACAGCAGCACGCTCGCGACATCCGACGGCTTCCCCAGCTTGCGCAGCGGGGTGTTGTCGACGTTGATCTGGACGAGCTCCGGCGTCCACGCCGGGTTCGCCTCCTGCTGCGGAGTGCGGATCATTCCGGGGGCGACCGCATTGAACCGGATTCCGCGGTCCCCGAACTCCACGGCCGCGGTGCGCACGAGCGACAGCATGGCGGCCTTCTCGGAGCTGTATGGTCCGAGGTTCGGCGAGCCGAACAGGCCGTTCACCGACGCGACGAACGTGAAGCTGCCGCCGTCGCTCATCTTCGGCACGCCGTAGCGGACGGCGAGGATCGCATGGTTCATCGCGACCCGCCGGTGCCACGCCCAGTCATCGAGCGTCATGTCGAGCAGCCCGCCGTACTTAGCGACGCCGATGATGTCGACGACGCCGTCCAGCCGGCCGTGGCGCTCGATCACCGCATCCATCAGGTCGCGCACGACCTCGTCCTGGGTGGCGTCTCCGCCCCACGCCGATCCACCCACCGCGTCGGCGATGCGCTCGGCCAGTTCGGGCTTGCGGTCGACGCAGACCACCGTTGCCCCGGCGCCGGCGAGCGCGTGCGCCGTCTGGCGCCCGATGCCCTGCCCTGCGCCGAGCACGACGTGCACCTGCCCGCTGAAGTCGAGCATCCCCCGATAGTCGGCGATGGGGCTCTCGTCTGCCGGGATGCCTGTCATGACGTCTCCTTCGCGTGCCGACCGGCGCTCACGGGACGAGAACCGGCTTGATGACCTCGAACGCGCGCATGTCGGTGTACGCCTGAGTCACGTCGTCGAGCGAGTACTTCCTGGTGAACATGAGGTCGAAGTCGAACTCGTCCTGGGTGATCTCCAGGAACTTCAGCGCCTTCCAGTAGTGCGACTCGGTCGCCGAGAACGAACCGATGATCGACAGGTGGCCGCGCTGAATGTCGGTCGGCTGGATCGACGCCTCGTGTGCGCCGACCTGACCGACGACGGTGTAGCGACCGCCGCGGCGCAGCATCTTGATGCCCTCGGGCACCGCGGTGCGCGCTCCGGAGAACTCCATGACGAGGTCGGCTCCGATCCCTCCGGTGAGTGCACGGACGGCCTCGACACGGGCCTCGGGATCCGGGTTCGCACTGACCGAGACGACTTCGGTCGCGCCCCACTGCGTCGCGACCTTCAGGCGGTCGGCCGGGTCGCCGACGACGATGATCCGTCCGACGCCGAGACGGCTCGCCATCGCGGTCGCGAACAGTCCGAGCGGGCCGGAGCCCTGGATGACCACCGTCTGCCAGGGCTCGATGGGACCGGTGCGCTCGAACGAGTTGACCACGGTGCGCAGCGCGCAGCTGGCCGCCGAAGCCCACTCCGACTTCACCGAGTCGGGCACCTTGATGCGCCGCGAGGTCGGATAGACGTAGCAGTACTCCGAGAAGCTGCCGACGAGGTAGGGGTACTTCTCGCAGTTGTCGCCATACGGCAGGCGGTTCTCGCAGAGGTTCGGCTGGAGCGCGATCGCGCACTGGAAGCACTTGCCGCATCGGGCCTGCGTGAAGACGATCCGGTCGCCGAGTTCGAGCCCCGTACCTGCCGAGTCGCGGCGCAGGTCGCCCTCGCCGAACGCGACGATGGATCCCGACATCTCATGACCCGGGAGCACGGGCAGATTGATCGGGCGGATGTTGGTCAGCGACGAGTCCCACAGATGCACGTCGCTGCCGCAGATGGTGGCCGCGTCGATCTTGACGAGGAGGGCTCCTCGCTCCAACTCGGGCAGGGGGAGGTCCCAGAGTTCGAGCGGCTGGTTGAAGGCCGTGACGACGGCCGCCCGACTCGTCTGCGGCAAATCCAGGTGGGAATTCATTTGCTCTCCTCGTCTGTTTCGGCCGGAGCGACCGGCCCCGGGTCTCGTGCGCCTGCACGCTCAGCGGCGGTGAGGGTACGCGCCGCGATGACGCGGCTCGCGGGTGCGTGAGCGCGGATGACGGATGCGGGTCGGGCGGTGTCCGCGGTAGCCTCATCGCCCACTCGCACGCCGACCGCTCCTTCGTCGTTGCTGTGAATCCTGCCGTGGCATCTGCGCCGCGGCTCTCCTTCACGGTATCGGAACCGGCGCATTTATACAATTATTAACCGATGACGAGCTGTCGCCTCAGATGTACCTGTTGTTAGTGCAGTGTGCGGCCGCCGTCGACGGCGATCGTCGCACCGGTGATGAACGCGGCGCCATCTGAGGCCAGGTACTCGACGAGGGACGCCACCTCGTCCGCCGTGCCGATGCGGGGGAGGGCGAGCCCTTTTACGGTGAGACGCAGGTAGTCGTCGTCTGACACGTCGGTGGGCTGCATGGACCGCCACATCTCTGTCTCGACCGGCCCTGGGCAGATGATGTTCGCGCGGATGCCGTACTGGCCGTAGTCGGTCGCGATCGAGCGGGTCAACTGACGCAGCGCAGCCTTCGAGGTGCTGTACGCGAAGCGCGACTTCGGCGGAGTGATGCCTGCTGTCGAGATCATGTTGATGATCACACCGTCGCGTTCGTCGCGCATCGCCGGCAGTAGCTCCCGGGCAAACAGCCACGGCGCTCGGACGTTGACAGCCATGGTGCGCTCGAAGTCGTCGAGCGAGCACTCCTCGGCGGTCTGCCGGGAGATCACCGCGGCGGTGTTGACGAGAACCGACACCGGCCCGTCCTTGAGGACCGCCTGGCAGGCGTCCCTCACCTGATCCGGATTCGCGACGTCGCAGACATGGCCTCGGGCGGCCCCGGCAGGCGGGGAGTCCACGATCTCGGCGCGGCGTCCCACGGCGTGGACTTCGAAGCCCGTGGCGGCGAGGCGACTCACCGTGGCTCCGCCGATCCCGCCGTTCGCTCCGACGACGATAGCCCGTTTGATCATGGTGAACTCCTCGTTGCGTTCAGATGCCGGCCAGCGGCGTCGTGGTTCCCGGCCGCGTGGGCAGGAACATGGCCTGATACGACAACCTCGCGAATCCGGTGCGCTCGGCCTGCGCCGCGTGGTCGGCGAAGCCTGCTGGCCACTGGGCCGGCGCCGAATCGTGCAGGAACCACAGCACGCAAACGCGACGTGGAAGGATGTCGGTGCCCCAACCGAACTTTCCCAGGCGGTCATCTTCGAGCGGCGCTGGCACCAGCCCGAGGCACTGGCCTGAAGAGTCGCGATGGCCCTCGGTGAGTTCCTCCCTCAGCCAATCGATCAGTCGTTCGCGGTCGCCGGCATCCTCCGCGTCGTAGAACTCGACGGCCATCGAGCCGTAGGGGAAGTGGAGGGCGTGGATGGACTTCATTGGCTCGGGATCGAAGATCCGCTCGACCGCCACCTCGTGCATGGTCGAGTACAGATGCCTCCGGTTCTGCGCGCCGCGGCCCTCCCCCTCGAGGGAATGCCACATCTCGCGGATCCAGCGCGCCGAGTCCTCGACGTGGCCGCCGAGGGCGAAGTAGAGCGTGATGAACGAGCCGGCCTCGGCCGGGGCGTTCGACCCGTCGCGATGCACCGGTAGCCCGGCCTGCATGAAGCGACGGCCAGCGAAGATCCAGGGCCCGCTGGTGCCACCAGTGATGAAGTGGTCGTCTTCATACCAGCGGTTGTATTCCTCTTCCCGCTGATCGTGTGCCTGCACAAGGGTCGCGTAGACGCCCCCGAGCACCGGGGCGATCGGCTTCTCTCGTGCCAGCTGCACGTAGATGTCGTCCGTCATCTCTCTCCCGTTCGTCATCGAGTCGTTGAGCCAACGCGTCGGATTGAATGTATCGGTAACAGCTCGAGACATCAAATAATTAACCATACGGAGGAGGGTGAGATTATCGACGGACCTGCTGACGCGGGTGTATTGAGCGCAGCTGATCGGGGGTGACCTGGGTCTCGTTCTGGATGGCTGAGACCGCGGCGGTGCCTATCGACCCCTTCGTGTCACGCAGCTCGGCCGTTCCGATCGCCTGGCCTCCATGCGAAGCCCGGTGGATCGCGACGATCCCGATCCCCTCCGGGGTCTCCTCGGGGAGCCGGGCGACATGCAATGAGAGGTCGAGGTTGATGTGCTGCACCCCGCGCTCACCCCACTGGGTGGCCACGCTCGAGATATCGGCGACTGCGGCGACGAAAGGGAAGGGATGAGTAGGCTCCGACGCGACGATCTCGAAGCGGCGCTGCCAGATCCCCTTCCGTGTCGCGCCGCGGTGGTCATCCGGGTCACTTGACCAGCCGACGCCGTCGCTCCAGTACAGCCGGTTCTCGTCCGGGAACAGGGTCGCCGGCGGCACCGCGCGCCACGGTGGGGGCTCCCAGACGTGCCCAGATGCCGCGATGCTCGGTCGCACGAACGCCCCACGGCCCCAGGCGACCACCGTTCCATCGCTCTGCTCCATCTCCACGTCGACGAGCAATAGTCGACGCCCCTGCCGCACGGTTCTTGCGCTCGTGCGGATCTCGGCCATTGGGGCGGGCCGGCCGAAGTCCACCGACCACCGCGCCGCAGTCCATCGGTCGTCGATGTCGAGCACGTGGCGGCGCGCTGCACGGGCGAGCGCCGCGGACACAGCCATTCCGCGCATGGTGTCACCGTTTCCCCAAGCGCTCGCGGCAGCATCCATCGGTACGAGGTCGGCGAACGTCCTGCCAACTCGGAACAAGGTGAGGGTCGTCACTGCGATCACACCTCTTCCGGGATCCCGACGTCCCCGCCGCATCATCGCGGCCAGCGCCAATGCTGGTCACGCTAGCACAGACAACGGTTAATCGTTGGCGATTACGGTTCTACGCCACGCCAAACCTAACCCGCCAATGCACAGTGGGTTCGTGGTTTGATTGACCATGGCCGGGCGGCGAGCAAACAGCGCTGCGCGCTCGACATTCATCGCGTACGCGGACGGAGCATCGTGGAGAAAACCGACAGCGAGTCGACGTCGCCCGTGATCGATCGGGTGCTCGCACCCAAGCCGCACGCCCTGCTCGCCTCTCAGTTGCGTGAGGCGATTTTGAGCGGCGAGATCGGGGAAGGCTCGCCGCTGCCCTCGGAGCGTGAACTCGTCGACCAGTCGGGACTCACCCGCGGGGCGGTGCGGGAGGCGCTGAAGACGCTATCCAGCGAAGGTCTCGTCGAGACCAAGCCCGGCCGATTCGGCGGAAACTTTGTGACCCTCCCCGGCCGCGAGAGCCTCACGGTCAGCCTCAGTCAGTTCATCCGCGGCCGGCAGCTGCCCTTGCGTACGCTGCACGAGACCCGCTCGGTCCTCGAGCCCGCCCTGGCGCGCCTCGCCGCCGTCTATCGCACCGACAGCGACCTGGAGCGGCTCCACCAGCTGCATGAGGCACTGATCAAAGCCTCCGACAGTTTCCAGACCTTCTCTCGCGCCAACATCAAGTGGCACATAGCCGTTGCGTTCGCGAGTCACAACGATCTGCTCATCCCAGCGCTTGAGGCGATCTCATACGGCGTCGCGGTTTCAACGACGGTCGACGAGTACGACACCCCGGCAACCCGCGCTGCTGTGATCGCCGTGCATGGCGAGATCCTCGCGGCGATCGAAGCTCAGGATGGGGAACTCGCAGAACGGCGGATGCGGCAGCACATTACGGCAACACACAGCCAGGCCGCGAACCCGGATTCCACCGTGGTCGCGATGTCGGACACTGGCGAGTGACGAGTCGGGGGTTCGCCGGGTGATGACATGGAGTCGCCAGCAGGGACGGGTGTCGCCGACGCGGGAGGTGTAGGCGTGGCATCCGGCGAGCGCGGTTCTGACCCGGACCAGAAAGCGGGTCCGCTGTCGGGCGTACGCGTCCTCGATACGACAACGGTGTTCGCCGGGCCTTTCGCCTCGCAGTACCTGGCCGATCTCGGGGCAGACGTCATCAAGGTCGAGCCGCCATCGGGCGACGTGACGCGTCAGATCGGTCCCGGCCACGAGGCCGGGCTCGGATCGGCCTTCCTCGCGCTCAATCGCAACAAGCGCAGTGTGGGGCTAGATCTGAAGACACCGGATGGTCGCGAGGCGCTGCTGCGCATCGCGGCTACCACCGACGTCTACCTCAGCAGCTTCCGTCCTGCTGCGACCGCACGGCTCGGGCTCGGCTACAACGAGCTCCGGGCGCGCAATCCGTCCATCGTCTACGCCCAGATCGTCGGGTTCGCGCAAGACGGTCCGAACGCCGAGTTCGCGGCCTACGACGACATCATCCAGGCAGCCAGCGGCATCGCGGAGCTCCTCGGCCGCGACGATGCGCCGGCTTTCGTGCCGCTGGCGATCGCGGACCGCACGGTCGGCGTCGTCGCCTTCGGCGTGATCTCTGCCGCCCTGTACAGTCGAGAGCGCACCGGGCGCGGACAGCGGCTCGAGATCCCGATGCTCGAGACGATGGCCAGCCTTGTGCTCGCCGATCACCTCTACGGGGAGACGTTTACCCCCGCCCGGGGCGGTATGAAGTACCCGAGGCTCACATCCGCACATCGGAGGCCGTACCAAACCGCCGACGGCTACCTGTGCTGCGTCGTCTACACCGACGCGCACTGGAAGAACTTCCTCGAGCTCGTCGGCCAGTCCGAACTCTGGCGACGCGACCCGCGCCTCACCGATCTGGCCAGTCGCACGCAGCACATCGACGACTTGTACAGGCTCGTAGCGACGCACCTGGCGGACAAGCCCACTACCGAGTGGATCGAACTACTGCGCGCGCGAGACATCCCGTGCTCGCCAGTCGCGACCCTCGATTCACTAGTTCGGGGTGATCAGCTCTCCCCACGGCTGCTGCAGCAAGTCACCCATCCTGTCGTCGGCGACATCCGCGAGGTGCGGCATCCGGTCGTCTGGAGTGAGCGGATCCTCCCGACATGGGCGGCGCCGAGCTACGGTGAGCACACGCGCGAGGTGCTCCGGGAGGCCGGGTTCTCGACTGCGGAGATTGACGTTCTGGCAAAATCGGGAGCTGCGCCGGGGGCGTTCGATGATCACGCCCCTGACAAGGGTCAACCATTGACATAGGTTCGCCTTGCAGCTACGCTCGAGTCTCACCCCGCAATCATGCATAAGTTAGGAACGCCCGCATGGAGAGACGAGTCCTGGGCGCGAGCCTCGAAGTTTCCGCGCTGGGACTTGGGTGCATGGGTCTCACCCTCGGCAACGAGTCCGCCGACCGGCAGGAAATGATCGGCGTCATCAGAACGGCCGTCGAGCGCGGCGTCACCTTCTTCGATACGGCCGAGTTCTACGGCCCGTACCACAACGAGGAGCTGGTCGGCGAGGCGCTCGCCCCTTTCCCCGACCAAGTCCAGATCGCTACGAAGTTCGGGTTCGACATCGGTCCCGACGGCAAGGCCGCGGGCCTCTCGAGCCGCCCTGCAGACATTCGCCGCGCCGTCGAAGGATCACTCAGTCGGCTGCGGGTCGAGACGATCGACCTGCTGTTCCAGCACCGTCTTGACCCCGACGTTCCCATTGAGGACGTCGCCGGCACGGTCGCCGACCTGATCGCCGAGGGGAAGGCCCGCCAGTTCGGTCTGTCCGAGGTGGGAGAATCGACCATCCGGCGCGCACACGCCGTGCTCCCACTGGCGGCGGTGCAGAGTGAGTACTCGCTGTGGTGGCGTGAACCCGAAGAGCGTATCCTCCCCACCCTCGACGAGTTGGGGGTCGGCTTCGTTCCTTTCAGCCCGCTCGGCAAGGGCTTCCTCACCGGCAAGATCGCAAAAGACGCCGACCTCTCCGGCGACATCCGCTCGACCATGCCCCGCTTCTCAGTGGAGGCTCGGGCCGCGAACCAGGGGCTCGTCGACATCGTCACCATGGTCGCGACGCGGATGCATGCGACGCCTGCGCAGATTGCGCTGGCGTGGCTGCTGGCGCAGAAGCCGTGGATCGTGCCCATACCGGGCACCTCGAAGATCTCGCGACTCGAGGAGAACCTCGGCGCCGCTGACGTCGAGCTTTCGGAGGAAGACCTCCGCACGATCCAGGAATCGGCGGATGAGATCACCCTCGTCGGGGAACGTTATCCTGCCGAGCTTCAGCGGCTCATCGATCGTTGACGACGACGGCCGATCCGACGCCCTGAAGGAGGCGACGTGGCGCTGCAAGTGCAGAACTCGATTGACATGCACTGCCACTTTTCCCCCGACTCGATGGGGACACAGCTGGCTGAGCACGGACTGGACAACTCCTCGGGAACCTCGGCCCTGGTAAGCGTGCGCGAAGCGATCGACAGCGGCCAGGCCGCCCTGGTGCTGAAGCCGCACGGCTTCGCGTCGCCCGCCGTCGCTGCCACGCTGTCGGAGTTGCATCCCGACTTCCAGGTCTTCGGCGGAATCTGCCTCGACCACATCAGCGGCGGCCTGAACGTCGCAGCGGTGGACTCTGCCCTGCACATGGGCGCCAAGATCGTGTGGCTGCCGACGGTCAACAGCGCCCAGGGCATCTCCGCGCCCGGCTGGGAGTGGTTCGATCCTCCGCCGATCCCGGTTCTCGATGAGGACGGCGCTATCAAGGCCGAAGTGCACGAGATCTTCGATCTGGTACGTCAGCACGACGCAGTGCTTGCCACCGGCCACATCACGGCTGACGAGCATCACGCGATCGTCAAGGAATTCGCCGCGCGCGGAAAGGTGGTCGTCACACACGCGGGTGAGGCGTTCGCCGGACCGAACCTGTCCAAGGCGCAGTGCGTCGAGCTCGCCGATCTGGGGGCATACATCGAGTTCGTCGCCCTCGGCTGCGGCGAGCACGGCGCGATTGGTGGGGCCGGCAAATCACCCGAGGCCCTGGCCGCGATGATCGAGGCCATCGAATCCCGCCGTTGCATTCTTTCCAGCGATCTCGGCTGGATCGACGAGCCACCCGTGCGGCCCGTCCCCGGGCTGCGCAACTTCTTGGAACTGCTGTGGAGGAACGGCGGTGTCCCGGAGCGCGAGCTCGCGATCATGTGCAGTGCCAATCCCGCATCGCTGCTGAACCTCGCCCTGTGAGCGGCACCGCGCGCTGAAGCGGCGTCGTGTGCCCACGAATGAAGGGGTCCGAGCTTTCTCGGACCCCTTCATCGTGGTGGGCAGTCGCTACCGCGACGACCTCCACAGGAACGCACCGGAGACACCGACCGCTAGGAGGAGCACGATGCCGTTGATCACGTTGCTCCAGGCGAACGGGAATCCGCCGATGGCGAGTCCGATGCCGACGTACACGAGGAAGAGGGCGCCGGCCACGGTGCCCCAGACGTTGAACCTTCCTCGCGAGAACAGCACCGTTGACAGGAACACGGCGGCGTAGGCCGGCAGCAGATAGCCGTTGGCCACCTGCGGTGAACCAGTGCTCAGGTTCGCGGCGACGAAGATCCCTGCGGCAGACGACATGATCCCGGACACGAGGAAGCCGATGGCGGAGATCGATCGAACCCGCAGTCCGGCGAGACGCGCGGCGGCGGGGTTGCCGCCGATGGCGAACATCGACCGCCCGACGACGGTGTAGCGCAACGCGACCCAGACGACCCAGGCAAGCACGAGCATGATCAGAATCTGCCAGTTGATCAGCTGGGGGAGTCCGAGTGCGAAGACCAGCACCAGGAGAGCTGCGATCACCGGGAACCCGATGTAGCGGACGAGACGGCCGCGGCGCCCCAGTCGCGACGCGTACTCATGGAGCACGAACGCCGCCGACAGTGCAAGCACCGCGAGCACGACGCAGGTGAGCACGAATGGGGCCTTGACCTGGAAGCTGCCGAGCACCTTGGGGAACCACTCCGGCAACTGGGGTCCGCCGGCCTGAGGTGTGATGCTCGAGCCTCCGGAGTAGATCAGCGCGACGCCGTCGAGCACGCCGGCGACCGCGAGCGTCGCGATGAACGCCGTGATCCGAGCGCGGAGCACGACGAACGCATTGATCGCTCCGACGACCGCTCCGACGACGAGGACGATCACAATCACCAACGGCATCGGCAGTCCCTGCCTGAGCGACAGCCCGATTGTGAGCATGACCGCGAGGGAGGCGTTGGCGGCAGCGGAGAGATCGAACTGGTTGCACACCAGGCAGGGTATGAGCCCGACGCTGATGAGGATCACCGGGACACTTTGAAACAGGTCGAACATGCGTGGTTCTGCCGCGAAGAAGTCACCACCCAGCCAAGGCAGGTAGATCACGAAGAACAGCAACAGGAAGCCGAGCAGCGTCGCGTTCGTCGACAGGAAGTTGGATGTCAACAGCGAACGCAGGGAAAACCCCCGGTTCGCAGTGGGAGTCGCCAACGTCAATGGCGGCACCGCCGCGACATCGTCAGCCACGGCCACGGGTGTGCCGTTGCGGTCGTCGGTCATGGGAAGGCTTCGCTTTCTCGGAGGTTGTTTGAGCGGGTTGCTAGGACAGTCGGAGGACTTGATCGGCGGTGAGCTCGTCGGTGTCCCAGAACTGCGACAGCTTGCCGTCTTCGATGACGGCGATTCGGTCCGCGAGTTGGACAAGATCCTCGACGTCCGAACTCACCACGACTGCGCTAACGCCGGAAGCCTGCAGACCGTGCACGAGTTCATAGATCTCCCGGCGGGCGGCGATATCCACGCCGCGCGTCGGCTCGCACAGGATGAAGCAGTGCGCCCTCTGGAGAACGCCGCGGCCGAAGACGACCTTCTGCTGGTTGCCGCCCGAGAGCACCTCCTGCGGCCCGTCCAGGCCTTTGGGCACGAGCGCGAGCTGATCGGCGACCACGTTCGCGGCGTCCCATTCCTTCGACTCCGAGAGCAACCCCATCCTGCCGCGCCAGTGCGACAGCGACGACACGGTGAGGTTCCACAAAACAGGGAGCTGGGGAAAGACAGCCTGACTCTCCCGGTGTGGAGGGACAAACGCGATTCGCGTACCGGGGCGCACTGTGACGCTTCCCGCTGCGGGTTTGAGGTCACCGGCCGCGAGGTGCGCAATGTCATACAGACCGGACCCGACGGAGCCCGTCACACCAATCACCTCGCCCGGCTTCACATCGAAGTCGAGGGGCCCGCAGGCCTTGGACCACACACCCGAGAAGGAGATCACCGGCTCGGCATCTGCGGATCCGCTCCTGGCGGCCGCCAAGGCGGCCTTCGCCTCGGCACGACGGACCGACCCCTCCGTGTGCTCACGGGCGTTGGGGCTGACGAGGTGCGCCAGCTCGTCGACACCCAACAGGTTGTCCCGGCTATCGAAGGCGACGACGCCGTCGGCGATGACGACCTGGCGGTCGGCCTCACGGACGATCTCCGAGAGTTTGTGTGTCACCATCAGCACGGCCTTGCCCTCGGTCGTGGTCGCCCGCATCTTGCCGAGGAGCCAATCCGCCTCCCGTTGAGGCAGGGTTGAAGTGGACTCGTCGATGATGATGAGTTGGGAGCCCCGCGCCAGCAGGCGAGCGACCGCAACGAGGGTCTTCTCACCGGGGGAGAGCTCGCTAAGCATGCGGTCCGGGCTGATCCGGGAGAGCCCCACCGCGGCGAGCTGCTCGGTCGCCCACCGCCACTCGCGCCACGGGCGCCGCAGAAGCGAGCGGGTTTGCCGCTCGCGACCGAGGCAGAGGTTTTCGAGGACCGTCATACTCTCGACAAGTCCGAGGTCCTGGTGGACGACTCCTACGAGTTCGGGATGCCGGTTAGCGTCGACGCCGTTGATCATCACGGATCCCGAATCGGGCGTGTACATGCCGTCGATGATCTTGATCAGCGTGGACTTGCCGGCGCCGTTCGGACCCATGAGCCCGACGAACTCACCCGACTGGATGGTCAGTGAGATGTCGTTGAGGACGCGATTCGGTCCGAACGATTTGCTGACGGCCCGCACCTCGAGCACCGGAATGTCGATCGACGCGCCCGTCGAGGCAGGCTGATTCCGGTCGCGACGCCGCGGGCGTCCCCCCGCCCTGTTGTTCGTGATCATCTTCGACTCTCATCTCTGTGAAAGGTGACCCATGGATCGCGGAGTGCGCCGCGGGTCGGACGCAGACGGCTAGGCCCAGCGCGCCAGGGGATCGGCCCGGAAGGTGGTCGAGGTGCTGAGGAAAGGCCAGAGGTCGAGGCGCCGACGACGACGCTGCGGCGTGGTCCGTCCGCCGGGGCAGGCATGACGCCGCGGAAAGCGTCGGGCGGAAGCAACATGTGGTCCTCATCTTTGAGAGCGTTATGGCACCGATGCCCGCGCGGAGGCTTCCGGCTTGGTTAACTATATACCAGAAAGACGTTGCGCGGGAGGGATTCGATGAATCGTCACGTCGATTTCGGGCAATTCAACGCTGCTGGCCCACCCGCTCAGCGCCAGGGAAACGGTTGCTGGATCGCCGCGACGTGGAACGCCGCCCGGGTCGAGTTGCCATCTCGATCGCCAAAGAAGATAAGGTTAACCAACAGCAGGGGCTGAGGTAGGTCGAAGGCGACTTGTTGTCGCCTGACTCCTGGCGGCGCCGCTGGCAATACGCGACGTGAGTGGATCCATCGCCGAACAGCGACGCATTCGCGACCGGTGCGCATGACCGACACGACCGACTATGGAGTCACCGGTGGATGAGTTGCACCCATTTGTTCTGTTGCACGGAGGCCGCCACGGAGCGTGGTGCTGGCGCAAGGTGACGCCCCTGCTGCACGCGGCCGGGCACGACGTCTACACGCCGACGCTCACCGGACTGGGGGAACGGTCGCACCTGGCGCGGCCAGATGTCGGTCTCGACGTCCACGCGCGAGACCTCGTGAACGTGTTTCAGTTCGAAGACATCACCGACGCCGTCCTCGTCGCTCACAGTTATGGCGGAATGGTCGCGACCGTCGCCATGAACGAGATCGCGGATCGCGTTCACCGCCTGATCTACCTCGACGCTCTGGTGCCGGCGGAGGGTCAATCGGTGTTCGACCTCATGGGGCCGGAAGGACGCGCGGCGACGGAAGCGCGTGTGAGGGAGCTGGGTGACGGCTGGTACCTCCCGGTGTCGGATGCGAGCTACTGGGGACTCACCGACCCGGATGACATTGCCTGGGCGAACCCTCGGATCACCGCTCAGCCCATCAAGACATTCAGCGACGCGGCTCGTGACGTCGGCACTGCCTGGTCCCACCCGGGCGCATACATCGAATGCACCGGGCGGCTGCCGTTTCCTGTACCACTGGACCTCCCACGTGATCGCCACGAGGTCGATCCTCGCTTCGACTACCGCGTGCTCGACACGTGTCACGATGCCATGGTGTCCGCTCCGGCCGCCCTCGTGAACCTGCTGCTCGATCTCATTGATGATGGCGCAGTCATCAAGGGTTGAACAGACTGAGTCTCGCAGCTGCCGCCCGCTCGTCCCGGCATCCGATCGCCTGACTGTTCGTTGGAGGTGACCATGACAGGTGAGCTCGAAGAATGGTCGATGCTTGCACGTCGAGTGCTCGCACCTAACCCGGGGCCGATGACTCTGGAGGGAACCAACAGCTACCTAGTGCGCGAGCCGTCCGCTCCCGGGGCCGTTCTCATCGATCCCGGACCGGCTGATTCGACGCACCTGCGTCGGCTGACTGGATCGGCCGGGGTGGAGCTGGTCTTGCTGACCCACCGGCATCGCGATCATGCGGAGCTTGCGCCGCGCATCCAGGAGTTAACCGGCGCTCCGGTGCGCGCCGCGGATGCGGCACTCTGCAGCGGTGACAGCCCTCTCTTTGACGGCGAGGTGATCTATGCCGGGGGGACAGAGATACGTGTCGTCGCCACACCCGGCCACACGTCCGACTCGGTGTGCTTCCACCTGCCATTCGATCGTCACCAAGATGTCGCAACGCGCGGGTCTGTGCTCACGGGCGACACGATTCTTGGTCGAGGAACGACCATCATCGCTCCCCCAGACGGGTCGTTGCGGGACTACTTGGCTTCGCTTCGCCGCTTGCAGGAGTTCAGCGAACTTGCCGGCCTTCCTGCTCACGGGCCGCGGATCATTAATCTGGGGATCGTACTGGCCGCGTATTCCGCACATCGATTGGCACGCCTGCAGGCCGTGTCGGATGCAGTCGCCGATCTCGCCGACGTCGAGGACGATCACTCGTTGACCGTCGCCGCGGTGACGGACCGTGTGTATGCGCATGTCGAGCCGTCAGCTCGTTTCGCAGCGGAAGCAAACGTCAAGGCGCAACTGGACTACTTGGCGCAAGCGGCCGAAGACGGGTTCGATCCGTTCAGAACGACTCGATGAGCACGAATTCAAGTTCGGGCCGCCAAGCCAGGGTGCGCCAGCGGGGCCCTGCCAGCAGGGAGACGCGGATCGCTGGGACGACGCCGCGATTCTCGCTGTGATGCCGAGGCGCTGGCGTCACACATGCCTCCCAGTGCTCGGCCGACTCTAGCTCGCCACCTGGCGATACGCGGTGATTCCGCGGATCACGGCCACGTGATCTGATTCCTCCGCCTGGACCAACCCCGACAGCGCGACGGTGCCGACAACGAGCTCGCCGACCCAGAGCGGGACAGCACCGCTGGCGACGGCGAACCTGCCGGGGTCGAGCCAGGAAGTCTCCCGCCCCGCCAGGCGGGTGGTGAGGGCTACTTCGAAGCTCGAGACTTCGTGGTGCAGGACCGTGTTGCGCTTGCGCTCGACCCAGCCGTCGTTGGCGGCGGTCGTTCCTTCGAGCGCCGCGTGGTAGACGTGCTGCTCGCCCAGGTGCACGGCGACCGTGATCGGCATGTTCTGCCGCTCGCCGAGCGCGGCCACGGCCTCGCCGAGCCTGCGTGCGGTCGTGCGATCGAGGGAGGGGAAGGTGAGGAGGCCACGCTCCGCGCGCACTTGCTCTAGCATCCGGATACGGGTGAGTTCATCCATGTCGTTCGCTCAGATCTCTTGCAGTCGGATGTCGCGCCATCGGCACGCGGCGCCGCGCCCCCAACGTCCCTGTCCCATGCCGGGGTCGTTGTCATGCACCTCGAGTGCGAGGTGACCGCGCTCGCCGAGCAGGGACCACACGGCCTGTGCGTCGTAATTCGGCCAGTCGATGGCCGAGGTGTCGATCTCCGCGATGAGTACGTCGTTGATCCAGGTCGTCACGCGGGGCGGCGTGCCTTCGCAGCGCACGCGCAACGTGTTCCAGTCATTCCACCGCCAGGTGCCGAGGAACGCCGCGACATCACCTGCCCTGGTGAGCATCGCGCGCTTCGCTGGCGTGAGGGGTTCTCGTGTCGTCTCCGGGTCGTCCTCGACGAGCCCGACAGCGTGGCCATCGGAGTCCAGCCGCGCGGCGATGTTGAACGGGACCCCGTGCAGGCCCGAGATGCCGTTGCCGTAGAACCCGCCGATCGATCCGGACTGGCGGTGGTCGACCAGCACCTGCAGGCCCTCCCAGGAGTCGCGTCGACGACGGATCATGACACCGGTGTCGGCGGGCCAGTCCGGTTTCATCTCGAGTTCGAGCTCGAAGGAGCCGAACGTGCGCTCGCTAACGAGGTAGCCGCCCCACCCCGGCGCATCGGCGGGCTGGCGCCCGACGATGGCCCCGTCCTCCACGCTCCAGTGCGCAGGATGCTGCGCGGCGCGCTCGTTGTAATCGCGGGGCATGGCCGGGTAGAGGTCCAGCAGCTCGGGGCCGCCGGGGAATACGGTCCCGTAGACGCGGGGCGCGGAGAACCAGCCGTCCAGGCTGCGCCCGTCGAACAGCGCGATCTCCGCGCTCACGCGAGGATGCCTCTGTGCGGCCGCGAGACTCCGGCGGCGGCGTACATCGCGTCGATGACCTCCATGGTGGCGATGAAGTCTGCGCCCTCGGTGTCGGCCGCCATCCCGGTGCGGAGCGTTGTCGCGACGGCGTCGAGTTCGTGGTCGTAGGTCTCCTGGCCTGCGACCGTCCAGGTGCGGGTGACTCCGTCGATGACGGTCGTCACACTGTGTCCACGGTGGGGGAGCACGAGGTTGTCCACGTGCAGGGTGCCCCGCTCGCCCGTCACGACGAGGGGAGCGCTGAACGAGACGCCCGGCGCCATGCTCGCGTGCAGCGACCCCGTGGCTCCGGCGTGGGGGCCGGACTCGAATGCGACGCGGGCGTCGATCGTGATGTCGGCGCCGAGCTCGTTGGGCACGTGGGTCGCGCTCATTACGACGGGTTCGGCGCCCCCGAACTCGCGCAGCCAGTGCACCGGGTAGCAGCCGAGATCCATGAGCGCTCCGCCGCCCAACTCCGGCACATGCCTGATAGACGTCGGCGAGTATGGGTTTTCTGCGGTGAACGAGGCAACGATGGACACGGTCGAGCCGAGCGCTCCCGAGTCCACGACTTCGCGGACCGACGCGGTGAGCGGGTGGTAATGGTCGTGGAAGGCCTCGATGAGGTGCCGGCCCGTCCGCGCGGCGACGGCTGCCGCGTGACGAGCCTCCGCGGCATCCATCGTGATGGGCTTCTCGCACAGCACGTGCTTGCCGGCCTCGAGCGCCGCGATCGACCACCGCGCATGCTCGGATGGCGGCAGGGCCACGTAGACGAGATCGATGTCCTCCGCGGCGAGCAGCGCCGGGTAGCCCTGAAAAACGCGGGGAATGTTGTGTTCCTCGGCGAATCGAGTGGCCGCGTCGAGCGAGCGGGCCGCGATCGCCACGACCTCCATGTCGGCACGCCTCCTGACCGGGCGGATGAGCGCCTGGGGTGCGATGCCGGCTGCGCCGAGGATGCCGATGCGGATCATGCCGGATCCTCGTCGGCCACCGGGTACTCGACGAAGGCGATCCGCGTGCTGTCGGGCGACCAGCTCGGCACATTCATCGTGCCCTGCCCGCCGAACAGGTGCCGGAGATCGCGCGACGTGCTTTGGTCGATGTCGCGGATCCGGACGATCACATCACGGTCGGGCGGGTGGCCCTCGGTGCCCGGAGGAAAGCTCACATAGGCGATCTTCGTGCCATCGGGAGAGACGTGGGGGAACCAGTTCACGCGCTCGTCGCTTGTCAGCTGTTCGGCGCCGGTTCCGTCGGGCCGCATGCGGAACAGCTGTGCGTGGCCCGGTCGCGTGCGAGCGCGCTCCGAGTTGAAGTAGATCCATTCACCGTCCGGGGAGTACTCCGAGCCGTCGTCAGGGAACTCGTCGTCCGTCAGCTGGACATCCTTGCCGCCGGAGGAAGGGATCGTGAACACGTTCGGCGGCGACCATGAACCGTCTTCGCGGGCGACGAGCCCGATGTAGGCGAGGGTTGCGCCGTCGGGGCTCACCCCGTGAAGGAAGTGCAGCATGCCGTCGTTGTCGTTCGTGACGCGCGTGGCTTCGCCGCCGGCAAGTGGTGCTCGGTAGATGTGCCAGTCGTTGGCCGAGATGAAGACGTGCGTGCCGTCGGGGTCCAGCACGTGGTCGTTGTTGAGTTCGGGTAGATCGCCGAGATCGATGCGCTCGGGGCCGCGGGCGTCATCGAGTCCGAGCCTGAACAGGTGCCCGTCTCCGTTGATGTAGAGGGCGGAGCCGTCCAGCGACCAATTCGGTGCCTCGTAGAGGATCTCGGTCGATTCGTGGACGACGCGGACATCGCCGGTCTCGACGTCGACGGTGAGAATGCGGGAGCTCTGTCCCTGCGCGAGTGTGCGTGCCATGGAATCCTTCGACTTTCGGTTGGACGCCGCGGCCGGCAGCACTGGTCGGCCGGCCGCAGCGGGTTCTCACTTCAGAGCGCCGGCCGACAGGCCCCGCTCGAAGAGCTTCTGCAGGCAGAGGTAGGCGACGATGATCGGGATCGCCGTGATCACGGCCGAGGCGAGCACCTTCGTCTGGTCGTCGTTGTACTGACCCTGGAAGAAGCTCGGCACCTGCGTGACGACCTGCGAGTTCGCATCCTGCAGGAAGATCAGCGGCAGCAGGTACGCGTTCCATGCGCTGATGAGCGTGAGCACGATCACCGCGGCGGCGATGGGGCGGGTGAGAGGGAGCACAACGTGCCAGAAGGCGCGCCAGGTGTTCGCCCCGTCGATCCGCGCCGCCTCGATCAGCGCATCAGGGATGCCGGCCATGAAGGTCCGCGTGATGAGGACGGTGAAGGGAATCTGCAAGGCTGCCAAAGGCAGCACCACCGCCCAGTAGGTGTTGTAGAGATTGGTGGTTGTGGCGGTGACGAACAGCGGCGTCACCAGCACGATCTCGGGGAGGGTCAGTGCCGCCAGGAGTAGCCAGAAGAAGAACTCCTTCCCTCGAATCTGCAGCTTCGCGAATCCGAAGGCGGCGAGCAGCGTGCACAGCAGCGCCAGTGCGATGGTGAGCACCGAGATGATCGCGCTGTTGAGGAAGAAGCTCGGCAGCTGCGGAAGCGAGAGGACCGCGACGTAGTTGCCCCAACCCTGCCCCGCGAACGAGCCCTGCACCATGATGACGAGCGGGATGAGGAAGGGGATCGCGAGCACGGTCACGATCACCTGGAGGGTGAACCTGCCGGTTCGGGTGTGTGCCTCGAGCATCAGCGCACCGCTCCTTTCTTTGCTTGGCGTTCCTCGTTGCCGCGGAGGCTCAGGATGATCGCCATCCCGAGCGCCAGCACGAGGAGGATGATCGACAGCGCCGAGGCGTACCCCACGTCGCCGAGCGGTACGGCCTGGCGGTAGATGTACGTGCCGAGGAACTCCGTGGCGAAGTTGGGGCCGCCGGTGGTGACCAGGTACGGGATGTCGAACAGCTTCAGCGTCCCGATCGCGCTCAGCATCGCCAGCGCCACGATCGTGCCGCGAACCGAGGGGACGATGATGCTCCAGATGATGCGGATGTTGCCCGCTCCGTCCAGCCGGGCCGCTTCGATGACGTCGTGCTCGACCTGGCTGATCGCGGCGTAGAACAGGATGAACGAGATGCCGGTGGTGTTCCAGATCTGCATGATCATGAGCACCCCCAGTGCGGTGCTGGACTGTGCCAGCCAAGGCTGCGCGAGGAAGCCCAGGCCGATCGCCTCGAGGAACATATTGACCGGGCCGTCGCCGGCGAACATGATCCGGAAGACCGGGGCCATGATCGCCGGGGCGAGCACCACGGGCACGAAGATGATCACCTTGTACAGGCCGGCCAAGCGCACGCGCGAGTGCAGGAGCACGGCGAGCACGACCCCGAGGATCGTTTGCGCGACAAAGGTGACGACGAAATAGATCACCGTGTGCTGCAGGGTTCCCCAGAAGATCGGGTCCGTGAACGCGGTGAGGTAGTTGTCGAAGCCGACGAACGTCTGGATCGGGCTGATGCCATTCCAGTCGAGCAGTGAGACCCAGCCGTTGTAGCCGATGCAGAAGTAGACGAGTCCACTCGAGACCACGAGGGCGGGCAGGATCCAAGGGAATCCGGGCGCCCGCATCGACGATCGCCGGCGGGTTGCTGGGGCGCGACCCTGCGATCGCGCCCCTGCACCGCTCGAAGGAACGGATGCCTCAGCACCGCCTTTGGTGAGCATGTCAGTCATGTCCGTCCTTCCTCTCGCGAGGGTGGTCAGCCTTGGCTCGCCACGAGCGTTGCGATGGCGTCGGCAGGGGACGTGCTTCCCTCGAGCACCGACACCACGGCGGCGTCGAGAGCCTGCGAGAGGGCAGGGGTGACCAGCGTGTTCCGGGTCTCGGTGATCTCCGCGGCGTCCGCGTACAGCTGCTGGATCGCGGGGATCTGCACGTCCGGGTCGACGAGGCCGAGCTCGTCCCACTGGGGTTCGACGCCCTTGAGACCGGGGATCAGGTCGATCGCATTGGCGATCTGCTGCCCACCCTCTTCGGTAGTGGTGAGCCACAGTGCGAAGGTGGTGGCGGCGGCGGTGCTGTCGGAGCGTGCGTTTACCGCGAGACCGTAGTCGAGTTCACCGAACATCTCCGGCGTGTTTCCGCCCACGGCCGGGAACGGGACCGCCAGCTGGACGAACGGTGTGGGATTGCTCACACCGGCGGCCTCCATCGATGCGACGGCGCTCTGCTCGCGTGAATACTGGGCGTACCAGGTGCCCATCTGCACCATCGCGGCCTGCTCAGAGAGGAAGGCGTTGTTGGCATCGGGGTACTGCGCCAGGCCCGTGACGTCGTCGCGGATGATGCCGTCTTCCTTCATCGACTGGAGCACTTCCAGCCCTTCCTGGAACGCGGGCTCGTCCCACGATGCGTCACCCTCGAGTGCCGAGTACCAGAGTCCGGGCTCGATGCTGTTGACGATCGTGCGCCAGGTCTCCGTGGTGAAGCCGCTGCCGCCCTGTGCGCCCATCGCCAGGCAGTCCTTGCCGGCTTCGCGGAAGGTGTCGCACGCGGCGACCCACTCGTCGTAGGTCGTGGGAACGGTCACGCCCAGATCGTCGAACATGGTCTGGTTGATCCAGAGCATGCCGGCGGCCACGCCGCCCATCGACACGCCGGCGACCGCGCCGTCTTCGCGGGTCAGTCCGTCGTTCGAGAAGGTGAAGGCATCCTCCCAGTCCTTGCCGAGTTGCTCTTCGAGCGCGGGGCGGAGGTCGAGACCGAAGTCGCCGAACGTCGCGAAGTCCGCCACGTCGCCGCCGAGGGCGATGTCGAAGACGTCAGGGCCCGAGTTCGACTGCAGGCCGGCGCGGAGCGCCGCCTTGTAATCGCCGTTCTCGAAGTTGCGGTAGGTGACCTCGATGTCGGGGTACTCCTCGTTGAAGGCGGCGATATACGCCTCGCCCACGCTGGTGTCAGGCGTCCACCCCCACCACGTGATGGATCCCTCGGTCGCAGATCCCGTCTGGGCGGCGCCCCCGCCACCGCTGCACCCAGTCAGGACGAGCGCCGCCGTCCCGGCGAAAACCGCGGCGGCCATGAGCCGCTTCGTTGAGCGGCCTCCCATGCTGTGAAACAACATCGTCTCCTTCTTTCTCACCTCTGAGATTTGGCGGCAGGTTGTCGCCGCATCGGAAAGCTAGCACGAAAATCAAAACTTAGATACAGTACGTAACGAAGTTCTCATGGATGACGAACACATGGAGGTGTCACCGATGGCGGTGCATGACAACAGCGGCGCAGTTCTGGATCTGATCCGGTCCGCCGGGATCATCAGCCGCGTGCAGCTCGCGGCTCAGTCCGGACTCACCGAGGCGTCGATCTCCCGGATCGTCAAGCTGCTGATCGCCGACGGGGTGGTCGCCGAGACCGGGCGAGGCACGTCCACTGGCGGAAAACGACCCACGCTCCTGCAGCTGAACCGGGCTGCCCGCCACGCGGTCGGCATCTACCTCAGCAACTACCGCACGCGCTACGTCCTCACCGACCTCTCCGGTCGCGTCGTGGCACAGAGTGAATCGGCCGGCGGGATGGTGCACCGCACCCGCGCCGAGGTGATCGCGGAGGCGCTGACCACGATCGACGCGCTCCTCACGGCCGCCAAGGTGAAGCGGGACACGCTTCTCGGAATCGGCATCGCCGTCCCCGGACGCCAGGAGATCAATAAGTACCAGCAGAGCACGCATCCGGATGACTGGGCAGAGTGGGCCTGGCATGCCATCCAGAGCGACTTCGCCGACGCGACCGGCATGTGGGTCTCGGTCGAGAACGACTCCACATGCGGCGCGCTCGGCGAGTTCTGGATCAGCCGTGCACCCACCGCCCGCGATCTGGCGGTCGTCACCGTCGCGGCGGGCATCGGCTTCGGACTCGTCACCGGCGGCGATGTCTATCGCGGCGCGACATCGAACGTGGGCGAACTCGGCCATGTCATCGTCGACGCGCACGGTCGCGAGTGCCCGTGCGGCAGCCGTGGGTGCCTCGAGCTCTACGCGTCGCCGAGCAACATCGTTGCCGGCGCGCTCACTGATGATGTCCTCACCGCTCGACTGTCGCTGTCCGGCGAGCCCGACGCCGTGTGGGCGGACTACGAATGCATCGCCATCGCAGCGTCAAGCGGCGACGACGGCGCCCAGGCGGCGATCGTCGCTGCGGCGCGGATGCTCGCCGTCGCCCTGATCTCGGTGACGAACATCCTCGATCTCGAGCGGATCGTCCTCACCGGGCCGGCGCTCGACCACGCGGGGGAGTTGTTCGCCGACACCGTTCGCGAAGAGCTCCGCACACGTGCCTTCGCACGCAACGTACACCCCACCGAGGTGCGTGTCGCGGAGTCCGGCCGAGACGCCGCGGCCGTCGGGGCCGCGACCCTCGTCATCCACCAGCAACTGGGAGCGATGCGGCGGGATCGGGCCGGATCCCAGTCGCCGACCGAAACCAGCGCCGTCGGATGACAACTGGAAGCGCTGACCAAGGAGATGCCATGACCCCCGAGGATCACACGACTTTCGCGCCGCCGTACGCCCCGGGAGGGGCGCGATGGCTCCGTCCGGCCGGTGGCACAGGACTGACAGTCTCGGCGCTGGGACTCGGCGGAGCGCCGTTGTCGAGCATGCCCGAGGTGCTCGGCTACGAGGTGCCCAAGGATCGGGCCGTGGAACTGGTCGAGGGAGTCCTCCGCAGTCCCATCGCGGTGATCGACACGTCGAACAACTACAACGACGGCGAGAGCGAGCGGCGCATCGGTGCGGCGATCAGGAACACCGGCAGTACCGACACCCTCGTCGTGACGAAAGTCGATGCCCGCGGCCGTGACTACTCCGGCGATCGCGTTCGGCGCTCGATCGAAGAGAGCGCCGAACGGCTGGGCATGGACTTCTTCCCCTTGGTGCACCTGCACGATCCCGAGTTCTTCGACTTCGCGGAGATCGCGGGGTCGGGCGGTGCGGTCGAAACCCTCCTCGAGCTCAAGTCCGCCGGGGTGATCGGGTCGATCGGAGTCGCAGGGGGGCACGCGCCGACCATGCAGCGCTACGTGGACCTGGGTGTCTTCGATGCGCTCCTCGTCCACAACCGCCTCACCCTCGTCGACCGCAGCGCGGAGCGCGTCGTCACCGACGCGAAGTCCCGCGGGATGGCGGTGTTCAACGCCGCAGTGTTCGGAGGGGGCATCCTCGCCGCTCCTCGCTCCGGGCGCGACACCTATGCCTACCGCCCCGTCTCTTCGGTGCTCCTCCGCGCCATCTCGGCGATGGTCGACCTGTGCGATGAGTACGGCATCGAACTCGGCGCCGCAGCGATCCAAGCGTCGATGCGCGAGCCACTGGTCGATTGCACCCTGATCGGGATGAGTCGACCTGAGCGCATCACGTCGACGCTGGACGCCGCATCGAGCAGCATCCCTGAGGACTTCTGGACTCGCATCGACGCCCTCCGGCCCGCGCCCGAGCATTGGGTCGACGCCGACCGCTGATTCCACCGACCCGTCGATCGCATCGTGTCGACGGTCACACCCACCAATACGAAGGAGTACCACCATGCCCCACGCGCGCGTCGACCTGCACAGCACCTACCGCGACCGCCTACCCGAGCTGAGCGCCGCCCTCCTGGAAGGGATGGTGAAGGGCTTCGACATGCCCGCCACCGACCTCTTCCAGATCTTCCGCCTGCACGAGAAGGGCGAACTCGTCTTCGGCACCGCGTATCCGGAGCCGGAGCGGGAGGACATCATCTTCATCGAGATCCTCGCAGGCATCGGCTACGCCTCGACAGCGACGAAGCGCAAAGCCCTCACGGCGATCGCCGATGAGCTCGAGGCCGTCGGGATTCCGCGGAACAACCTTCTCCTCCACGTGATCGAGGTACCAGCGGGGGACTGGTATTCGCCCGGATTCGCGGGTGTCGAATGACCCTCGAACAGCCGCCCGCCCGAGATACACGAAAGAACACCCCCATGGCCCTGCCCGCTGCATCCGTCCAGCTCTACTCGCTGGCGACCGAATTCACCGCCGACCCGAACGGTTCGCTGGAGAAGCTGGCCGCCCTCGGACTCGAGAACATCGAGGCGTTCGACTTCGTCCGTCGCCCCGAAGAGATCCGCCGAGCCCTCGATGGCGCGGGGCTCGCATCGCCGACCGGGCACGCGCCGCTGCTCTCGGATGAGCTCTGGACTCCTGACGGTTCGATCCCGACTCCCGCACCCGAGGTCGTCTTCGAGGCGGCAGCGAAGATCGGGATCGGAACCGTCATCGACCCGTTCGTCACAGCGGACCGATGGCTGACGCTCGACGGCGTCACCGACATCGCCGAGCGGCTCAACCGTGCAGCGGAGGTCGCAGCGGGCTTCGGCCTCAGGGTCGGCTATCACAACCACGCGCAGGAGTTCATCGCATCATTTGACGGCCAGAGCGCGTACGAGCGATTCGTGGAACTCACCGACGAGCGCGTTGAGATCGAGCTCGACCTGTTCTGGGCGCTCGCGGGTGGCCAGGATGTGCCCGAGCTCGTGTCGAGGCTCGGCTCGCGCCTCGTCGCCGTGCACGTCAAGGACGGCGTCGTACCGGCGAGCAATCCGTTCGCTCCCGACGCTCCGGCGTTCTCGTCGGATTCCCTGGATCAGAGGCACGCGGGCGACGGCGACGTTCCGCTGGCAGCGGCGCTCGAGGCCGGCTCGGGGTCCATCGGCTTCGCGGTGATCGAGTACGACAATCCCCCCGGTGACGTCTTCGAGGATGTCGCGGCGAGCCTCGCGTACCTGAAGGACGGCGGGTTCGTCCAGTGAGCGCGGTGAGCGTCGGCATCATCGGCTGCGGTGTGATCAGCGACACCTACCTGGAGAACCTGAGGTCGTTCCCGGACGTGGAGGTCGTCAACGTCGGCGACGTGAACGTCGACCGTGCCCGCGCTCAGGCTGACAAGCACGATGTTCCGCGGTGGGGGAGTGCGGAGGACGTCCTGGCGGATCCAGAGGTGCAGGTCGTGGTCAATCTCACGATCCCCGCGGCGCACATCGACGTCTCGATGGCGGCCATCGAGGCCGGCAAGCACGTGTGGACCGAGAAGCCGATCGGTCTCGAACTCGATGGCGTCGACGGACTGCTCAGGGCCGCCGATGCAGCCGGAATCCGCGTGGGCTCCGCACCCGACACTGTTCTCGGTCCCGGGCTACAGACGGCGAAGCGCGCCATTTCAAGTGGGCTCATCGGAACACCGCTGTTCGCCGAGACCTCGTTCCAAACGCAGGGCCCGGATCTGTGGCATCCCGGCCCTCAGTTCCTCTTTACGCAGGGTGCCGGGCCACTGTTCGATATGGGCCCGTACTACGTCACAGCCCTTGTGAGCCTGCTCGGCCCGGTAGATCGTGTCGCGGCGGTGGGTATGAAAGCCCGCACGGAGCGCGAGGTCCACACCGGTCCGAACGCCGGTGCGCGATTCCCCGTCGAGGTGCCGACCACCCTCCAGGCACTTACCGTCTTCGAGTCGGGCCAGCAGGCGCACAGCACGCTGAGCTTCGACTCTGCGCTGGAGCGACACGGCGTCGTCGAGATCCACGGCACCGAGGGCTCCCTCGTGATCCCCGACCCGAACACCTTCACCGGCCGCACGGCTTATGTGAAACCGCTCGGCGTGCTGCGCGACGGTGTGTCGTACGAGCAGCCATGGATCGAAGTCGAGCAGGAAGGCGCCGTCACCGGTCGTGGGCTCGGACTGCTGGAGATGGTGAGGGCGATCGCGGAAGGGCGCCCGCACATCGCGACCGGTGAGGTCGGGCGTCACGTTCTAGAGGTCCTGCTCGCCGCGGACGAATCCGCACGCACCGGCACCTTCATCACGGTGAACAGCTCGGTGCCACCAGTGCCGCCCGTGCCCGTCGACTTCGACCCGTTCGCGCGGACCCTGTGACCGACAAGCAAAACCAAGGAGACGAGAAATGATCATCGGACGCAGCCCGGGAAGAAGCGACCTCCAGCCCGGACAGACATCGAGGGTCATGATCCACGACCTCACCGATGGGACGGATCGGGTGGTGCTCGAGGCATCCGTCGTGGTCGAAGCACCGAACTGGACGCCGGACGGACGCACCCTCGTTGTGAACAGCCAGGGCGGACTGTTCACCGTACCGGTCGAGGGTGGGGAGATGCGCCGGGTCGACACCGGAAGCATCGACCGTGTCAACAACGACCATGTCCTGTCCGGGGACGGTGAGACTATCTACTTCAGCGCCGCCGGTCACCTGTACAGCGTTCCGATCGGCGGTGGCGAGCCCACGAAGATCTCCAACGACTATCCCGCAGAACGGGGGTACACGTATTGGCTGCATGGCTTGTCGCCGGATTCGCAGACACTCGCCTACGTCGCCGTCGAACCGGAGGGAGATGACGCTCGGGGCCGCCGCAACCTCGCGACGATTCCCGCAGTCGGCGGCCCCGATCGCTACCTCAGTGAAGGTCTTGTGCCATTTGACGGACCCGAGTACTCGCCTGACGGGAAGTGGCTCTACTACAACTCCGAAGAGGAAGCCACGGTGGAGGGCCACTCGCAGATCTTTAGGATGCCTGCGGAAGGAGGGCAGCGCGAGCAGCTCACCTTCGACGATCGGGTCAACTGGTTCCCGCACCTCGACCCGACCGGCAAGTGGGCCCTCTACATCAGCTACGCCCCTGGCACCGTCAGCCACCCTGCCGACGTCGACGTACTGCTGAGGCTCATCCCCGCCGACGGCGGCGAACCGCGGGACGTGGTCAGCATGTTCGGGGGCCAGGGAACCTTGAACGTGAACAGCTGGTCCCCGGACAGCACCGCGTTCGCGTACGTCGACTATCCGGTTCGGTGAGAGCGCCCGCCTATGCCGGTCTCACTCGAGACGCAGCGAAAGCGTGTGCCCGCACGCCCGCGTCTGTCAGATGTAGCAGAACTCGCCGGCGTCGCGGCCTCGACCGCGTCCGCGGCCTTGAACGGCGCACCGCACGTCTCTGCGTCGACCCGCGCGAAGGTTATCCGCGCGGCCGAAGAGCTCCTCTATATGGGGCCGAATCCCTTGGCCCGGGCCTTACGGACGAGACAGACGATCACCATCGGCGTCCTTCCGGAACCGCGGTTAATCGCCGAGAGTCCGCATCGTGTGCTAGCCCTGCTCGAGCTCGTCGCAGAATGCGTATCCGACCGGAACGGATGCGTCGTGTGGATTGGCCCCAGTCGCGATGCCTCTGGGCGACTTCGTACTGGCCCTATTGCCGGCCTCCTCGTTCTCGGCGAACCCTCTACCGAGGTACGGCGAGAGATGGATCTCCGACAACTGCCCTTGGACTCGCTCGGACTCGGCTCCCGACGCCATCACGTCATCCGCTGCATCTCAGGGATGTGGGCGGAATCGGGCGGGACGTAGCGGAGGGAGTTTGGCTGCCAGGCATCCAGCGGCTCGCCTCTATCGACGACGGATAAGAGAGGCGAAAACGACGGGCGAACACTGGGCCACCGGGTGCCCCTGGCCGTGCTCGACGGATCGAATGACGGTGATCGACTGACTTGGATCTGTCCGCACTTTCGCACCCCGGCATGCTGCCCGTGTCGCGGTGTTCGGGAGAAGGATCATCGAAGAAGCAGGGGAGTGTGACCGACTCGGGACGGCACCGGCGAACGCGCGGGCCGTACGCGGGTGGATCGGATGACTCATTGAGGCGCTGGGCGACGCGCAGTGCCGCCGTGCGGGGAGTCGGCTCTGGAGCGGACCTTCGGCTCGGCTCCCTGCCCCCACCGCGCGAACGTTGCGGTCGGGGCAGGGCCACGGAGCTACGAAGCGTCTCGCGGCTAGTCACCCAGGTGTGAGGGTGCGTCCCTGTCGCGCTCGCCGCGCGCGCATCACCAAGCCGGCGGCCACCGCGATCCCAGCGATCAGCGGAACTCCGCCAAGGCTCACGCCGAGGCCGGTGGAGGCGAGCGCGCTGCCGCTATCGCTGTCGGAACCGACCGCGGCCGCCGCAGGTGTGGCGGACGGCTCGGGATCACCCCTGTGCGACACCAAGCGGACGAACACGACGCAGCTCGCCTGGTGGCCTACGCCGAACGGGTGGGTACTGGCGGCTACGAGGCAATCTGGCGTGTCTCGGCATATCAACGAGTGGTCGGGCGACACTGACGACCCGATCAATCGTTCGCAGTCGACCCGCGCACGATCGGGGACCTCAAACGGACAGTTCTGCGCCGCGGTGTCTTGAGGTCTCGTCCGACTCAGGAGAGCTGCTCGAGTCGTTCCGTGGCGGAAGGCTTCGACCATGCGTGGTCTTCGACACTGGGGATCGCGTGGGTGCGCATCAGGTCCTGGTACCAGCGACCGCTCTCTTTGATCGTGCGCTGAAGCGTGTCGAAGTCGATGCGGACGATGCCGAACCGCTTCGCATATCCGTAGCCCCATTCGAAGTTATCCATCAAGGACCACACGAAGTACCCACGCAGATCCGCGCCACGACTCATGGCCCGGTGAGCGGCGGCGAAATGACGCTGGAGGTAGTCCAGCCGCAGAGGATCGTGCACCGCCCCGTCGGGGCTCACGACGTCGTCGAACGCCGCACCGTTCTCGGTGACCATGAGGGCCTGCCCGGGGAACTGCTCGCTCAGCGATAGCAGGAGCTCCTCCAGTCCCTCCGGGGCGATGTTCCAGCCCATCTCGGTGTAGGGCCCGGGCTGCTCGACGAACTCCACGACCCGGTCGCTTCCCGGCCAGGCCGTGCCGCCCTCCGCGCCCTTGTGCCCGTCGTTCTGCTGCTTCGGTGAGATCCCGTCCCACAGGCGCACGGTTGCGGTGGAGTAGTAGTTGACGCCGAGTACGTCGATCGGCTGGTGGATATCGGCGAGATCACTGCCCCTCACGAACGACCAGTCGGTGACCTCGGCGGTGTCGGCCAGCAGGTCGGCCGGGTATTCGCCGCGCAGCAGAGGACCCGTGAACGCCCGGTTGGCGAGGGCGTCGATGCGGCGCATCGCCTCCGGAGCGCCATCGCCCTGCCCCCGTAGCACGTGGAAGTTGAGCGTGACCGAGTACTCGGGATCGCCGGTGGACGTCGCCCGCAGTGCCTGGACGCCCAGGCCGTGGGCGAGATTGAGGTGGTGGACCGCCGCGAGCGCGCCGGCCGGCTCATGACGCCCCGGTGCGTGCCCGCCCTGGCCGTACCCGAGGTAGGCCGAGCACCATGGCTCGTTGAGGGTCGTCCACGTGTGCACGCGGTCCCCGAGGGCCCGCCCGACGACCTCTGCATAATCGGCGAACGCCTCTGCGGTCGCGCGCGCTGGCCAGCCGCCGGCATCCTCCAGAGGCTGTGGTAGATCCCAGTGGTAGAGCGTCGCGATGGGACGGATGCCGCGGGCGAGCAGCCCGTCGATGAGGCGCGAGTAGAAGTCCAGCCCGGCCTGGTTCACCGCGCCGCGCCCCGTCGGCAAGATTCGCGGCCAGGCGATCGAGAAGCGGTAGGCGTCGAGTCCCAGCTCCTTCATCAGGTCGAGGTCGGACTCCCAGCGGTGGTAGTGGTCGCAGGCGATGTCCCCGGTGTCGCCGTTCCACACTTTGCCCGGAGTCTTGCTGAACGTGTCCCAGATCGACGGGCCGCGGCCGTCCTCGTCGAACCCGCCTTCGATCTGGTACGAAGCCGTGGCCGAGCCGAACACGAAGTCTGCGGGGAACAACCGCCCGGTGTCGCGGTAGTCGGGGCGGGTCGAGGTCATGCGATCTCCTTGCCGGGGGCGGTCTCGGTCACGTGGGACCGATCGATGCGGAAGGTCTTGCTGCGGTTGTCGGGTGTGGTGACCTTCACGGCGGCGACGCCTTCCCCGCCCGGGAAGACGCGGAACATGAGACCGTCGAGGTAGTCGTAGTCGGGACGGTCGTTGCGCGCGCCCCACGGAAGCACCGTTCCGGGGCGCACATAAACCGGCAGGCTGTCGAAGCCGTGGCGCTCGGTGCGCCATGCATCGCCCTCAACGACCTCGCCCGTGAGCAGGTGGGTCCATGACCCCGGCGGCAGATAGAAGGTGGCCTCACCCGATGCCGACATGACGGGCGCGACGAGGATATCGGGTCCGAGCATGTACTGCCGGTCGAGGTGGTCGACCGCAGGGTTGCCGGGGAACTCCAGCTGCATGGGGCGCATGACAGGAGCGCCCGTCGTCACTACGTCCAGCCCCACCTGGTACAGGTACGGCATGAGCCGCATCTTCAGCTGGGTGAACCGGCGCGTGACGTCGACGGCCTCCTCGTCGAACATCCACGGAACACGGTAGGACCTTGAGCCGTGGAAGCGGGAGTGGCTGCCCAGCAGCCCGAACGCCGTCCAGCGCTTGTAGACGTCGACGTCCGGGGTGCCCTCGAATCCCCCGATGTCGTGGCTCCAGAACGCGAAGCCGCTCAGCGCGAGAGAGAGCCCGCCGCGCAGCGTCTCCGCCATCGACGCGAAGCTGGACGTGCTGTCGCCGCCCCAATGCACCGGCATCGACTGGCCGCCAGTGGTCGCCGAGCGCGCGAAGACCACCGCGTCGCGGGCGCCGCGGGACTCGACGAGGACGTCGTGCACCGCCTTGTTGTACAGCTGGGTGTACAGGTTGTGCATGCGGTCGGGCTCGGACCCGTCGAAGTACACGACGTCGAGCGGGATCCGCTCGCCGAAGTCCGTCTTGAAAGCATCCACGCCCTGGTCGACGAGGCGCCGCAGCTTCGATTGGAACCACGCGGTTGCGTCGGGATTGGTGAAGTCCACCAGACCCATCCCTGCCTGCCACATGTCCCACTGCCACACCGAGCCGTCCGCCCGCCTGACCAGGAACCCCTGCGCGACGGCTTCCGCGAACAGTGGCGAGCGCTGCGCGATGTAGGGGTTGATCCACACGCACACCCGGAGATCCTTGTCGTGCAGGCGTGCGAGCATGCCTTCCGGGTCGGGAAAGACCTGCGGGTCCCACTCGAAGTCGCACCAGTTGAACTCGCGCATCCAGAAGCAGTCGAAGTGGAAGACCGAGACCGGCAGCTCGCGGGCGGCCATCTCGTCGATGAACGAGGTCACGGTCGCTTCGTCGTAGTCGGTCGTGAACGACGTCGACAGCCAGAGCCCGTACGACCACGCCGGCACGACGGGAGCCCGACCGGTCAGCGCGGTGTACCGCGCGATCACGTCCTTCGGCTCGGGTCCTGCGAAGACGAAGTACTCCAGCACCTCGCCCTCGACGGAGAACTGGACGCGCTCGACGGACTCCGAGCCGACCTCGAACGAGACGTGTCCGGGGTCGTTGACCAGCACGCCGTACCCGCGGTTGGTGAGGTAGAACGGCACGTTCTTGTACGCCTGCTCGCTGGAGGTGCCGCCGTCGGCGTTCCAGATGTCGACGGTCTGCCCGTTTTTCACGAGCGGTCCGAATCGTTCGCCCAGCCCGTAGACGAGCTCGCCCACGCCCAGCTCCAGCTGCTCATGGAGGTAGGAGCCGGATGCCGCCACTGGGCCGGCGGTGACGATCCCGTCATCCACGTCCGCATCCGCCGCGACTCGCACGTAGGCCTGCGCTTTGGCGCCGCTCCCCGTGACCCGCTGCCCGTCGACCTCGAATTGCAGATTCCATGGTGCGCCGGCCGCGATGCGCGCGGCAAGGGGTCCAGTAGTGAGGGTGCCCTCGGCATCGGTCATGTGGATCGTGGGCGTCGTGGGCACATGGGCCGGGAGCGGGAATCCCGGCTGCGAGGTACCGCCGTTATGGTGGACGATGCGTACCCGGATCACGCCGTCCGCCGGCGTTGAGAGGGTGACGCTCAGCACTGGCGTGTTCAGGGTGTCCCCTCGCCGAGTGACCTGCCGTGTCGGCGCGGTGACCGTGATGCCGTCGCCGTCGCGTGTGCGGGAGGTGCGCAGCATGTGGTACGCCTCCTGTGCGTAAACAGCCTCCACGCCCGGGCGAAGCTGCCAGAATCCGTCGGTGAACTTCATCCCTTCAGACCGCCGGCCAGCAGGTCGGCCCGCCAGAATCGCTGCAGGTACATGACGAGCAGGATCAGCGGGATCACCGAGACGGCGGATCCCATGATCACCAGCGGGTAGAGGTCGCTGTCGCCGGCGCCGCGCGACAGGAACGTGTAGAGGCCGAGCGTGAGCGGGTAGTAATCCTGGTCGGAGAGCATGATGAACGGCAGCAGGAAGTTGTTCCAGATTCCCACGAACTGCAGCAGGAACACCGTGACGAGACCCTGCATCATCATCGGGAGCACGATTGTCCCGAAGATGCGGATCTCGCCGGCTCCGTCGATGCGCGCGGCTTCGAGCGTCTCAGTGGGGATCGCCGCCTGCGCGAACACGCGGCATAGGAAGATGCCGAACGGGTTGATGATGCACGGCAGAAGTACGGACCAATAGGTTCCGGCGAGCCCGACGCTCGCAAGCAGTAGGTACTGAGGCACGGCCAGGATGATGCCCGGGACGAGCACGCCCGCGAGGATCGCACCGAACAGGATTCCGCTGCCCCGGAACCGGAACTTTGCCAGCGCGTAGCCCGCCATCGCCGAGACGATGGTCGAGAGCAGAGCGCCCACCCCCGCGTACAGGAGGCTGTTGAGCGCCCAACGCCAGTAGATGCCCCCGCCGTAGGTGGCGAGCGCGACGAAGTTGTCGACGAAACCCGTTCCTGGGAAGAAGGAGAAGGTCGTGAACAACTCGCTGGGGGTCTTGGATGCCGCCATCACCACCCACAGGACGGGAACGAGGCAGTAGACGGCTCCGACCAGCAGCACCGTCGTGGCCAGCGGCGAGAATCCGCGGCCACGGCGACGTCCCCGCGCATGGTGCGCGGGCAACTGCTTGGCACGCGACGGCTTCTCGTGCGTGCGTTCGCGGGTGGGCATCTGCGTGCTCATTCGGCCTCTCCGAACGTGCGGCGCTGGAAGAAGCGCAGGATGACGAGCGACAGCGCGAGCGTCAGAACGGCGAGCATTACGGACGCGGCCGACGCCACGCCGAGGTTGTCGTTGACGAACGCTTCCTGGTAGATCCACATCAGCGGAACCCAGGTCGTGGTGATCGTGTTGGCCAGCGGTCGCAGCGTCGCCGGCTCGCTGTAGAGCTGCAGAGTGCCGATGACGGAGAACAGCCCGGTCAGGACGATCGCGGGGATCACCAAGGGGATCTTGATGCGCAGCGCGATCGTCATCTCACTCGCGCCGTCGATCCTCGCTGCCTCGTAGATCTCGGTCGGGATCGCGCGCAGCGACGTGTAGATGATGATCATGTTGAACCCGACACCGGTCCACAGCGCGATGTTCGCGATGGAGAAGTACAGGATCGGATAGTCGAAGAATGGGATGCTGCTCCCCCCGAGTTCGCGGGAGATGTAGCTGATCGGGCTCGTGCTGGGCAGGTAGATGAAGCCCCAGAGCAGGCTCGCGATCACCCCGGGGACCGCATACGGCACGAAGATCGCAGTCCGGGAGAAGCGTCGCGACCGCGACCGCGGTGCATCGAGCAGGAGGGCAAACAGGAGCGCCAGCCCGAGAACGCTGGGAATTGCGATCACACCATATATGGCAACGTTTCCAAAGCCGTTCAGAAACTGCGGATCTGTAACGGCGGTGACGTAGTTCGCGAAGCCGGTGAATCCTTCGACCCGGCGGCCGAACGCACCGCCGCCCGTTACCGATGTTCCGCGGAAGCTGAGGTAGATCGCGTAGACGATCGGGATCACCAGAAACAACACGAACAGGACGACGGCCGGGGCCGCGAACATCCAAGGCACAACCGCGCGACCGCGGATGCTGCGCCGCCGGGCGGGCGCTGTGTGAGCAGACATTATTTCTCCTTCGACCGTGGGAGCGTGCCGGGCACGCCCCCACGGCGAATCACTCGACCGTGTAGCCGGACTTCTCGAGGTCGGCGACCACGACTTCTTGGGTCATGGTGTAGACATCCCGGAAGGATCCGCCGTTCAGCGCCGCCTCGCTCAGCGCGTCGCTGAACTTGCTCGTGGCGACGTTCACGTTCGGGCCCCATGTGATGGGAATGGTCGTGTCGTCGACGACGTCGTACGCGACCTGCCAGAAGTCGGCCTGGTCGGGCATCAGCGCCGGCGGCTCGTTCTCGAGGGTGGCTTCCCGGCCGGCGGTTCCCGCCGGGTAGAGGTCGAGGGTCAGCAGAAGCTCCGACCCTTCGTCGCTCGCGCCGAGCCAGGCGGCGAACTTCGCCGCCGCCTCGGCGTGCGCCGACTTCTCCGGCACGAGGTACGCCGATCCACCCAGGAAGGGGACGGCGGAATCGCCTTCCGTCCATTGCGGCAGCGGGATGGATGCCCACTTGTCGGCAGTGTCAGGCGCGACAGAGTAGATCACGCTGGGGGCCCAGGCTGCAGCCGCCCAACTCAGGATGCGCCCGTCGTTGACCTTGGCGTTCCACTCCGGTGTGAGGAGCGGCTCTACGCTCAGCAGGTCACGGTCGACGAGGTCTTGCCAGTAGTCGGCGGTCTCCAGCGACGCGTCGCCGTCGATGCCCACCGACCACGCGTCGCCGTCGGTCGACCACCATTCGGCGCCGGCCTGAGCGGCCTGCGCCGCGAAGAACTCGAACTGCGTGGCCGAGAAGCTCGCGAGGTAAGCCTCCGGGTTCTGCGCGTGGATCGTCTCTGCGGCTGCGGCGTAGTCTGCCCAGGTCTGTGGCGGCTCGACGCCGTACTGCTCGAAAAGGTCGGCGCGATAGGTGAGCATCATCGGGCCGAGATCCTGCGGCACGCCGTAGCGCTGACCGTCAAGAGTGGTGAGCGCCCACACGTTGTCCGCGACGTTCGTGTCCTCCGCAGCGAGCAGATCGGTGACGTCCTTGATGACTCCCGCGGTGACCAGCGAGGGGATCGCCCGATACTCGACCTGCACGATGTCTGGAACGTCGTTCGCCCGGTCGGCCGCGAGCAGCTTGGACGAGGTCTCCGGCGTGCCTCCCACCTCGGAGAGCTCGATGGTGACGCCGGGGTTCTCGGCCTCGTACTGGTCGATGATCGCCTGGGCGGCCGGGTCGGCTTCCTTCAGCGACCAGGTCCAGAACTGGAGAGTGACATCTCCGCCCTCGTCGCCCGAAGCGCCCGAGGCGCAGCCGGCAAGTGCCAGCGCGGTCAGTGCAACAGTGCCGACGGCGGCAGCCCGCACAAAGCGTGCTCCGCGTCGCCGTTCGCTGTGTGTGTTCATTGGACATCCCCTTCGATGCGACAGGTGGAGCATCCCATCTGCCTGCGAGCTTTTCGGTAGCAGGGTCTATAGTGATGGAAACGTTGCCATTCGTCAACTCTTGATCTCGCCCGGCTGAGGAGCACCGATGCTTGACACCAACCCGATCCTTGCCGGGTGCTATCCCGACCCGTCGATCTGCCGCGTCGGCGACGAGTACTTCGTCGCAACGTCCACCTTCGCCTTGCACCCCGGCATCCCGATCCACCGCAGCACCGACCTCATCCACTGGGAGCTGGTGGGGCACGTCCTCGTGAACGATTCCTGGATCGACATCGACGACCTCGACCACGCCGATGCCGTCTGGGCACCCACGCTCCGCGAGCACGACGGCACCTTCTACGTCGTGTTCGCGATGGCGCGCGGTCGTACCGGCGCCGAGACCTACGTGTGCACCTCGCAGGACCCCCGCGGGCCGTGGACCTCGCGGGTCCTCGAGCAGGCGAACGGGATAGATCCATCCCTGTTCTTCGACGACGACGGGCGGTGCTGGTTCACCGCCGCCCGCGACACCCAGAACGTGGCGGCGACGGGTCCCGCCGAAATCTACCTCCGAGAGTTCGACACCGCCACACTCACACTCGTCGGCCCGACGACGATCCTCTGGCATGGCGCGATCTCCGGACAATGGTGCGAGGCGCCACATATCTACAAGCACGACGGGGTGTACACGCTGATCGGCGCGGAGGGCGGCACCGAACGCAATCACGCAGTCACCGCGGCCCGGGCGACCGACGTCCGCGGCCCGTACCGTACCGACCCGCGAAGCCCGTTGCTCACGCACCGCCACCTCGGCGCCGACGTGGCGGTCCAGAACGTCGGTCACGCCGACATCGTCGACACTCCCGACGGCGCCTCGTGGAGCGTGGTTCTGGGGGTGCGCCCGGTCGATGGCCATCACGTGCTCGGGCGCGAGACGTTCCTCACGCCTGTGGAATGGTCGGCCGCAGGTCCCGTCTTCGCGCCGGGCCTCGGCACGGTCGGGCTCGCACCGGCCGCCAGCACCCGCGCCGACACCGATCAATCGCACATCGACACAGAGTGGGTCAGTATCCGCGGCCCGATCGGGGCGATCCTGCGAGATGACGCCGTGACGCTCGACGCCGGGAAGGGACCGGAGGCAGCGACCGGGCGCCCGGCATTCCTGGCGCAACGCCAGGTCGCGCACGCTTTCGAGTTCACTGCGAGCCTCGACACCGCCTCACTCTCGACCACTCGTCCGGGAGTGGTCGCGTTCCAGAACTGTCGGCATTTCGCTCAGCTGGCAGTGGAGCGTGACGACACCGGGTTCGTCGCGGTCGCATCGGCCACTGCCGACGGGGTGGTGCGGGAACTGGGGCGTCGCCGGGTGTCAGGCGAGGTGCGGCTGACGATCCGCGGAGAGCGCACGTCGTACGCGCTCGGGATCGATGGCCCCATCGGGTTCGAGCCGATCGCGGAACTTCCACACGTCGCACTCAGCACGGAGACCGCCGGCGGCTTCACGGGCGTACTGATCGGTGTCAGTCACGCCGGATCGCCGGGCGCAGCACCGGTGACCTTCCGCCGCGTCCAGCACCGCCGTGCCAGTGCGCAGGAACCCGCAGCGACGCTACGAGTTTGACTGGCACCCTCTCCCTCAGCGCGACGGTGCCGCCACGCTGGCCCGCTCGACAAGCGAGGTGGGAATGAGGTGGTGTCTCGCCGGGTCGCCCGCGACCTCGGCCAGCAGCACCTCGATCGCGGTGCGCCCCAGCGCCACGAAATCCTGCCGCACCGTCGTCAGCGCCGGGGTCAGGAAGTCGGCGCCCGCCATGTCGTCGAACCCCACAACAGACACGTCATGCGGCACCGAGAGCCCCAGATCGGATGCCGCCGAGTACACGCCGATCGCCATCTGATCGTTGCCTGCGAAGATTGCCGTCGGGCGGTCCGCGCGTTCGAGCAGTTCGCGCCCGCGCGAGAATCCGGACGCCGCGGTGAAATCACCCTCGACGTGGTCGTTCGCCTCGAGCCCTGCATCGATCATCGCTGTCTGCCACCCGGCGAGCCGAGCCCGTGCGTCGTACACGCCCAACCGACCCGTGATGTGCGCGATTCTGCGATGCCCGAAGCGGAGGAGATGCTCGGTAGCCTTACGCGCACCGAGCTCCTGATCAAGCTCGACGGAGCCGATCGCCGGATTGCGGACGTCGCCCGACATCACCACCGAGACCGGGATACGGCTGGCCATCTGCTCCAGCGCCGTCGCCGCGACCGGGCGATCTGCGATGACCGTTACGCCTGCCACCCCCTGGTCGGCAAGTCTGTCCACCGCCGAGGTCAGGTGCTCGATCGACCCACCCTGCCAGCTCGCGAGGTTCACCCAGTACCCGGCATCCTGGGCAGCTTCCTCGACGCCGCGCAGCACCCGGGGCAGCTCGAACAGCTCCGAGCCGGCAATCACCACGCCGATTGTCGTCGAGCGACCGCTCTTCAGCGCCCGCGCGACGTCGTTGCGGCGATACCCGAGAGCATCGATGGCGGCGAGGACCTTCTCGCGTGTCTGAGGCCGAACAGTCGCGGGTTCATTGAGCACTCTGCTGACCGTGACATGGGCGACCCCTGCCGCCCGAGCTACATCGATCATGCTCGGCCGCTTGGCACCGGTGGGGCTGCTCACACTCTGCTCTCCTGAATCGACGATGCGAGAACACTAACGCCTTCACGTCAGGCGACTCACCGGCCGGCCACCTCGCGCCGCCCTTGCAACACTCGTTCAGCAGCGTGCGGGCAGGCATCGGTGGTCGCGTAGCTGAGGCCTGCGTTCGAACCGACGCGAGTTTAGTCGTCACGGACTCCGCTCCGGTACATTCACACCGCCCGGATGGGATGTAGGCGGCGCCGGCTGCGATGGGGTCGTTCCGCTGTCAGTGTCCGTCTTGGCCGGGGCTGGCGTGGGGGGTGGTGCGGAATCCTCGAGGAGGGCACTGCGGATGATCCTGCGCGGATCATATTGCCGTGGGTCGAGCTTCTGCCAGTCCACGTGATCGAAGTCATCGCCCATCTCCTCGCGGACCCGACTGGAGGCTGTCTTGACGAAGCCGCGGACCGACTTGACGAGTTCGGCCAGCCTTCGCGCGTAGGAGGGCAGTCGATCGGGGCCGATGATCACTCCGGCCACGACGGCTAGAAGTGCCACCTTCTCGATGGTGAGTCCGAAGTACATTGCTCTCCCTCGATGTCAAGGATTCGACTCGAATGCGGCGTGGAGCTTGGTTCGCCGACGATCGAACAGGAATGACACGCCCACCGCAGCGAAGTACAAGACCACGAGGATGGCCGCGAGCAGGAACATCGAGATCACGTCCGCTGCAGGCGTAGCGACGCCGGCGAAGGCGGCGGCGATCACGACCGCGATCCGCCAGCCCTTCAAGATGCTTCGAGAATCGACGACGCCAACGAGGTCGAGCAGTACAAGGAGTACCGGCAGGACGAACGCGATGCCTACGACGAAGACGAGTTTCAGCACGAAGTCGTAATAGAGGGAAGCCTGGAAGAACATCGCGCCGCCGGAGGGCACGAAGGTTGACATCATCTCGATCGCGTGCGGCGTGATCACGAGTCCGACGGCGCATCCGATGAAGAACAGGGGAATCGCACTCGCGAGGAATCCGATTGCGTACCGACGTTCTCGCGGGTGGAGGGCGGGTACGAGGAAGAGCCAGACCTGCGCTATCCAGATCGGAGCGGCAGCCACTAGTCCGATCACGAACGACATTCGGAGGCGGAGGTCGAACGCGGACGTGACGGAATCGAAGTTCAGCGCGGCGACGTCGACGTTGGCGCTGGCATCAATTCTGCGGATCGGCTCCGTCAGCAATGTGATGACCGGTTCGGTGAAGATGAATGCCGCGATCATGCCGATCATGATCGCGGCGGCGCAGATGGTGAGGCGCTTGCGGAGCTCGGTGAGGTGCCCGAGAAGTGGCAGTTGTCCGCGACGGGATGGGCGCGTCGGATGCTTGTCCCTGTCGGCAACCGACGACGCCGCCGATCTTCCGACTGCCACGGCTCATGCCTCTGTCGGTCGTGGTGCGTCGGTCGTCTTCGCGTTCGAGGTTGTGCCCTGCGCGGGAGCGGCGACGGCTGCTGACGGACGAGCGTCGGCCGACACGGCGTTGGTGCCACCGCCGTCCGCAGGCTTGATCTCATTCTTGAAGATGCGTGCGGATTGGCCGAAGCTCCTCGCCAGGGCCGGCAGCTTTGCCGCGCCGAAGAGCAGCAAGATCACGGCCAGAAGGATTAGTGCGTGCCAACCAGTGAGATTTCCCATTTCGAGTCTCCTTCGAATCGCTTATGTGTTCTGAGCTGTCTCAGGTCAACTGCCGATAGCCCAACTCGCGCGCCGCCACCCATACGCGTTGACGCGTCAGAGCGCTCGGGCCGGGAAGGCCGCGCAGGACCATGGAAACGAGCTGTCGGGTGACACCTACGCGATCGGCAATGTCCTGCATCGTGGACGCAGCATCTGCGGTTCCCGACCGACGGGACGAGCGGCCCCCCGGTCCGGTCGGGTGACCGCCGCTCTGTCGCATACCGTCCCGAGAGACGAACGCGCCGCCGACCGCCGAGCCTGGACGTGTGCCGGTGCTCGGTACGGGGGAGAGGGTACGAACGTAGTCGTCGAATGCGTTTGCTTCTGCGACCATCGCGCTCGCGCGATCCGCAAGCGTGATGGCGGTCGGCAATGGCCGGATTCGCCGTCCATCCCGCTCGAACAAAGGCACTCCAAGCCGGCGCTGCAACTCCGACATCTGACGCGACACTGCGGCGGCGCTGTATCCGCGCGTGCGTGCAGCTTGCGTGATGGAGCTTGATGCAACGACCTCAATCAGAGTCTGCGCAACATCGAGTGTGATCATTTCTCTCCCGGTCCTCTATGAGCCGGTTGCCCGTGGGCTGGGTGTGCAAGGAACCACGCGTACGTACAGCTGGACCCACCTCACAAATGCTGAATGGGTGCTAGATATCTCAATCACACCAGCGCGGGGTTGTCAAGTAGTTTCAATCTGGCGGCGTCACGCCGAATAGTGAACCGCTGGAGCGATGCAGCCTCCGGCTGACGGGGCTGATGATTGACGAAAACTAAATGGTCGGTAGACATCTCGTTCAGACTCTCCTACTGTTGTCAACATGTCGACCGACCTGACCAAGCGAAAGCGCTACGCGGGCACTGAAGAGCGTCGCGAAGCCGTGATCCAATCTGCGTGGGAGGTGTTCGCCACTCGCGGGTTTCGTGGTGGGTCGCTGAGGGAGATCGCGGAAACCGTGGGTCTCACGCAGGCGGGCATACTGCATCACTTCGGCAGCAAGGAGAATCTCCTCTTCGAAGTGCTCGCCTACCGTGAGCGATTGAACGTCATTGCCCCATCGGTCCAGGGCATTGGTCTGTTCGACCACCTCCGCGCCATCGTCGTGCGGAACAGCGAGACCCCGGGCGCCGTCGCGCTGTTCGTGACGATGAGTGCGGAAGCAACCGACCCCGCACACCCGGCTCACGACTTCTTCGTCGAGAGGTACAAGCAGACAATCGATCTCTTCGCCTCGAACCTCCTCATTGCAAGACTCGATGGCGAGCTGGATGTGAGTATCGACCCGCAGAGTACCGCGGAGGAGTTGGTCGCATTTCTCGACGGTTTACAGCTGCAGTGGTTGCTGAACCCGGCTCTCGACATGCTCGCTGCGTACGACAGGTATATCGCGAAGATTTCTGCCATCGGGCGCTAAGGCCCGGAACGACCTCACAAGACCTCAGGACAAACCACTGAGGGTCGGTTCGTCGCGCTCATGTGCGCGACGTCTTCCGCGACCCATCAACGATGATTGGAGTACAAGAATGACGCACGAGATTTCACGGCGCGCGGTGCTGATCGGCGGCACAGCCCTGGCGGGACTCGGACTGCTGACGGCTTGCGCGCCCGGACGAGGCGGCGGGGAATCCGAAAGCTCCGGCACGATCAAGTTCTGGGACACCGTGTGGGGCCCGCCGGCCTATGTGGCAGCTGGCACCGCTCTCGTCAACGGATACAAGTCCGCGTCAGGATCCTTTGGCGCCGCCTACCAGTCCGTCGACTGGGGAAGCTGGTACCAGACGTTCAGCTCCGCCATCGCATCCGGCACCGGTCCCGCGGTCAGCTCGGGGGCGTCCACTCAGCCGTACCAGTTCTACGACCAGGGTCAGATCGCGCCCGCAGATGATCTCTATGCCCGGTACGAGCGCGACGGTACGTTGGATGACTTCCAGCCCGGCGTGTTCGACATCCTGAAGTACAAGGGTGTGCTCGTCGCTATGCCGTGGGCATACGACATGCTGGCCTACTGGTATCGGCCATCGCTGCTGGAGTCTGTCGGCGTCGCAGCGCCGACCGACTGGGATGAACTGCGCAGCGTAGGGCTCAAGCTGAAGGCCGCAGGAATCAGCGGCTTCGGAGTCGCTCCGACGCCGGGCGCGTTTAACTACAAGCAGTTCACTGCGGTGCTTCTGAGCAACGATGCACCTGTGATCGACGGCGATGGCAACGTGAACTGCCTCAGTGACGCGTTCCTCGAGGGAACCGAATTCCTCCTGAGCCTTGCGAAGGACGGCATCATCCGCCCCGATATGGTCGGGTACACCTCGGACAACCTCTACTCGGAGATCGGGCGCGGCAGCGTGGCGCTCTCCGTGCTGAATGCAGGCGCGTACGGCTTCGTCGATGATGCGACGCTCGAAGATTTCGACATCATGCCACCGATCAGCGGTCCGAGCGGAAGCAACGCATGCAGCGGCTCGGTGCAGTCGATCATGATGTACACGAACACTCCCAGTCAGAAGGCGAGCGAAGACTTCGTCGACTGGTACTTGACGGCGATCCAGGAGTATTGGGACCAGGGGGTGACCCAGCTCGTTCCGCTGCGAAAGTCGATCACCGCCTCGATCGAAGAGTCATCGCCGTTCATCTACCGTGCGGGCACACTCTACGGTGAGAACGCAACGTCGGAGTTCGGGACCGTCTACACGTCGGCGACCGCGCGCTACGACGCCAGCCCGGCCCTGACCGAATGGGCGCAGAAGGTTGCCCAAGGCGGCGGTACGGCCCGCGAGCTCTGCGAGCCCCTCCAGCGCGCGCTCGAGCAGGTCAAGGAGGAATCCTGAGTACTCTGTCGGCACCTCCGACCGTGCGCGAGGTCGCCAGGCGCAGCACAGCGATCCGACGACGGAGGCGGATGCCGGACTTGACGATGACGGCGCTGCTCGCACCTTCCCTTGTGTTGCTGGTGTTTCTCAACCTCTACCCACTGCTCTTCGCCGTCGGGCAGTCGGTTCACGATGGAAACCTTCTCCAACAGGGCGACTTCGTCGGTGCCCAGAACTACGTTCGAGTGCTTCAGGACGAACGTTTCTGGGATGCGACCCGGGTGACGCTCATCTTCACCGCGGCCGGCGTGCTCGGCAGCGCCCTCCTCGGGCTCTGCCTTGCCTTGACCTTCAAGGCCGGGCTGCCAGGCGCAAAGGTGCTCCGCGTCTTTCTCCTGCTGCCGTGGGTGGTTCCGGTCGTCGTTTCCGCGGCAACGTGGCAATGGCTCGTATCTACCCCCTCGAGCCCAGCGCGGACGATCGCCCGGTGGCTCGGGGCGGGCGAAGTGCTCTTCATCGCCGATCCGACCTTGGCGCTCGTCACCTTGTGTATCTTTCGGGTGTGGATCGCCTACCCCTTCATGATGCTCATGTCGGCTGCGGCCCTCGAGGCGATCGATCGCGAACTGTATGAGGCTGCGACGATGGACGGCGCGGGATCCTTCCGAAAGTTCATCTCCATCACGTGGCCCCTGATCGCGAAGCCGACGTACGTGAGCATGCTCCTGATGACGATCTTCACGGTGAATGATTTCGGCTCGGTGTACTTGCTCACCGGAGGTGGTCCGGCGGGTGCCACCACGACGCTTCCCGTGCTTTCGTACCTCCTCGTCTTCCGCGAGTTCTTCACGGGTCCCGGAATCGCTGTGAGCATTCTCATGTCACTCGCGCTCGTCACCCTTTCTATCGTCCTCTACCGGCTCATCAGGAGGGCGCACTAACATGACATCGCTCGATACGGCGACTTTGGTGTCGTCGAGTACGGCAGGACAATCCCACGGCGCGGGGACCAACAGACGCCGGGCCGAGGCAGGTCGGTGGGGCCGATTCGCCGTGATCCTTGTGCTTACGGTGCTCTTCCTCCTGCCTGTGGCCGTGGTGTTCCTGCTTGCTTTCCATCCGTCCTCGTCGGGAACGTCATCGATTCAGGGATGGAGCGTGGAGAGTTTTCGCTACGTCTTGCAGGAGACGTACATACCCAATTCGCTTCTGAACAGCGTCATCGTGAGTGGCCTCTCCACTGTGATCTCGGTTGCGGTCGGATCCTTCGGAGGGTACGTCGTCTCGCGGAGCCGCTCCCGTGCAGTCGGAGGGTATTCATTCTCGCTCTTCGTCATCCAAGCGCTTCCGCTGGTTGTCTTCGTCATTCCCCTCTTTGTGCTCTTTGCCCAACTCGGCCTGGTCGATAGCTTGTTCGGTCTGACGATCGTCTATGTCGCGGCCGGGATCCCGGTGGTCACGTGGACCATGGCGTCCTACTTCGACAGCATTCCGGTGTCGCTGGAAGAGGCCGCGTGGGTGGACGGTTGCTCCCGAGTGCAAGCGCTCTTCCGAATTGTGCTGAGAAACTCTGCGCCGGGCATTCTCTCTGCGTCCGTCTTCAGCTTTCTGCTGTCGTGGAACGACTATCTTGCGGCGACTGTGTTCCTGAAGACAGACGCGGTGAAGACCATGCCGGTGGCAATACAGCAGTTCTTCCAAACCGGCGGGGCAGATTGGGCGTCGGTCATGGCGAGCGCCGTTCTGATGATCATCCCCCCGCTGGTGGTGTTCATCGTCATCGGCCAGCGTTTCAGCGCCGGCGGAGTCGGCGGCGCGCTCGCTGGTCGTTAGCGGGCTGTGCGCCGACCTCAGACTGCGTGTTCAACACCCGCCCATGTATCCGGAGGATCACCCGTGACTTCGACCGCTCAACCGTTGGCAGCGAGAACACTGCACACCCTCGACTCTCGGATCGTCGTCCCGAGATACGACCGCGACCGAGTCGGGATCGGAATCGTTCACTTCGGCGTCGGAAACTTCCACCGTGCACACCAGGCGATCGTGGTGGACGACTTGCTCAGCGCGGGGCATTTGGAATGGGGCATCTGCGGCGTCGGGCTGCTGCCGCAGGATGAGGCGATGCGCGACGCACTGCGTGATCAGGATCACCTCTATTCGCTGACCACCAAGGCACCCGACGGGGGAGAGACCGTCCGAATCGTGGGATCCATCGTGGACTTCCTCTTCGCGCCAGAGAACCCCGAAGCCGTGTTGGAGAGACTGACCGATCCCGCAACGCGGATCGTTTCGCTGACGATCACTGAAGGCGGGTATCTCCAGCGCCCCGCAGAAGGAACCTTCGATCCCACGCATCCGGCGGTCGTCAGGGATGCTCGGTCCCCGGAGAATCCGACAACGGCATTCGGCTACATCGTGGCGGCGCTACGCCGTCGGAGGCGACGAGGGATCGCGCCGTTCTCAGTCCTCTCGTGCGACAACATCCGCTCGAACGGCGAAGTAGCGCGTCAAGCGACGATCGGGCTCGCTGCGCTGGTGGACCCCGACTTCGCAGAGTGGATCTCGTCCCACGTCGAGTTCCCCAACTCGATGGTCGATCGCATCACACCTGCGACCACCCCCGCTGACCACGCGCGACTCGTTCAGAAGTACGACCTCGAGGACGGGCGCCCGGTTCGCAGCGAAGAGTTCTTCCAGTGGGTCCTGGAGGATTCCTCGTGCGAACGTCCCGAATACGAGTCAGCGGGCGTGGAGATCGTCGACGACGTCGTTCCGTTCGAACTGATGAAGCTTCGGCTGCTCAATGCCAGTCACCAGGTACTGGCCCACATAGGCCTGCTCGCCGGCCACCGGCTCGTGCACGAGGCGGCGGCGGACGAGCTCCTGACGGATCTGCTGTGGAAGTTCTGGCGGTGTGAGGCGATCCCTACGCTGGAGATGATCCCCGGCATCGACTATGACGCGTACTGCGAGCAGTTGCTTTCGCGCTTCCGCAACGGCTACGTCGTCGACACTCTAGATCGACTCGCTGCGGATGCCGCCAATAGGATCTCGGTCTTCCTGCTGCCCGTACTGCGGGAAGCCCTCGACGCAGGACGACCAGGGCTGATCTCCGCCCTCACCATCGGTGCGTGGGCGCGACGCCTTGCGGAAGAAGATGCGATCGACATGTCGCCTGAACGCGGCACTTCGACGTTCTCCTCGTTTGGCGAACTCGGGGATGATCCAAAGTTCGTCCAGGTCCAGCGAATGATTGCCGGTGCGCTGCGCGAGAAGCCCATTCGGGCTGTGTGCGACGACATCCTCGAGACCTACGCGTCGGATGCGCGCCATCGCGGCGAGGTGGCTGTCGATGAGCGCGGATAGAGTTCTCGTCGTCGGCGAGTCGCTGATCGATGTTCTCCGAGCAGACGGCCGCACGACGACCCGAAGTGGCGGCAGTCCGCGGAACGTCGCGCTCGGATTGGCCCGCCTGGGTGTGCCCACAGTTCTGAGCACTCGCATCGGCCTGGACGCGAATGGCTCGAGGATGGTGCGCGAGCTCGATGACGCCGGTGTAGCCCTCTCGGACGGCTCCGTCCACAGCGGCAGCTCATCGATGGCGACAGCCGATCTTGATGCGGCTGGCAACGCGCGCTACCGATTCGACATTAACTGGGATTGGCCCGGTGGTGTGGTGCCCGCGGACGTATCGATCGTTCATACCGGTTCGATCGCATCGCTTCTCGCGCCGGGAGCATCGCACGTCCTCGAGTTGTTCGCTGAGTTGGCCGCGCAAGGGGCGAACCGTCCGCTCTTGTCGTATGACCCGAACATTCGAGCTTCGCTGATCGACGATCCTTCGTCCGCCCGTGCGCAGGTGCACGCGTTCGCGGGAATGGTGGACGTGCTCAAGATGAGTGACGAGGATGCCGAATGGCTCCACCCCGATATGCCGTTGAACCGCGTGTTGGCCCACTACGCCGCTCTCGGAGTGTCGCTCGTCATTCTCACTCGTGGCCAGGAGGGGTGTGTCGCTGCGGTGGCGGGGACGACCTACTCCTCCCCGGCTCTGCCGACGTCGGTCGTGGACACCGTGGGAGCAGGGGACGCCTTCATGTCTGGTCTCCTGTACGGGATTCGGCGTGCAGGTCGCGTAGAGGGGCTCAGATGCTGCGACATCACGATCGCTGCAGCTCGCGAGGCAACCGGATACGCCCTTGCCGTCGCGCGAGCTACCGTGCGCCGCGAAGGGGCCGAGCCGCCGCTTCTGCACGAATTGGGTTCGATCGCAGCGGGAGGTTAGCCGGCACAACCCCGGGATAACCGCGCTGCGTGGCAACCGTCCGAAACGCGGACCAGCTGCCCATCTCTATGATCTGGCCGGCAAGGTGATGCGCTCGTTGAGGTGATCGATTGCCGCAGCCGTCTGGGGGCGAAGGCCCTGGCGCCGGGCGTTCTCGAGCGAAAGCATTGTGTCGACGTCGAGTCTGATCCGCGAGTGGATGCTGTCGGCGGCGACCTTGGCGAGATCCACGTACCCCGCTTGAAGATGAAGGAGTGCGGAGTCGGAACCGAAATGCGGTGTGAAGGGCAAATCGCCCACGGCTGTGGCGAGCGTGGTGCCCGTACCGTCGACATCTCGAACGAACGCACGCCGGAACCCGTGAGCGGCTGCGAGCGCGTCTTCGAGATCCTCGGCGCGCAGACTCGGCAGATCTCCCAGCAGTACGCCGATCGAACGGCTTTCATGACCGCGGGCGTGTTCGATCCCTGCGGCAATCGCGACAGCGAGCCCACCTCCGATCGGCTCGTCGAGTACCTCCACATCGTGATGCACGTCGCAGCGCAGATCGGGCTGACCTGTCACCACGATCACGCGGTCGACAGATCTCGCCGTCCGCGCAACCTCGACGGTATCGAGCGCGAAGGCTCGCGCCAGTTCGTATCGTGCGACCGCGGAGACGCTCGGTCCGAGCCGGGACTTCGCGTCGGCGAACGCCTTGACCGGCACAACGATCGTCCAGCTTTTCAGTGCTCGTTTCCTCTGCTCAGTTGCGTCTCGGCCCGACGTGCAGAGGCGAGCCCCGCTGCGAACCCCAGGTCGAAGCCCTCGTCCATAGCTTCCTGAGTGCCGAGTCGGAACATGTCGTGCTCGGCGGAACGGACTATGGATCGTGCCCCCGGCGAGTCAAGACTGCCTACGAGGCGTCCCAGACCCGAGACGACGGCAACGGGGAATCCCGCCGCCTTGCCCTTCACGAGATCGCCGGCGGCGGCGATCTCATCGGCGAGGCAGCGCACCGTCGCGACGAGGGGCTTGCCCGACGCGTCCACTTCTCCACGGAGGTCGTCGAGCACGCGCACCCCGGCCGCACCGATTGCGATATCCGTCTGGCCATCCCGCCATGGGCGGCCGAGTGTGTCGCTGACGATCACACCGACTCGTCGACCTGTGCGCTCACGGAGTCCCGCAGCGATCTTCCTGGCGGACAGGTCTGGATCTCGCGGAAGCAGCAGCACGGTCCCATCGCTCGTGTTGCTCGCATCGACGCCAGCGGCAGCGCAGACGATGCCGAGCTTGTTCTCGACGATTCTGACCGAACCATCAGGGCGAGAATCAGTCGCAACAACTCGAACCGTCTCACCAGCAATCGCCTGATCGCGATCACTGGATCTGACGACACGTCCCTCTGCCTTTGACACGATCTTGGACGTCACGACGAGGATGTCGCCGTGCTCGAGGCTTCCCGCTGCGGCATCCGTCAGCAGCGTCACGAGGTCATCACCCGGCGCAACCTCACCGATTCCGCTGAGCACCCTCACTCCGAATTGGGGCGTGAGCTTCACGTTCGCGAGCTCGTCTCGACGAAGTGAGCGGTACACCATTCGCACCGATCCTGGATGCGTTCTGCGTAGCAGACCGTCATCGTGCGACCTCCTTCTCCTCGGGCGTTGAGGATCTCAGGGTGTGACTTCCCGCTTGGCGCAGGTCTCTACGCCGTTGCGACAGAGTGCGACCTGGCTACCGAACGAACCACGTCGAGCGTGCGCCGCACAGAAGGCCACGGATCGGCGGCGTTGCCCTCGTACTCCACACTGATAGCTCCGGCGTATCCCGCCGACAGCGCGATCTGCATCGTCGTGCCCGTGTCCAGCACAGTCGGCGTGCCGTTGTCGTCGAAGCCGTAGCACTTCGCGTGCATCAGATCTGCCTTGGGCGCGAGTTGCTCGATGGCTGGCCGAAGCACCTCCGACGGAACCTGTGCTGCCCCCAATCCATCCTTCGCCAGCACGTCCAGGACCGGGAGGAAGTTGCCGAGGTCGAGGAGGATGCCTAGGCGATCGCTGCCGATCCGGCCTACCAGCTCGAGGAGGAATTCAGGATCGGAGCTTGCTCCGCCGTGGTTCTCGATGAGGAGCTTCATTCCACGTGCGCCGGCGGCGTCGGCAAGCTCGTCCAGCGCACCCACGAGCTGCGCGTGGTGAGGGAGCAGCTCGGAGATCGGGGATCCCGCATTGACGCGGACGTACGTGCTTCCCAACCGCTGCGCGCGGTCGAACCAGGGCAAGTGCGCCTCGACGTCTTCCCGAACGAGCTGTCGGTCGCTCCCCGCAAGGTCGCCGATGTCGAGCGGCATGTTCAACATCCCGATGCCGTGGTCCTCCAGTGCACGCGCGAACGAGTCGACGACGTCGTCGGCATCCTCGTCGGCGATCTGGATCTGGCAGACCTCCAGGAGACCCAGACCGAGATCGTCCTTCACCCTGCGGGCGAACTCGCCGAGCGTGATGAGCGGACGTCCATCCTCGACGTGAGGGACGACGGCCCCCTTCCCGTCCCGCATCGCGATCCGGAGCGGACCGATCTGATTGTGGACGCTGAAGGCCGACATGGCGATCTGGGGCATGGTGGGTTCCTTGTTCATCGAGAGATCTCTTCGCGGGCATGGGTCAGCACGTCGGCTACGGCTACGGAGTCGGCGAGCGAGTGCAAGGGTGACTCCAGCAGGCCGTGGTCCAGGTATGAGGCCATGGCCACGGCCTGCCACACCAGGCCATCCCGCCCGGTCAGACCTGAGGAGTCCGCCCACACGGCCACGTCGTCGCCTCGTTGCACCCGAATTCGCCCAGGAAAGACGAAGTAGTCCAGGACCTCTGCGCTGCCGCGATCGCCCTGGAGCGACGCGAAGCCGGAGTTCGTCACTCGCATCGTTGCGGTGGCGGCGCCTACGGCACCCGAGGCGTACTGCAAGGCGATGGAGATCTGCTCGTCCACACCTGTGCGGTTGCGGGCGACGAGCGCACGACTGTGCGATGGGGAGCCCAGGACGAAGTGGGTGAACCACAGGGCGTACACCCCGGCGTCCAGTCCGACGCCACCACCGAGTCCCGGGTCGAAGATCTTGTCGTCGGGCGACTTTCCGCTCATGTTCCATCCGACGTGGGCCGTTGCCAAGCCGATCTCACCGAATGCGCCTTCCTCCATCAACTGCGCAAGCATCCGATACTGCGGCAGATACCGTGTCCACATCGCCTCCATCGCGAACACCCGAGCATCTGCGGCCTTCGCGGCGAGACGCCGCGCCTCAGCGCCGTCCAGGACGAGGGGCTTCTCGATCAGCACGGGCTTTCCGGCATCCAACGCCAACGTCGCAAGATCGAGATGGGTCGAGTTGGGAGTCGCGACGTAGACCGCATCGACTTCCTTGCACTCGATCGCCTCAAGTGCCGACCCGAAACGGTGCTCCACCTCGTGCGCCTGCCCAAACCGTTCCGCGCGCGCCAGTGACCGCGATCCGACCGCGACAACGCGGTGGTTCGTGTGCGCGTGCAACGCACGCGTGATATCTGACGCGATCTCCCCGGGACCCAGCACGGCCCAACGCAACTGCGGGCCGGACCGCAGCGTGGCCGGATCTACGTCGTCAGGAAACTGCATCGTCTTCTCCCGTCGTCGACGTCTGATCTGCGATCGACGTCTGGATTTCGAATTTATACCAACCGAACGGTAGCAATTTGTGCCGCGCTCCGCTACCTTGCAGATATGAGCAGACCTCGGGGCCCCTACGCCGGCGCAGCGAAGCGACGTGCTGAGATCGTCGCAGCCGCATTCGATAGCTTTTCGCTGGGCGGCTTCCGTGGCTCGTCGATCCAGGAGATCGCGTCCGCGGTCGGGCTCAGCAAGGCCGGCCTGCTTCACTACTTCCCCTCGAAGGAAGAGCTGCTCCTCGAGGTGCTCGCTCTTCGAGAGTCAATCAACGCAAGCGCCGACGACGTTCGAGGTCTCGGCATCCTCGACCATCTGCGCAAGGTAGTCGCTGTCGACAGCGCGACGGAGGGCGTCATTCGTCTGTACGTAACGCTCAGCGCGGAGTCGACAAGCCCCGCGCATCCAGCGCATGAGTTCTTCATCGAGCGCTACCGCACGAGCGAGGAGGCGATCGCTCGTCATTTCCGTCAGGCGCGCGAGGATGGCGAGCTGGATGCCTCTATGGACGATCTGTCGGCGGCTCGCCTGATCATCGCGGTGCTCGACGGGCTGCAACTCCAGTGGCTGCTCAACCCCGAGATCGATCGAGTCGCTGAGTTTGAGCGATACATCGCCCAATTCCTCGCCGCCCACGGCGCAGCCGACCGGAAGCACTCGGGTCGCGCTTCGCGCCCGAGCGCTCGCACGAGCTAAGGCAAATATCTTTCGCGTCCGGAGCTCTCTGCGCCGTACACATCTCGTCAGCGCGGTTCCGACGCGCGCGGCGGCATCTTCCACCCCACACGAGTGACGACACTGTCGCTCAACTTCACACTGAAAGGACATGTCGTGAAGATCTTCACCGAACTGACCTACTTCGCGGGTCGGTCGACGAGCGCGCAGCTCGCTGAGCGCGTTAGGCAGCTGGAAGCTGCAGGTTCTGCTGGCATCAGCCTCTGGGACCACATCTTCGGAGACCGCCGGGAGCGCGCGGAGGGGATTCCGATCGGCGAGCCGCTGACGACTCTTGCGGCCGTCACGGCCCTTTCAAGCAAGCTCGAGGTTCAGACGATCGTGATGAACGCGGTGTGGCTTCACCCCGCTCTCCTGCTGCGGCAGTTCAGCCAGCTCGCCCAGTTCGCCGGCGGCGATCGGGTCACCGCCGGCCTCGGCGCCGGGTGGAGCAACGAGGAGTTCAACGCGATGGGTATGGACTTCCCCCGCGACGGCGACCGTGTGTCGCGGCTGGAGGATGTCCTGAAGATCGCCACCCAGCTCTACGGGCCGGAGCGCAAGGCAACGGTGACAGGTGGCTACTTCGAGGCGGTCGACCTTTCTCTCAACCCGCTCCCGGAGACCCCGCCGCAGATCTTGGTCGGTGCTGCGGGCAACCGGATGGTGTCGCTCGCCGCAAAGTACGCGGACAAGGTCGACTTCATCGGCCTGCCGAGGGCCAAGCGGACAGGTCCCGCGCCGGTTCTCATGAACGAGCAGCACAACGAGGGACAGGGGGCCCGCGGTCGGGCGGTGGTCGACGAGTACGTTCCGCGCGTCGCTCTGCTCCGTGACGAGACAGAGAAGGCAGGACGGCCACGCAACATCGTCAAGGTCGGCGTGCAGGTGAACTATGCCGTCCTGTGCAAGAACAAGGCCGAGGTCGAGGCTGCGGACCGCCGGATCTGCGAGGAGTGGTTCCACATTCCCGAGCAGTCCCTCGCGAACAACCCGTTCACACTCCGGGGCGAGCCGCAGCAGATCGCCGACGCCATCGAGGAGCGGCGCGAGCGGCTGGAGCTGACGCAGATCACCATTCAGGAGAACCAGAACTCGGTCGAGTTCTTGGACGCTGTCATGCCCCTGCTTCGCTGAAGCGACACCAATTCACATCCACGAGAAAGGAATCATGAACATGACCGACGACTACACCGCACCCGAGGTGCTCCTGGAGGAGGAGAACTCCCTCGTGGTCGAGGCCTTGGATGAGAGCACCGCGTACAGCATCGGGAGGCACCTCGTCGACGCCGGCGTCGAGAACGGCGATCCGATCGCTGTCAGTGTGTACTTGGGAGACCGCGAGGTTTTCCATGTCGGGCTTCCCGGAACGGACTCGATGAACGACACCGTTCTGCAGGCGAAGTGGCGAGTGGCGAGTCGAGGGGGACGGTCCAGCCTGTATGAGCGGAACGTCCGGCTCGCGGCCGGCACCACGTTCGAGGAGGAGACGGGGCTCGCATTTCCGGAGTATGCGCCATTCGGGGGTGCGGTTCCTCTGCGCACGACAGCCGGCGGTGCACCGCTCGGGTTCGTGATCGTCTCGGGTCTGACGCAGGAGGAAGACCACGAGCGTGCCGTAGCGGCCATCACCGCGGTCGCCAGCGCGTAAACCAGGCGGGCGGGGTTTCCTCCACCTGCGGTGGAAGCCCCGCCCTTGCGTGCCGTTCACGCATTCTTCGCCCACATCAGAAAGCCGAGATGACAGAAACGCTCAACGTCGCCGTCGTTGGCTACGCATTCATGGGTCGCATCCACACCGCGGGATGGGCACAGGCCGCAAAATTCTTCGGCACTCCGGTCAACGTCACAACAGTCGTGGGCCGCAACAGCGAAAAGGCCACTGCCTTTGCGCAAGCCTTCGGTGTCCCGACCGTCGTCGCGGACTGGCGGGAGGCGGTTGCCGATCGAGACATCCACATCATCGATGTCTGCACGCCCGGCGACAGCCACGTGGACATCGCCGTGGCAGCGCTCGATGCCGGAAAGCATGTGCTGTGCGAGAAGCCGCTCGCCAACACGGTGGCGGGGGCCGAACGAATGTCCGCGGCCGCGGGAGCGGCACGCGCACGTGGGATCCGATCGATGGTCGGATTCTCCTATCGCCGGGTCCCCGCACTGGCCTACGCGCGCCAGCTCGTGCGCGAAGGTCGGATCGGTGACGTCCGCCATATCCGGGCCGCCTATCTGCAGGACTGGATCGCAGACCCTGACTTTCCCCTTGTCTGGCGGCTCGACAGGAACGCTGCCGGCTCCGGTGCGCTTGGCGACGTGGGCGCGCACATCATCGATCTGGCGAACTTTCTCACCGGGCACCGCCTGACGGGCATCAGTGGGCTGACGGAGACGTTCGTCACGAGTCGGCCCCTGCTCGACGAACAAACTGGCGGACTTACGGCGCGGGGTCTTGGTGCACGGGGTGAGGTCACCGTCGACGACGCCGCGGTCTTCGTCGGGCGCACCGATGGCGGTGCGCTCGCCACGTTCGAAGCCACCCGCTTCGCTGTGGGCAGGAGGAACGCGTTCCGGATCGAGCTCAACGGCTCTCGCGGTTCCTTGGCGTTCGACTTCGAGCGCATGAACGAGTTGGAGTTCTACGACAACGACCTGCCTGCGGTGGAGGCAGGATTCCGGCGCATACTTGTGACGGATCCGCAGCACCCGTACGTGGACGCCTGGTGGCCGCCCGGCCACGGACTTGGATACGAGCACGCGTTCACTCACCAGGCGAGAGACTTCGTCGCAGACATCGTCGAAGGCCGGGATCCGGAGCCGTCCTTTGCCGACGGCCTTGCGGTGCAGAGGATTCTTCGCGCGGTCGAGATATCCAATGGAAACTGGGTGCCCGTCGAGCAGGCCAGCGTGGCGGAGACATCGCCTGCACTAGATCGATGAGGTAGCCGATGGTCGTCGAATCATTCGTCGCACTTTCTCCCCACGGTGGATCTCGTTCCCGCGAATGCGGTGTAAACCCAGGGTGCTACTGAACCCTCCGCGATCGCGGCGTTCGAGATCGGATGTGAGGGTCCAGATGACTCTTGAAGCCGGACACCTATGGCACGGGATGCTGATGTTCGACGGTGGGAATTGCTCACAGTGCGCATGTCGCCTAAGCGCTGCGCACAGCAGCGGGGCGAGAGCCGTTGTCGTCCGCGAAAGCTTCGGGAGGCCGATTGTGCTCGGACGGCATTGCCACCGGAAGCGACGAAGCGAATGTCTGCGATTTCGCCGATCAGCTCCAGCTCGCCCCTCCGCTCAGGAACGCCATCACCGCTGCGCGGACGAGATGATTATCTAAGGTTCGGGAGTTCTCTGATCAAAACTTCGGGACGGGAGGCCAAGAAGTTTCGGCTCCCGCAAGAAGAAGGCATGGTTGAGCGACAGACGCGAGGTCAACGCCGTCGATCTCAGTGATTCGGCGAGCGTCGCCAACCCGAGGACGTCGGCGACGTCAGCGGGCGCTAGGTCGCGCCAGCCAGCCGGCAAGATCGTCTGCCTCTGAGGCATCGACGGCATGACGAAATACTGCCGCGCGAAGGAGATTATCGAGAACGTGGCTGTCTATTGTGCGCCCGGATGTGATGCCGCGTGTCGGCGACGGTTGAGACCAGGCCATCGCAACGGGCGTCACGATAACTCGTCCCCCTGACGTCGCGCTCGAGGCGGCCTAGCATCCAATGCCGGGGGCACATTCCGTCTTGCCTCGAAAGGGTGCATGCGGGATCATCATGGCGTGCGTACGTACCGCAACTGCGAGGTGCGAATCGGTCGCACCGATTCCTGCCCACGTGGTGCCCACGGCCGACGCGGAATGAGGTGGATTCAGGACCGAAGCTGATGCAATCGCACTGATCGGGTTCCGCATGATTGCTCGGGTTCTCGCCCGAGACGGGCCCAGACGGATCGAGCCGGATCGCTTTAGGCGGAATTCAAATCCCTCCGTCTCCGCACTGCCTCCCTCTCGAACTTCGTTGATTTTCCGGGGTTCTTAAGCAATCAGCGCGTCCGATTTCGGGCTCGTGCCCATGGATTTCCCACATCCGTTTCTCGCGGGCCCCGCGATTCGGCGCCCAGAAATGGTCCGCGCTCAGGCGGGTCCTCGGAAGCCTCTGCCTGAGTTCAGAAGCTCGTCAGCACTGCCTCGAATCCACCGCGCCGCCCCTATCGCCCCGGCTTCCAGGGATGCCAACATGAGTGGTTGATGGCGTGGTCTCGGACGATTCCAAGGCGCCGGTGGCGCGGGCCTTTCGCGCGCATTGCTGCAAGCACGACCTTCCTTCTCCTGCTCGCCGTTGGCGGCCTCGCATCGACCCTCCCGTCGTTCGCGAGCAGCCCTGCCTCGCCAGCTGTTGCGGATGCTCCGACCCCGACGCCCTTAGACCCGACGCCGACGCCGACGCCGTCCCCGTCCCCGACGCCCACCCCGTCCCCGACGTCGCTCGTCAGTCCCACTCCGACTCCCGAGCCGACGGCCTCTTCCGGCGCGACGCCGACGCCCACCACCACCGGTTCGCCGCAACCGACGGCCACCCCCGTGCCGACGGCGACACCAGTTCCCGCGATCCCGCCCGCGGTGACAGGGTCGACCACCACGCTGCCGACGCTCATTGCGGCGCTGGGGGTGGTTGTCGCGGCGGGCGTTCTGCTGTTGCTCTTGGCACGTCGCGAGCCACGACGAGCTGGCTCCGACGCCGTTGCCAGTCCAGCGGGCACCGAGTCGGCACCGGTCGTGCTGGATGCGATGGCGTCTCTGGGCACCGCGATGATCGACAGTGGCTACCCGGTGGGCCAGGTGCGCAGCGCACTGGACGACATGGCGAAGGTGAACGGTCTGACATCTGCGGAAGCCGTCGTGTTCCCGACATCCATCCTGGTGTCATCGGGAGACGCCGGCTCGGTTCAGACGCGTGCCGTGGCCGCCGGCGACCGCGCTTCGCTGCTCTACCAAGTCGATGCCGTGGATCGCATCGTGGGAGTGGCGCGCAGCCGGCCGAACGGTGCGAGCTGGGTGCGCCGGCAACTTGCTCACGTGATGGATCTGGACCCGCCGTTCACGCGCCCCCAGCGGATCGTGGCGTACGGCCTCCTGTCGGCGGCGCTCAGTGTTCTGCTGGGCTCGTCGTGGCCCGGCGTGATCGCGGCGGGGGTGCTCGGCATCGGGGTGGGGGCGCTCCTGCTGGGGACGGAGCGACTCGAGGCGGCGTACCAGGCGCTGGTTGTGGTCGCCGTATCTCTCGGCGTGGGTGTGGTGATGCTCGCGGTTGCGCATCTGATCGACCCCGGGGTGCTGCCGGCGATCGTCGCACCGTTGATCATGCTGCTGCCGGGCGGTCTGTTGACGATCGGCGTGATCGAACTGGCAACCGGGCATATCGTGTCGGGCGCTGCTCGCGTGGCTGCGGGAGGGATCCGGCTGCTCCTGCTGGCGACGGGAATCGTCGCGGCTGCTGCGCTCATCGGAGTGCCCGCCATCACCGCGGCGCGATGGCCGTTGGGGCCGGTCGCCCCGTGGATGGCTGTGGCGGTCTTCGGGCTCGGCATCAGCGTCTATCAGTGCGCGCGTGCCTCGTCGATCCTCTGGATCCTGGTCGTGCTGTACGTCGCCTACGGCGCGCAGGTGCTCGGCGATGTGTTCTTCGACGGAGTGCTGTCGGCGCTGGTCGGTGCGGCGGCGATGACCCCCGTCGCGGTGGTCGTCGCACGTCAGCGCACGGGGCCACCGGCGCTGGTGAGCTTTCTTCCGGCATTCTGGCTGCTCGTGCCGGGCGCCCTCGGGCTCATCGGGGTCGCGAGTGCGTTGGACGGCCAGGGGGCGAACGCCATCATCACCACAATCGCCACGATGGTGTCGATCGCGCTGGGTGTGCTGCTCGGGCTGGTCGCATCCGGCTCGGCACGAGGATTCCCCAGTGCGCCCGCTGCGGAATGGATGGATGACGCGGCGGCGGAGTCCCGGTGAGCGGGGTCCGCGCGGTCAGGTGGTCTTCGCGTAGGAGCGGAGGAAGAGGGCCTCGGCGACCGCGAGGTTCTCGATCTCGGTCGGATCGACGCTCTCGTTGGGTGCGTGGATGAGAGCGAGCGGCTCTTCGACGCCCATCATGATGATCTCGGCCTTCGGGTAGGTGTCGGCGAAGACATTGCAGAGCGGGATCGAGCCGCCCTGCCCCAGCCTCGTCAACTCGATCCCGTACGCGGAGTGCATTGCACCGGCGAAGGCACGGAACGCGGGGCCGTCGGTGGCAGCGCGGAACGCCTCGCCCACAGCCTCGGTCTCGACGTCCACCCGCACGCCCCACGGAGCATGATTCTGAAGGTGTGCCACCAGTGCGTCGTGCGCGTCCTGCGCGGGCAGGCCGGGTGGGATGCGCAGGTTCAGTCGCGCCGCTGCGCGCGGGACGATGGATGCTGAGGAGCCCACCACCGGCGGACAATCGATGCCCAGAACGGTGAGCGCCGGCCGCGACCAGAGTTCGTCTGCCACCGTTCCGTCGCCCAGGAGACCGACGCCGTCGAGCACGCCGGCGTCGGTGCGGAACTGCTCCGCGTCATAGGGTTCGCCTGTCCAGGTGCCGTCGTGGTGCAGTCCGTCGATCGTCGTTGCGCCGCCATCGTCACGCAGCGAGGCGAGCACCGCGACGAGCGCGGCCAGCGCGTCGGGCGCCGGGCCGCCGAACATCCCGGAGTGAATCTCCGACGCGAGCGCTTCGACCCGGACGACGACGTTCGCGAAGCCCCGCAGAGAGACTGTCGCGGCGGGGCGGCCGACAGCGGCGTTGCCCGTGTCGCACACGAGGATCACATCCGCGGAGAGCACGTCGGGGTTGTCCGCGACGTAGCGCTCGAGCCCGCCCGTTCCCTGTTCTTCGCTGCCCTCGACCACGAGCTTCAGGTGGACGGGGATCTCGTCCTGCAGGGCGCGCAGCGCGAGCAGGTGCATCAGGATGTTGCCTTTGCAGTCTGCAGCGCCTCGGCCCGCCCATCGGCCGTCGATGTCGGTGAGCACGAATGGCGGAGTCCGCCACGCGGTCTCCTCGAGGGGAGGTTGCACGTCGTAGTGGGCGTACAGCAGCACCGTCGGCGCGTCCGGGTCCGTCGCCGGCCGACTGCCGATGACTGCGTCGCTGCCGTCGGGCGTGCGCACGAGGCGGGCGTCGGCGAAGCCGAGAGCCGCGAATCGACCGCGAACCCATTCCGCCGCCTGGGCGCACTCCTCCGGCGGGAATTGCCGCGGGTCGGCGACGGAACGAAGCGCGACGAGCTCGGCGAGCTCCCCACGCGCAGCGGGCATCATCGTGCGGACCCGCGCGCGAATGTCGTCGCTCACGAGCCGTCGCCGTCGACCGTGTTGAGGCTGTCCACGAACTCCTGGAACTCCTCGGCCTCGTCCGGGCAGTAGGTCTGGATGATCAGAAGCTGTCCCTGCAGCAGCCTCGACTCCACCAGCGTCGGTCGCAGCCCCGGACCTCCAGCGCCGTTGGACAGCCCGGCGAGCAGCGTCGAGCGCGCGAGCGCGGAGTTCGGATCGGCGCAGGTCGCGCCGCCGTCGTCGCCGAGCACCGCCGCGACCTGCTCCGGGGTGAAGGTGACTGCGATGCCCGCTTCGGTGAAGGCATCGAGCAGTTCTTGCGCCTTGTCGACGTCCTTCGCCTGCTGTCGCGCCCCGACGAATATGACGGTCGCGATCACTGCGAGAACGACCAGCACGATGATCGCCACGATGCCGATCACCGAGCGCTCGCGTGTGCTCTGGGTCTCCGCATCCGTGCTCATGATTCACCTCCGGATGTCGCAGCCGGCTGCTTCCAGGAGGGCTTGCGGAACCGGTAGAAGAGGAACGGCACGAGGAGGCCGAGCCCGAGCGCGCCGCCACCGACGATGACGAGGTAGATCCACGGGCTTTCACCGCCGAACTGAGACGGCGGGATGAATCCGACCAGGAGGGCGGCGAGCGACGCGGCGAAGCCGACCCCGCACAGCGCGACGAGCATCGGCGCGCGATATCCGCGCGGGTGGTCGGGATGCAGGCGACGCAACCGCACCGCGGCCACGAACATGAGGAGGTACATGATCAGGTAGACCTGCGTCGTGATGACGGAGAAGATCCAGTAGGCGCTGGACACGTTCGGGATGAGCGCGTACCCGAGCGCGATGATGGACGTGATGACGCCCTGTGTGACCAGGAGGTTCTGCTGCACGCCGTTCTTGTTGAGCTTCTGCAGGAACGGCGGCAAGTAGCCCTCCTCGCGCGAGATGAGCAACAGGCCCTTCGACGGACCCGCGAGCCACGTGAGCATGCCACCCAGCGACGCCGCGACCAGCATGATCCCGACGATCGGGGTCAGCCACGAGATGTCGAACGTGGCGAACACGGCCTCGAACGCCTGCATGATTCCCGCGGTGAGAGAGATCTGCTCGGCCGGCACGACCCAACTGATCGCGAGCGCGGGGAGGATGAAGATCAGCAGCACGAGCCCCATGGCGAGGAAGATCGCCCTCGGATACTCCTTACCGGGGTTCTTCAGCGACGACACGTGCACCGCGTTCATCTCCATGCCGCTGTACGAGAGGAAGTTGTTCACGATGAGCACGAGGCTGGCAAGACCCGCCCACTGCGGCAGCAGATTGTCGACGGTCATCGGGGCCGCCGAGGGGTTTCCCTGCCCGAGGAAGAGGGCGCCGAGGATCACCAGCACCGCGCCGGGGATGAGCGTGCCGATGATCAACCCCCAGCTCGCGAGGCCAGCCACACCCTTCGTGCCTCGAGAGGACACCAACACGCCTGCCCAGTAGCAGACCATGATCACGAGCGCCGTCCAGACGCCATTCGATGCGAGCTCCGGGTTGATCACGTACGCGAGCGTGGATGCGACGAACCCGAGCAGCGTCGGGTAATAGAAGATCGTCATCGCGAACTGGCACCAGATCGCCAGAAACCCCATGGGCTTCGAGATCCCCTCGGACACCCACTTGTAGACGCCCCCCTTCCACCCGGACGCGAGTTCTGCGGCGACCAGCGATGTGGGCAGCAGGAAGACGATCGCCGGGACCAGGTAGAGGAAGACGGCGGCGAGACCGTACACCGCCATCGTGGGGGCCGGCCGAAGACTTGCGACCGAGCTGGTCGTCATCAGCGCCAACGCGATCCAGGAGATCCATACCGGCGCCGGGATCGCCTTCGCGCGAGCCCGAACCGCGTCGCCCCCGCGGTTCGCTCCTTCCGCCGCGCTCATCGGGAATCACCTCGGCAAATCGACGATTGCAGCATCGCGCATCCCCTTCCGTCGCTGGCGGCGAGACCACTACAGAACTGAGTCAATGCCGAAGATAGCGCTGTTCGACTCCGCGCGACATAGGCGCGCGGCCAGGGATTCCCCACCCAACGCGTTGGCCGGGCCAGCATGCGATTGTCCCGTGGACAGGGCATTGTGGTGCACCACGCTCATGGATAGCTTTGCGGCAAACGCCGACAAGTGCAGGAGGATGCCGGTGGCGCGTGAGTCGACAGCTGCGGACGAGTCCACCGCCCGCGTCTCATGAAACGTCATCAGATGGCGCGTGGCACCCTCCAGGATGCCGCCGCATCGGCCGCCGCGCACACTCACACACTCCCGACGACCGCCTCGGGGCCCGGCGAGGTCGTCTGACCGCGCAGACCCGGGACGCAGGAGATCCTCTCCGTCCCTCGTCTCCAGTCGAGATGATGTCAGCGGGGCGTCACTCGACGATGGCGAGTCCGTGGTCGGTGTTGTTGAACCGGCGGCAGCCGTCCTCGGTCACGGTGACGATGTCCTCGATACGAACGCCGAACTTCCCCGCCAGGTAGATTCCCGGCTCGATCGAGAAGCACATCCCCGGCACGGTCGGCCGCGACTCGCCCTCCACCATGTAGGGCGGTTCGTGGGTGGTCGTCCCGATGCCGTGGCCGGTGCGGTGGATGAACTGGTCACCGTAGCCGGCGTCGGTGATGACGCGTCGAGCCGCGCGATCGACGTCCTGGCAGGCCACGCCGGGGCGCACCGCCTCGAACGCTGTCTGTTGGGCGACGCGCACGATGTCGTGCACCTCCCTCATCTCCGCGGTCGGTTCGCTTACGCACACCGTACGGGTGGTGTCGGAACCATATCCATCCATCAGGCCGCCGAAGTCCAGAACCACCAAGTCTCCGGCGAGGATCGTGCGGTCGCCCGCTTCGTGGTGCGGGTTGGCGCCGTTGGGCCCTGACCCGACGACGGTGAAGTCGACCTGTTCGTGCCCGAATTCACGGAGCAGCCGGGCGAGGTCGGCGGCGACGTCGGTCTCCCTGCGCCCGGCAAAGTGGACCTTCACGATCTCGAGGAAGGTCGCGTCCGCAGCTGCGCCGGCCGCTTCCAGCCGGGCTAGTTCGTTGGCATCCTTGACCGCTCGAAGCATCGGCAGCTGTTCAGTGACCGACTCGTAGTGACTCTCCGGAAGCTGCCTTTGGAGTCCCAGCAGATGCAGCGCCCACGCCGCGTCCGACACCGCGTAGGTTCCGTCCGTCCGAAGCAACAGTGCAGCAGCCTCGTAGGGATCGCTGCCATCCCGCCAATCGCTGATCGTCAGTTTCTCCGCACCCGCCGCTGATTCCACATCCGGCCGCTCCAACATCGGCACCAACAACTGCGGCTCGGCGTCGCTGCGGAGCACGAGAAGGGTGAGCCGCTCAGTGATCGCGGTCGGCTGGTAGCCGGTCAGCCAGAGCAGGTCAGGTCCGGGCGTCACGAGAAGTCCGTCAAGGCCCTCGGCGGCCGCATCGCGCGCCGCCCGATCCATGCGGTTGCGGAAGTCGTCCGCTGTGAACGGAGCCTGCACACGATCCATGCGTCCTCCTCGCCCTCGCGGCGTCGCGCGCCGCCTGACTTTCTTCGGATCGACGAATCCGCGCCCGTCGACGATCACCCATTGTCGGTCCTCCGCGCCGACCGACTGGCGTCGAGCCCGAGAAGCGGAGACCATGCGAACGACACCATTGGACCGCGGCGACGTACGCGACGCAAGGCACCATCTCGCGGCAGGCCCATGCCAGACCGCGAGACGCGCCGCGGGCTCACACACCTCCGCGAGCCTCGGGTTCAGTGCGCGCGGGCGGTGCCGTCATCGATCGCTGTTGGGAGGGTGTCGACTGAGGAGTATGGGACTTCCCCCGACCCGAGCCTGAGCGCGGGGCCGCGTGCACGACGGAGGTCACGTATCGCGCCGTACCCGCCCTGGCATGTGCGCGGTGATAGTCGGGCTGATACGGAGAGCCCGGGATCGACGAGCACCGCCACCATTCCCTGGACGTGAGGGCCACGACTCACCGCCGAACAAGCACCCCGTAGAACGCCACTCGCCTGAGCGTCACAATGGCAACGTGGCCGTGCGCGATTCCCTGAGCCGGGGGCATGACGCGCTCGCTGCCGGCGATTGGGCGTTGGCGAGGGTGTGCTTTGCCGCGGCCGTCGCCGAGACCGGTTCGCCGGACGCGTTGAACGGACTGGGTCGCGCGCAGTGGTGGCTGAAGGATGTCCGCACCGCGATGGAGACCCGCACACGTGCGCACCGCGGGTACAAGCACGACGGACGCCTCATCGAGGCCGCGGGGGTCGCGGTGTGGCTCGCAAGGGAATTCCGGCCGACACTGCGCACCGACGCGGCAGCGGATGGATGGCTGGCCAGAGCCCAGACGCTTGCATCGAGGGCGGAAGATTCATCGATTCCGGGGTGGGTCTCGCTCGCGCGCGCGGAGGCCACGTCGGATGCCGCTGAAGCGGTCGCGCACGCTCGGCTCGCGCTGGAAGCCTCGCGGCGGTATGACGATCCGGACTTGGAGATCGAGTCCCTGGCGCGGCTGGGCGTGCTCCAGGTCGCGGCGGGCGACGTCGACGCGGCCATCACGCATCTGGATGAGGCGATGGCCGCGGTCAGCGCGGGTGAGGCTGGGGACCTGGCCAGCGTCGGCATGGTGTTCTGCGCGCTCATGGAGATGGGGGAGCTGCTCGGAGACGATGCCCGTTTTGCGGAATGGACCGCAGTGCTCGAGGGGCTGCGGGGGGACCAGGGATTCGGTCCGCTCGACAGCTTCGGCTCCACCGCCGGCTACGGCGCACTGTCGTCGTTCTGCGGGGCGTGCTGCGGCGGTCTGTACCTCGTCACGGGGCGGCTCGATGAAGCGGAGGACGAGCTGACGGCCGCTGTCGTTGATCTCGAGTCGAGCGGCATGGGCATGCGATGCGTGCATCCGATCTCCCGACTGGCGGAGCTTCGCGTGCTGCAGGGCCGCCTCGAGGAGGCACGCGAGCTGCTCGGTCGCTACGAGGACCTGCCGGAGTCCGTCCGCCCGCTCGCGGTGCTCGATCTGGCCGTCGGATCGCCCGGGGCCGCGACGAACCGATTGACACAACGCATCGGGGAGCTCGGGCGACTGACGGTCGCCGCGTTCCCGTTGCTCACGGTCCTGGTCGACGCGGACCTCCGGCGGGGAGATCCCGCAGCGGCCGCCGACGCAGCCTCGAAACTGAGGACCACCGCGGCACTGACGAAGAGTCGCCGCCACCACGCCGACGCGCTCTTCGCGGAGGGAAAGGTGGCTGCGGCCGAGGGGCGCGCGGAGGCGACGTCACTGCTGCGCAAGGCCGCCCATGCCTTCAGCGAGGCCTCCATGGCCCTGCAGGCGTGCCGCGCGCGGATGGAGCTGGCCCGCACGCTGGTCGCGCGTGACCGACCCGTCGCGATCTCGGAGGCCCGTGCCGCCCTCGCAGCATTCGATCGGCTCGGAGCGGTGCCCGATGCCGATGAGGCCGCCGCGTTCTTGCGCGAACTCGGGGTGAAGGGGCGGACCGGCCCGAAGAACCTCGAGCTCCTTAGCAAGCGGGAGGTGGAGGTGCTGCAGCTCGTGGCCAGTGGGCTGTCCAATGCGGAGATCGCGGACCGCCTCTTCATCAGCCCGAAGACGGCGGGTCACCATGTGAGCAACCTGCTCTCCAAGCTCGGATTGCGCAGCCGTACCGAGGCCGCTGCCTTCGCCGCCGTTCGCCTCGGGCCAGACCGAGTCGCAAGATAGGGAGGTCTCCCCATCCTCCCTGCCCGACCGAGGGGCACGCTGGAAGGTGAAAGGAGAAGGTCATGGTGCACATCAGGACATCAATCGCCATCGGCAGGCCGCAGGAGGAGACGTTCGACTACCTCACTGACCTCCGGAACGCGAAGGAGTGGGCGACCGAGCTCGTCGATGTCGCCTACGACGGCGAACTGCGGGTAGGTGCGACGGGTGTGGACACCCGGCGGAGAGGCAGCAAGGAGTTCCGGTTGCCATGGACCGCGACGGAGTACGAACGGCCTGACCGCGTGGTCCTCGAGTTCGGGCTGAAGCAGATCCTCGAGTCGCGAGGCGCGACCGTGGACTCAAACCAGGAAGAGGCCAGGACATGAACGACGATCCGAAGGCGGTCGCCCAGACGTTCTACGACGCCATCAACGACGGGTCCCTCGAGCGGCTCGATGAGATCTGCGCTCCGGACCTACGGGGCCATGCCGGGGCCGGGGCCAACCTGACCGAGCTCAAGCAATCGATCGGCAGCCTGCTCGAAGCCTTCCCGGGCATGAAAGCCACCCCGCGGCACATCATCCGCGAAGGCGACTTCGTGAGCACCTGGGTGACCTACGAGGGAATCCACGCCGGCGAATACGCGGGAGTAGCCGGTACCGGCCGCCACGTGCGGTTCCGGGCCTGGGACCTCCTCAGGATCCAGGACGGGCGGATAGTCGAGATCACCGAGGCCTGCGATCTGTTCACCCTGATGAACCAGATCGGGGCGCTGGCAACCTCGACGCCGGCGTAGCAGATACCTGCGCTGCAGGGAGCTGAAGTACATCAGGCGCTGTTGCGCCGCAACCTCTGAGAGAGGTGAAGCGTCTCGGGGATCCATTCTCGAGCGGTCGCTGAAAGGAAAGGGAGACATGCCTAAGACATCGAAGATCAGCGCTTCAGAAACCGTTGAGGTGGAGGGTTATGAGGGTCATCTGGAGAAACTCGAGGGGGGTTACACGGTGGCCTTTGAGAAGTACACCGCCGACGCCGACCTCGCGGAGTTCTTCAAGGGCTTGCCGGACGACCAATGCCAGTCAGCCCATTGGGGGTATGTGCTGACCGGCAAGGTGACGTTCAAGGGCGCTGCAGGTGAGGAGACGTTCGAGACCGGCGACGCCTACTACGTCCCGCCGGGTCACACCCCGGTGCTCTACGCCGGCACCGAGGTCGTCGAGTTCAGCCCCACCGAGCAACTCGAGCAGACGCTCGCCGTGGTCACGAAGAACATGGAAACCGCCGGCTGACGCGGGAAGCCGCTGCGTCGACAGGAAAGCGAGGTGTGAACAATCGCTACCGGCGGCCGGGGGCACATCAGTGTCGACGTCATCAACGCCCCCGCAGCCCCGTGACAGGCATCTTCACCCGGTTCTCACGGTCGACGGGCATCACGTCATGACAACTCCGTAGCGCTGCACCCTGAACACGCGCATCAGCCGGGTCGTGAAGGCTCTCGGAGACGGCGTGCTCCAGGAGCACTTCCGGCACGATGATCTCGATCGCTCCCGAGTCGATCTCCTCGAGTCACATTTTTCACTCGCACCCCACTGCGAGCTCTAGTTTTGCCCGTTGACCTGCCCCTAGGCTGACCACAGGTGTGCCTTTGCGAGGGGAATCGTGACCATGAAGCGACGTCACATATCGGCTTTCGGGACTCGCCGCACACAGCCCGACCGGGTGGCCCGGAGAGATTCAGGGAAGTGATGAACTCAGCGACGACGGACGGGCCGTCCGCAGCGGACCGCGAGAGCAAGGTGCTCGACGTGGTGACCGTGTTCGTTCTCTCCATCACCGCGGTCCTGACTGCCTGGTGCGGATTCGAAGCGTCCAAGTGGGGCGGCGAGATGTCGATCGCGTTCAGCCAGGCGTCCAGTTCCCGCATCCAGGCGACCGCCGCGCAAGGAGCGGCACGCGACGCCCGGCTGTACGACCTCACCATCTACACCGAATGGGTTCTCGCTGTCGCGGACGGTCGAACCGATCTTCAACAGTTCATCGAAGCCCGATTCACACCCGAATTCAGGGTCGCGTTCGACGCGTGGCAAGCCGGTGGCCGCACCGAGCAGGGCCCGATGGCGATGGAGGAGTACGTCCCACCCGGAACCGAGGAGGCTGCCGAGCTCGCTGCGCAGGCGGACGCGAAGTTCAACGATGCACTGGAGAACAACCAGCGCGGCGACAACTACTCGCTGCTCACCGTGCTCTTCGCACTGGTGCTCTTCCTCACGGCGATGTCCCAACGAGACATCACGGCCTGGGTGCGACGCGCACTCCTCAGTATGGGCATCCTCGTCGCCATCGTCGGGATCGCCATCATGCTCACCTTCCCCATCAAGATCTGACCTGCGGCGGCGATCGCGGACACGACGACGGCTGACCCCGCTCACGCCAGGTTGCGCCGAGGGTGACCAGCGCGGACCCCGTGACGAGGCTCCGGTCCGGGCGATGAGAAGCGGGCGGCCGGATGCTTCGACCCGGCCGCCCGGGGCGATCAGACGGTGAGCAGCACCTTGGTGGCGCGGCGCTCGTCCATAGCCCTGTAGCCCTCCGCGGCGTCCTCCAGGGGGAGGATGAGGTCGAACACGACACCCGGGTCGATCTTGCGGTCCCAGATGAGCTGGATCAGTTCCGGAAGGAACCGACGAACGGGCGCGGCGCCCCCATGCAGGTGGATGCCGGCCCCGAAGAGTTCGAGGCCGTCCAGCGAGACGTCGTGCGAGACGCCGACGAAGCCGGTGTGGCCACCGGCGCGGGTGGCGCGGATCGCCTGCTCCATCGCCTCCTGGGTGCCGACCGCCTCGATCACGGAGTGCGCGCCGAGTCCGTCGGTGAGCTCCTTGATCCGCGCGACGCCGGCCTCGCCGCGCTCCTCGACGATGTCGGTGGCCCCGAACTGCCGGGCGAGCGCCTGCCGGTCGGGGTGACGCGACATCGCGATGATGCGCTCGGCTCCGAGCTGCTTGGCGGCGAGGATGCCGAGCAGTCCGACCGCGCCGTCCCCGACGACGGCGACCGTCTTGCCGGGGCCTGCCTCGGCCGCGACGGCGGCGAACCACCCGGTGCCGAGCACGTCGGATGCCGCGAGCAGCGAGGGGATGAGATCGGGGTCGGGCTGACCCGGGGTGGCGACGAGCGTGCCGTCGGCGAGGGGAATGCGGGCGTACTCGGCCTGCGTGCCGATGACGCCCATGAGCACGCGGTGGACGCAGTACGACTGGTAGCCGGCCTGACAGATCTCGCAGGTGTTGTCGGATGCCCAGAACGAGCCGACGACGAAGTCGCCCACCTTGACGTTCTTCACCTCGGAGCCGATCTCGGTGACGACGCCGACATACTCGTGGCCCATCGGCGCATGGTCGACCGGCTCGGCGCCGCGATAGGGCCACAGGTCTGATCCACAGATGCAGCTGGCGCTGAGGCGGATGATGGCGTCGGTGGGCTCGACGATCGTCGGGTTCTCCCGATCTTCGACGCGGACGTCGCCGGGGGCGTGCATGATGACTCCACGCATCGTGGTGTCCTTCCTCTTCGGGGCTTGTTCGGTGGTTACGGGGCTTGTTCGGTGGTTACGGGGTGTGCGCAGCGGTGACGGCGGCGCCGGCAGGGGCGGCGGCATCCGTTCCCCTGCGTGTCATGAGGAGGAGACAGGACGCCGCGGCCAGCAGCACCGCGATGGTCGTCGTCGCCCCCAGGGGGAGGATGCTGAGCGCGCCGGCGACTCCGACGAACGGGGCGGCGATGCCGCCGAACCCGAACCGCACCACCCCGAGCAAGGACGAGGCGGTGCCCGCCATCTGCGGGTAGTCCGACAGCGCGAGGGTCGTGGCCGGCGGTGCCGACATCGCGACCCCGCTGGACAACGCGAAGAGCGACACGACGACCACCCACAGCGGCATCGGCGTGATGCCCGCGACGAGCAGTCCGGCCGCGCCCAGGCCGGTGGTGGCAACGCCGAGAGCGAGGGTGCCGGGGATGCTCCAGCGTTCGGCGCTGCGGCCGGCGAGGTAGCCGAAGACCATGTGGCCCGCGGAGTTGAGCGCGAAAGCGGCGGCGTACCACTGCGGTGAGAGACCGTAGATGTCCTGCAGCACGTAGGTGGAGCCGGCCAGGTAGGCGAACAGCGCGGCGTAGAGGAACCCTTGGTTGAGGACCGCGCCGAGGAAGATGCGGTCGGCGAGCAAGGTGCGATAGTCGCGCAGGGTCTGACTGAATCCACCCGTGGTCCGGTGGTCGCGAGGCAGCGTCTCGCTGAACGCCCACAGCGTGATCGCGAGGATCGCGCCGCCGATGATCGCCAGGAAGACGAACAGGCCGCGCCAGTCCATGAAGGTGTTGAGCACGCCGCCGAGCAGCGGCCCGACGATCGCGGCGAACCCGCCGATCACGGTGAGGCTGCCGTAGAAGCGGATCAGCGCCGCGCCCGAGAACACGTCGCGCCCGGCCGCCGTGGCGATGACGATGCCGACTCCGCCGGCCAGCCCCTGCACGAGACGGGCGAGGATGAGCAGCTCGATCGAGGGGCTCAGCGCGCACAGCGCCGACGTGACGACGTACGCGACGATGCCGACCAGCAGGATGCCGCGCCGCCCGAACCGGTCGGACGCAGGGCCGGCGATCAGCTGCCCGCCTGCCAGTCCGACCAGACATGCGGTGACGGTCAGCTGTGCGATGGAGGTGGCTGCGCCGAGCTCGACGGTGAGGGCCGGCAGGGCCGGCAGGTACAGGTCCATCGAGATCGGACCGAACACCGTCAGCAGCAGGAGCAGCGCCGGCAGCAGCGGTCGCGTCGGGTTGCCGGTGGAGGGCGGGGTCTGCGGCATGAGTCCAGTCTCGGCACCCGTTGCGACGCGGGGGAGTCACTGACGAAGGGTGTACCGGCAGGGCACCCCTCGCGGGTCGAGCCGCTCCCGTGCTCCACACCGGCGAAGAGCTCACCGGCATCAGCGACCCACATGAGGGGTGCACTGAGAGAGCCTCCCTCGTCGTGCTGCCTCGGCCTAGCCTGAGCGCATGGACAACAGAGCAGAGGTGCGGGAGTTCCTGATGACCCGCCGCGCACGGCTCACCCCGGATGCCGCCGGCATCGCTCCCGGCCCCAATCGCCGTGTCGCCGGCCTGCGTCGCAGCGAGGTCGCCGTGCTCGCCGGCGTGAGCGTCGAGTACTACGCGAAGCTCGAGCGCGGAGCGATAGCCGGGGCGTCGGCATCCGTTCTCGACTCCATCTCGCGTGCGCTCCAGTTGACCGACGCGGAGCACGCCCACCTGCTCGACCTTGCTCGCGCCGCGACACGTGGCGCCTCGTCATCGGGTCGTTCCCGTCGCCGCGCCACCACGTCCGGACCGCCCCGACCGAGCCTGCAATGGGCGCTGTCGGCGATGACCGACGCGGTCGCGATCGTGCGCGATCAGCGACAGAACCTCGTCGCGGCCAACGACCTCGGGCGGGCCTTCTACTCCCCGCTCATCGGCGACGGCGGCCGCACCCCGAACTTCGCGAGGTTCCAGTTCCTCGACCCCGCCGCTCACGACTTCTACCCCGACTGGGACCTGTTCGCCGAGATGTGCGTGGCCGTGATCCGCGCCGAGGCCGGCCGCGACCCGCACGACAAGGGCATCCAGGACCTCGTCGGGGAGCTCTCCACCCGCAGCGAGCTGTTCCGCACGCTGTGGGCAGCGCATGACGTCCGCGTTCACGGCTCGGGCACGAAGCGATTCCACCACCCCGTGGTCGGCGACCTCACCCTCGTCTACGAGGAGATGGCGATCACCGCCGAACCCGGGCAGGTGCTGCTCGTCTACACCGCCGAACCCGGTTCGCCGTCGGCCGAACGCCTGCGCCTGCTGGCGTCGTGGGCCGCGGCCGTCCCCCATCCTGCTTAGACGGCTACCGGGGTCTTCTCATACGGTCGGTCAGGGGCAGACGCGCACGCTGCGCCCATCGAAGCTGACGATGTCGCCGACCTGCAGCTGCCGCCCGCGGCGGCGATCGACCTCGCCGTTGACGAGGACGAAGCCGTCGATGATGGCCTCTTTCACCTCGCCACCGGAGTCGAGGACCCCGGCGAACTTCAGGAACTGCCCGAGGCGGATGCTCTCGCCGCCGATCGGAACGTCATCGATCGGCCCCGCGTTCGTCATCCCCGAATGCTAGCCGACGCACGCAGGTCGCCCGAGCCTCGCGAAGTGCCTACGCGCCTTCCTTCGACGACGCCTTGTAGCGGTCGGGCTCCGGCGTTCGTGCGAACCACCGGCCCGAGATCTGGGTCGGCACGATGCGCACCCACCGGTACTTGAGGGTGGGGATCCAAGGACGAAGCGCCAGTGCGTCGGCCTCGTCGATCTCGCGCTGCAGTTCGAGCCGCTCGGCCACGCCTTTGACGATCACGCTCGACGCGTACGTGTCGTCGTACTCGTCGACCTCGAACGCGACGCGAGGGTGTTGCGACAGTTCCGCGAGCTTGGAGCCCGGAGCGGTGCGGAACAGCACGCGGGGTCCGTCGATCACGTAGTTCACCGGGAAGATGTCGGGCTCGCCGCCCGCGTCCAGGGCGAGATGCCCCAGCTCGCCGCGCGCGAGCATGTTCCAGCACTGCTCCTCGCTGAGTGTCACGACCGCTTCATTCGTGTCTTCCATGGCGCCATCTCCGTCGATACTCGTCCGCCGCAGCACGACCCTTCTGCGCACACCTTAGTTCTTCCCGGCGCAAGCGGACCAGGTCCGAGCGCACGCGATGCGACACCGAATCGGATGGGGCGGAAGGGATGAGGGATGCTGCGGGGCACAGCATCCATGTCTTCCCTCTAGTCTTCTCACCATGGGCGCGACGGCGAATGCCTATCTGACCGGGTTCGGCCGGTACCTGCCGGGGGAGCCGGTCGACAACGACGGCATCGTGGCGCGCCTCGGCGGGGACGACGCGGTGACCCAGCGCATCCGGCGGCGCATCCTCGACTCGAACGGCATCCGGCAGCGCCACTACGCGCTCGACGAGCACGGCGAGCCCACCGAGCTCAACGAGGAGCTCGCGGTCAAGGCCCTCCGGGCGGCGTTCGACGATCGCGGCATCGACGCCCACGACATCCGCATGCTGGCGTGCGCGACGACGATGGGCGACGTGCTCGTTCCCGGTTTCGCGTCGATGGTGCACGGGCGACTCGGCGGCGGGCCGATGCAGCTGCTGTCGGCGTCCGGGGTGTGCGCGTCCAGCCTCGCGGCGCTCGACGCGGTCGTCAGCAAGATCCGGCTCGGCGACCACCCGCGTGCGGCCGTGGTGGGCTCGGAGCTCGCGAGCCGGAGCCTCAGGCAGCGCCGGTACGACGGCATCCGTGCCGGCATGGACGCGCACTTCCTCCGGTGGATGCTGTCCGACGGAGCCGGTGCGGTCGTCGTCGAGTTCCAGCCGCACCCGAGCAAGCCGTCGCTGCGGGTCGACTGGGTGCGGCACGTCTCGCTCGCTCACGAGCACGACGTGTGCATGCGCGCCGGGATGGTCGGCGCCGAACCGGAGGTCGGCGGAACCTGGCAGGACGTCGGCATCGCCGAGGCGGACGCGGCCGGCATGTTCCTGCTGCGGCAGGACGTGAGCATGCTCGACGATCTCGCGGATGCCGGCATCCGCCAGTTCGAGGAGCTCGTCGACATCGGGCTCGTCGACGTGCGCCACCTCGACCACGTCGTCTGCCACTACAGCACGAACATGTTCCGCGACGTCGCGTTCGAGGCTCTCCGGCGTCGCATCCCGACACTCGACACGGACCGCTGGTTCTCCAATCTCGAGACCCGCGGCAACACGGGCTCCGCGAGCATCTTCATCGCGCTCGAGGAAGCGTGGCACACGGGGCGCTTCGCGCCCGGCGAGACGGTCCTTCTCGCCGTGCCCGAGTCGGGCCGGTTCTCGTTCGCCTTCGCCCATCTCACCGTGGTCGCACCGAGCGACCGGCAAGGAGCATCGACATGAGCAGCACCACGACCGTCTCCGCCGACATCGCCCCCGAGGACGGCGCCGGAACGCTGTTCGAACGCCTGGCGGAGGTCTGGGCCGAGCTCGAGGACCGGCTGGACCGGGTGCCCATCCTGCAGCGCCTCGCCGACGGCACGGTCACGCTCGAGGACTACCGGCGACTGCTCTTCAACCTCCGCCAGCAGGTGGTCGACGGGTCGCCGTGGATCTCGAGGGCGGCGTCGAGCTTCGACATCGAGCACTTCGAGCTGCGTGCGGCCGCGATCCGCCACGCGGAGGAGGAGCACCGCGACTACCTGATGCTCGAGCGCGACTACGTGGCGATCGGCGGCACGCTCGAGGAGCTCCGCCGCGGGCGCAAGAACATCGGGTCGGAGGCGCTGTCGGGCTACATGTTCCACTACGCGGCTCAGCCGAACCCCGTCGGGCTGCTGGGTGCGATGTTCATCATCGAGGGCCTGGGCGCGAAGCGCGCGGCGGGCTGGGCGGCCCGATTCCAGGAGGTGCTCGGTCTCGCCGACAACCAGGTGCACTTCATGCGGTACCACCAGGATGCCGATGCCGGGCACACCGGAGACATGGAGGCGATCCTGACCTCGGGCATCATCGACGACCGCGATGCCGACGACATCGTCCGCTGCGCGCAGGTGGTGGCGCGGCTGTACGCGCTGCAGCTCGAGGAACTGGACCGCTGACGTGGCGGCGCCGCGGCCGAGCATCCCGGAGTTCGTGCGCTCCGACCCGAGCATGTGGGAGGCGGTGTACGCCGATCCCTCGGTCCCGCTCGACCGTGCGCTGGTGCGTCAGATCATCAACGACCAGCGGCGCCTGTCGCGGCGCTGGCTCTACCCGATCGCGCGGATCGTCTCGCGCGTGCTCGTCGCGATTATCTCGATCGTGAAGCGCGTGCTGCCGTTCCGATGGATGCCGCTGAGCACCATGGACGCGCTGTGCGTGTGGTTCCTGCGCCGCTTCGTCTCGCCCGGCGCGGTCGAGCTGCTGATCCGGCACTTCGTGGTCGAGACGAACCTGGTCAACTTCATCATCCGCAACACCGCGGTCGACATGGCGCCGGTGACGCTCCGGCCCGAGACCCTCGCAGGACTCGGCGACTCGGCCGTCGTCGAGCACGACGTCAACGTCTACGACGTCCTGATCGCCCTCGACGGCGTGCCGCTCACGCGGCCGGAGGCGCTCGACTTCGCGCAGCTCGACATCCCGCCGATCGATGCCGAGCGCCCGCGTCGACGCTACCTCCGGCTCGACATCCAGACCGCGCTGTGCTTCATGAACATCCCGTTCTCGATGGCGCTCACCGTGGAGGAGTACCGGCGGGCGGTGCACTCGATCCGGTTCGACGACTCGTTCCTCGAGATCCTCGCGCTCGTCACCGGCGACGACACGTTCCGCCACTGGAAGCTCGCCGGCATGAGCCTCTGGATGGACTCGAACGTCGACGTTCCGCGCATGGTCTACCGGCACGCGCTGGTGTGCGAGTACGCGCACGCCCACCTGGTGAAGCTCGCCGGCGGCGCCTACCCCCGCGACACCGCGGTCGAACTCGACTGATCCGTCGCGGCCATGCGACGTCAGCAGCCGGCGTCGGCGACCATCGCCTTGAGGTGCGCGTACTCGTCCGGCATTCCCGGATTCGCGAGGCGCCGGTCGCTCGGAACACGTCCGGCGACGACGTCGTCGAGGTAACGCCGGTCGGCGTCCAGGCGCGCCACCGCATCGGACCCCGGGGTTCCGTGACCCGGGATCACGACGTCGGCCCGGGCGACGTACGGCGCGAGAACGTCGAGCGCCGCGAGGTATGCGGGCAGGTCGTCCGGGAAGAAGGGAAGGGGCAGCTCGAGGTCGCTGAGCATGTCGCCGGCGATCAGCACCCGCTGCTCGGGCAGCCACACCGCGGTATGACCTGGAGCGTGGCCGTCGTGGACCACCAGCTCGGGGGCGAAGCCTCGGGGAACCGACGCGGGTGGGAGCGCAGCATCCACTTCCTCCACCGCCCCCATCAGCTCGACGAGCGGCTCCGGGAACTCTGCGCCGAGCGCGGCGACCAGTGCGTCGCGCTCGTCGCGGGCGAGCGCGGCCGTCGCCCGCGACGCCCACCGCGGCGCGGCGCCGAAGCGCGGGTGCCACAGCAGGTGGTCGTGGTGGGCGTGCGTGGCGAAGCCGCCGATGACGCGGAGGCCGCGGGCGTCCAGTTCGTCGGCGAGGGCGTCGAGCTCGTCGGGCATCCACGCCGGATCGATCAGCAGTGCCTCGCCGTCGCCGCACAGCACCGTCGACGTCGTCGACATCACGCGGCTCGTGGCGACGAGCACGCCGTCCGCAACCTCGATCATCGCGGCCCACTCTAACGGCCCGGCCCCCGCCCCGGCGCGTTAGCATCGCACCGACGGAACGCGTGCGATGAGAGGCAGGCGCATGAGCCTGAGCGAGATCGACCCCACCGTGCCGCCCTCAGGCGAGGGCTGCGCCGACTGCGACGACGTCGGCGGGTGGTGGGTGCACCTGCGGCGCTGCGCGGTGTGCGGTGACGTGCGCTGCTGCGACACCTCGCCGGCGCAGCACGCGACGGCGCACTTCCGCGCGACGGGTCACCGTTACGTCCGCAGCTTCGAGCCGGGCGAAGAGTGGTTCTGGGACTACGTCGCGGAGGACTACGTCAACGGGCCGCAGCTCTCGCCGCCCGCGTCGCGGCCCGACACGCAGCCGTCGCCGGGGCCGGAAGGCCGTGTCCCGGCCGACTGGCGCGAGCTGATCCACCGCTGAGGAGGGGACTGCGATGGGCAACGCCAAGATCACGCAGCGCGAGTTCGAGCGCATGATGAAGCCCGTGCTCACCGACGCGCAGTGGGAGCGGCTGCTGTCGTTCGGTGAGCCGCACGACGTCGAGGCGGGCGAGTACCTGTTCGAAGCCGGCGACCTCGACTACGACCTGATCCTCGTCGACACCGGAGAGATCGAGATCGTCCGCGTCGCCTTCGGCTGGGTCGGCGAGACCCACGTGGGCACGATGGGTCCGCGCAGCTTCGTCGGCGAACTCGGCCTGCTCAACAGGCAGGGCGCGTTCCTGTCGGCGCGGGCGACGAAGGCGGGACGGATGCTGCGGGTCAGCCGCGCGCGCCTGCGCGCACTGATGGCGGAGGACGACGAGCTGTGCGACATCATCCTGCACGCGCTGTGGGCGCGCCGCGAGATCCTCCGCACCGGGCCCGCCGCGCTGACGCTCAAGCTCGTCGGACCCCGCTCCTCACGCGACTTCCTGGCGCTGCGACGCTTCGCCGAGCGGGTCGACCTCGTGCACACCGCGATCGAGCTCGCGCCGGGCGACCTCTGGACGCTCGGCGAGCACGGCATCGGCCTCGACGACCTGCCGGTCGCCTTCATCCAGGGCGAGGCCATGAAGAACGCGACCCCCGGCATGGTCGCCGAGCGGCTCGGGCTGAGCTACCAGGGCCGCGCCGACGAGGTGGTCGACCTGGTCGTCGTGGGCGGCGGACCCGCGGGCCTCGCCGCCGCCATCTACGGCGCCTCCGAAGGGCTGAGCACGGTGCTGCTGGATGCTGTGGCCCCGGGCGGGCAGGCGGCGGCGACGTCGCGCATCGAGAACTTCCTGGGCTTCCCGTTCGGCGTGAGCGGCGGCGACCTCATCGGCCAGGCGTCGCTCCAGGCGCTCAAGTTCGGAGTGCGGGTCTACGCGCCGTGCGAGGCGGCCGACCTCCGGCCGGCGGGGCGAGACCTCGACGTCACGCTCACCGACGGCCGCGTCATCCGCGCGCGCACCGCGATCGTCACCTCGGGAGCCGCCTACCGCACGCTCGACCTCGACCGGTGGAACGAGTTCGAGGGCGCCGGCATCTACTACGCGGCCACGCCGCTCGAGCTCCGGCAGGTGTTCGAGTCGCCGGTGGTGGTGGTCGGCGGCGCGAACTCCGCCGGGCAGGCGTCGCTGTACCTCGCTGCGAACGGGTGCCCCGTGCACCTCGTGGTGCGCGGCTCCGACCTCGGCAGCCGCATGTCGTCGTACCTCGTCGACCGGCTGCTCGAAGACCCGCGGATCGACGTGCACACCGGGTCCCGCGTCACCGCGCTCGGCGGAGGGGCCGCCCTCGAGAGCGTGAGCATCGACTCGATCGGCGACGTCGCGGCGCGCGGACTGTTCTGCTTCATCGGCGCGGAGCCGGCGACATCCTGGCTCGCCGAACTCGATCGCGACGCCGACGGGTTCCTGCGCACCGGCACGGACGTGTCGGTGCAGTCGCTGGAGCGCTGGCAGGGCATGGGCCGTGAACCGCTGCCGTTCGAGACCTCCGTGCCCCGCATCTTCGCCGCCGGCGACGTGCGCCGCGGATCGATGAAGCGCGTCGCCGCGGCAGTGGGAGAGGGATCCAGCGCGGTCGCGTCGGTCCATCGCGCACTCGCCGACCTTCGCTGACCGCGTCCCGAGGGGTTCTCCCGGTACCTGGCACACCGGGGTCTCCCGCGCGCAGGCTGGGAGGAGTGGGATGGAGGATGCCGCGGGCGAACGCTGTGCGGCGCGAGGAGGAACCATGCACACCAGGCAGCTCGGCCAGGGGCTCGAGGTCTCGGCGATCGGCATCGGCGCGATGGGGATGTCGATGAGCTACGGCCCGAACCCCGGCGACCGCGACGACATGATCGGCGTGCTCCGCTACGCGGTGGACCAGGGCGTGACGTTCATCGACACCGCCGAAGTGTACGGACCGTACGACAACGAGGTGCTCGTCGGCGAGGCCATCGCCCCGATCCGCGACCGCGTGGTCGTCGCGACGAAGTTCGGCTGGGAGATCGTCGACGGCAAGATGGTCGGGACGGACTCGCGCCCCGAGCAGATCCGGCGCGTCGCAGACGCCTCGCTCCAGCGCCTCGGCGTCGACGCGATCGACCTGTTCTACCAGCACCGCGTCGATCCCGCCGTGCCCATCGAGGACGTCGCCGGCGCGGTCGGCGAGCTCGTCGCGGCGGGCAAGGTGAAGCACTTCGGTCTCTCCGAGGCCGGTGCGGCGACCATCCGTCGCGCGCACGCGGTGTTCCCCGTGACGGCCGTTCAGAGCGAGTACTCGCTGTGGACGCGCGACCCCGAGGCCGAGGTGCTGCCGACCTGCGCGGAGCTCGGCATCGGGTTCGTGCCGTTCAGCCCACTGGGCAAGGGGTTCCTGACGGGCACCGTCTCGGCGGACGCCACCTTCGACTCGGGCGAGATCCGCGGCCGCGTCCCCCGCTTCCAGCCCGACAACCTCCGCGCGAACCAGTCGATCGTCGACGGCGTGCGCGAGGTCGCCGCAGCGCGCGGGGCGACGCCCGGCCAGGTGGCGCTCGCGTGGCTGCTATCGAGGCATCCGTCGATCGTCCCGATCCCGGGCACCCGCCGTCGGGAGCGCGTCGACGAGAACGCGGGCTCGACCACTGTGGCGCTGTCGGCCGACGACATCGCGACGCTCGACGCGCTCGCCGCGGTCGTGGCGGGCAACCGCTACGACGACTCCGGCATGGCGATGGTCGGGCTCTGAGAAGGGAGCACACGATGAGCACGAGCAGGCAGCCGCAGGCGGCGACGGCCAAGGGGCCCGCCGAGTGGTTCAGCGGCGACGTCTATTTCAACGCCTACTACCGCGGTGAGGAACCCTCGCGCATGCGCCTGAACCTGGTGCGGTTCACGCCCGGCGCGCACACCGCGTGGCATCGGCACGCCGTGGGGCAGACGCTCCATGTGACCGAGGGCGTCGGCTGGGTGCAGACGCGCGGCGAGGAACTCATCGAGCTGCGCCCCGGCGACACGGTGTACACGCCCGCGGGGGAGTGGCACTGGCACGGCGCCGCTGCCGATCAGTTCATGTGCCACCTCGCTCTCTGGGAGGCGCCCGCCCCTGACGCCGACGAGCCTGAGACCGAGTGGGGCGACAAGCTCACCGAGGCCGAGTACCCCTCGGGAGGGGCGTCGTGACCGCCTGGGATGCGACGGAGCTGCGCCGCATCGGCGCGGCCACCGAGCTGCGCATCTCGTCGCGGCGGCCAGATGGGACGCTGCGCCCCGCCGTCACGATCTGGCACGCGGCCGTCGGCGACGCCCTCTACATCCGGTCGGCGCACGGTCCCGAGAACGGCTGGTTCCGCCGCGCACTGCGATCGGGCACCGGCCGCGTGACGGCGGGCGGGGTCGAGAAGGACGTGACGTTCCGCCTCGCTGACCCCGCCGTGGCGCCTGACGTCGACGCGGAGCTGCACGCCAAGTACGACCGCTACGGTGCGGCGTACGTGAGGCCGATCACCGGAACGGATGCCGCGGCCACGACACTCGTCGTCCTGCCCGTCTGATCCCGCATCTTGACGTCGCCGATCCGGAATTCGGACTTTCGCTCGCTTTCCGGATGCTGCGGCTGCCGCGGGTCCGGAAACGCGTCGTTCGTCCGATTCTCGGAGCGACGCACAGAGGTGCAGGCAGCGCTCAGCGCGGCGAGGCGGTGGTCGCGGATGCGTCGTGTGCGGCGAACTCCGCCGCCTGCGTCGCTGCCCACGACGCCAGGAGCGTGAGGGCGTCGGCCGACGGAGAACCCGCCGGCGCTGTGTAGACGTTGAGCACGAGGCCCGGTTCGCTCGGCAGGTCCATCGACTCGTAGGTCAGCTCGAGGTCGCCCACCACGGGGTGATGCAGGCGCTTGAGGCCGCTGCGGTGGAACTTCACGTCGCGCGAGGCCCAGCGCTCGCGGAACAGCTCGCTCTGCGTGGAGAGTTCGCCGACCAGCCGGATGAGGTCGGGGTCGTGCGGGTTGCGGCCCGCCTCCATCCGCAGCATCGCGGCGGAGTCGTGTGTGATCTGGTCGTAGTCGCGCCAGAAGTCGCGCGCGGCCGGGTTCAGGTACGCGAACCGGGTGGTGTTCACGGGCCGGCGTGGATCGTCGAACACGGGGGAGTAGAGCGCGCGGGCGAGCAGGTTCGCCGCGAGGATGTCGTGGCGGCCGTTGCGCACCCAGGCCGGAGCCTCGGTGAACGCGTCCAGCACCTGCTGCACGGCCGGCCGCACCGTCGGCGAGGCGCGGCGGGCGGGCTTGCGGCCAGGGCCGGCCGCGCGCGCGAGGTCGAACAGGTACTCGCGCTCCGCTTCGTCGAGCTGCAGCGTGCGGGCGACGGCGTCGAGCACGCCCTCCGACGCGCCGGCGAGATTGCCGCGTTCGAGGCGCACGTAGTAGTCGACCGACACGCCGGCGAGCATCGCCACCTCCTCGCGGCGGAGGCCGGCGACCCGTCGGTTGCCGCCGTATGCGGGCAGTCCCGCCTGTTCGGGGGTGAGCCGGGCGCGACGGGAGCTCAGGAACTCCTTGACCTCGGCGCGGATGTCAGCCATGACTCCACGCTACGTCGCGGACCCCCGTGCTGACAGGCTCTGCGAGTGCCCGTCATCCGTGGTCACCCCGTCGCGACCGTTCGCAGGACGACCCTCGAGTGCGCGAGGCCGCAGTCGCAGAACGACGGGGGCTCGGCGGCGCCGGGCGAGGACGCTCCTGAGAACGGTCGCGCCGGGGACGGGGACGGAACGCATGACCCTGCAGGGTCATGTCGGTGCGACCGTCACCAGCCGCCGCGGGTGGGCGTGTGGCCGTCGCGGGCATCGTCGGGCATCGCCATCCCGGCGCGCACGCCGAGGAGGCGGATGGGCCTGCCGGGCTCGATCTTCGCGACGAGCTCCATCGTGCGGGCCAGCACGACCTCGCGGTCGGACGTCGCCGGGATCTTCTTCGTGAACGTCTTGGTGAGAAACGGCGCGTAGCGCACCTTCAGTCCGAGTCCCACGACGGGGCGGTCGTCGGCGGCGACCTCGTCGAGCACTTCGCCGAGGAGTCTGCGGACCGCGCCCTCGATCTCGGCCGGTTCGACGATGTCGACCTGGAACGTCGTCTCCTTGCTGTGGCCGCGAGCCACCCAGGGTGTGTCGTCGACGACATTCGACCCGTCGCCGCGGCCGAGCTGGAGGTACCAGAGGCCCATCTTGGGCCCGAATTCGTGGGTGAGGGCGTCCGGGTCGGCGACGGCGAGCTGGGACACCGTCTCGATCCCGAGCAGCGCGAGCCGCTTCGAGATCTTCGAGCCGACGCCCCACAGCGCGATCGTCGGGCGGTGGCCCATGACCTCGAGCCAGTTGTCGGCGGTGAGGTGGAAGGTGCCGCGCGGCTTGCCGAAGTCGGTGGCGTTCTTCGCCCGGATCAGGTTGTCGCCGATGCCGACGCTGCAGTGCAGGCGGGTGCGGTCGAGCACGTCCTGCTGCAGCCGGCGGGCGTAGCCTTCGGGGTCGTCGGTCAGGACGCCGACGAACGCCTCGTCCCACCCCAGCACCTGCACCACGGCTCCCGGCTGCGCGCGCAGTGTCGCCATGACCTCCTCGGATGCTGCGAGGTAGAGCGGCGCGTCGACAGGCAGGATCACGGCACCCGGGATCTTGCGCGCGGCGATGCGCAGCGGCATCCCCGACCCGACCCCGAACGCGCGCGCCTCGTACGACGCCGTGGAGACGACCGCGCGCTCGGTGGGGTCGCCCCGGCCGCCGACGATGACGGGCTTGCCCGCGAGCTCGGGGTTGCGCAGGATCTCGACAGCGGCGATGAACTGGTCGAGGTCGACGTGGAGCACCCAGCGCCGGGGCGCGGGCGCGGCGAGGTCGCTCACGATCCCGCCCGTCGCGTCCGGCGCATGACACGAGACTAGGCGTCCGCGCCGACACCCGCGCGTGCTCGCCGGTGTCACTGTGTCCCCGACACCGTCGTCTGCCTGGTTCGGGGCGCGTTCTCTCCGTTGGGGCGCAGAACGTGCGCCCCAACGGAGAGTTCGCGCCCCGACCGGGACAGGACGTGAGGCCGCGAGGCGGTGGAGGTGCGCGATCGCGGAGGGGACGGATGCTGCGGGCCGCGGCATCCGTCCCGTTCCGCGTTCGCGGGGTCAGTCCAGCGTCGCGATGAGACGCTCGGCGGCGGCGCGGGCAGTCGCCGTACCCGTCGCCGCCGACGCGATGTCGCTCAGGAAGACGTTGTGGAGCGCGATGCCCACGACGCCGTAGGCGACGGAGGCGCAGGCCTCGGTGTCGGCGTCGGGGTGCTCAGTGGCCAGCAGCGCGCCGAGTGCGCCGTGCGTGCCCTGATAGGCCGACACAAGGAGTCCGGCGAGCACGGGATCGGTGCGGGCGGCCTCGACGAAGCCGAGGACGACGGCGTTCTCGTTGCCGGGCGCTGCGAACTCGTCACCGAACAGGAAGTTCAGCGCGCCGGAGACGTCGGCAGTGCCGAGGGGGAGGATGGACTCGCCTTCGGCGTCCTCGTAGTAGAACCGACGGGCGCTTTCGCGCAGGAGCTCCTCACGGTTGCCCACGAAGTGCCGCACGTGGCCGCGCGACATGCCGGCCTCTTCGGCGATGCGCTCCAGGCTCGCGCCGGTGATGCCGTGCGCGGCGATCGTGCGGATCGTCGCATCCACGATCTGCCGCGTGCGCTCCTCGGCGACGGATGGTCGGGCCATCGGTACCTCCCTGTCGCACCCTACGGTACGTTCATGCTCAGTTTATTGTCTAGTCAGACTTGACTAACAACACAGAAGTCCCTACCGTGGCATCCACCCGCTCGAAGAGGAGGCAGCTGTGCCGGAGATCGTGCATGTCGGGCCCGCGCCCGTCAGTCCCGCCGCCCGCGAAGAGCGCGTGCGCATGCGTGACGGCGTGCGCCTCGCCACCGACGTCTATCTCCCCGGTGCGCCCGCCGACCCCGACGCGAGCGCGGGTGACACCGTGCTCATCCGGCTGCCGTACGACAAGAGCGGCGAGTACACATTCATCCCGCTCATCGCCGAGTACTTCACGGCCCGCGGCTACCGCGTCGTCGCGCAGGACGTGCGCGGCAAGTTCCGCTCCGAGGGCGACGCGCTGCTGTTCGTCAACGAGGTCGACGACGGCTACGACACGATCGACTGGATCGTTGCCCAGGAGTGGTCGAACGGCCGGGTCGCGATGTGGGGCGACAGCTACTACGGCTACACGCAGTGGGCGGCGGTCGCGTCGCAGCATCCCGCGCTCAAGGCCATCGCCCCACGCGTGACCGGCACGATGCTCGGCGAGCCGGTGCGCGTGATCCCGGGGGAGCGCACCCGCCGGGTGGAGTGGGCGATCACCTACCTCTACCCCCTCACCTACTTCCACTCGCAGGACGGCTTCTTCTGGGACCTCGACACCTCCCGCCGACCTTTCAGCGCGCAGGCCGAGGAGGTCGTCGCGCAACTCGGCGCCCGTTCCATTTCGTACGACCAGTGGTACCCGCGCGCCGTGCACCTGCCGCGGTTCCCGCTCGCCAGCCCCTTCGACGCGCGTCCGGTGCCGACGCTGCACACCATCGGCTGGTGGGACAACTGCGCGCCCCTCTCATGGGCGGATGTCGCCGAGATCGAGCAGCGACCGGCCTGGGCGCTCAATCACTTCCTCCGCATCGAGTCCATGGACCACGAGTCGTACTACCTCGACGACCCCGCCACAGCGCGGGTCGAGGAGCGCAGCCTCGACCAGATCCGTGCGGAGCTGCCACGGATGCTGCAGCCCGCGGTCGGCTTCTTCGAGGTGTTCGTGCGGGGGAGGGGTCGCGCCGCCGACATCCCTCGGGTGAGCTGGAATCTCGCCGGCACGTCCGGCATGCGCGCCGCAGACACGTGGCCGCCGCGGGAGGTGGAGAGCTGCACGCTGTACGCCCACGCCGCCGGAGGGCTCTCGCCCGAGGCGCCCGAGGGCGCGTCCGGGCTCGAGTGGCTGCACGACCCGGCCGACCTCGTGCCGTCGAGCGTCCCGAACGCGTTCGCGTTCCTCCTCTACGCCCCCGATGAAGCCGCGCTGGGCGCAAGGGCCGATGTGCTCTCGTTCACCACCGACGTGTTCCAGCGCGACGTCGACCTCGTGGGACCCGTGCGGGTCGCAGCATCCGTGTCGTCCGACGGCCCGGTGACGGACGTGTTCGCGCGGCTGCTCGACGTGGCCCCCGACGGCCGGGCGCTGCGCATCGCGCGCGGCCAGGTGCACGTGACGGATGCTGCGAACCCGGCCGCCGTCGACATCGACCTGGGCCAGCTGGGGTACCGCGTGCGTGCAGGGCATCGCCTCCGCCTGCACATCCACTCGAGCGACTTCCCCGAATTCCTGCCGCAGCCCGGCACAGGAGAGGAGCCGTGGGGCGCCGTCGAGACCGCCGTCAACCGGCAGCGGATCGCACTCGGCGGCGACGAGGCGCTGCGCGTCACCCTCACCGTCCTGCCCACCGCCGAAGCCGAGGAGGCTCGCTCATGAACGAACCGGTCCTGGAGTACGCGTTCGAGATCCGCGTCGACATCGATCCGCACTTCCGCATCGGTCGCAGCGCCGACGAGGAGCTGACGTTCACGCCGGTCTCGGGCGGCACCGTGGCGGGCCCGCTGTTGAACGGAGAGGTGCTGGCCGGCGGCGGGGACTGGGCTGTGGAGCGATCTGGAACGGCGCAGCTCGAGGCGCGCTACCTGCTGCGCGCCGACGACGGCGCGGTCATCGACATCCTCAACCGCGGCTACTACCGCGCGTCGGACGACGTGATCGCCCGCGTGGAGGCGGGCGAGAACGTGCCGGAGGACGCGTACTACTTCCGCACCGCGCCGGTGTTCCAGACGGATGCTGCGCCCCACCGCTGGCTCGCCGAGCACCAGTTCATCGGGCTCGCGCGCGACGAGGACGGCCAGGTGTGCGTCCGGGTCTACGTGGTGCGCTGATGTGCGTTCAGGTCCGCGTCCACGCGCGTGCGGGGCTGCGCGGCGAGCGTCGCGTGGATGACCTCGCGCAGCTGGGCCTCGTCCCAGCGGGCCGGATCCTCCGCGCTCGCGACGTACGACCCGCGAACCAGCAGGTACGCCAGGCCCGCGACGTGCTCGGGCTCGAGATAGCCCGCGCCCCGCGCCTCCTCGACGAGCAGCTGCTGATACGCCGAACTCTCGCGATGGAGGGCCGTGCGGAGGTCCGGCTCGCGGTCCGCGTTCGCCACGATCTCGAGGATCAGCGCACGCAGCACCGGTTCGTCCGGTCCGGTCGTCAGCGACCACTCGATGACGACGGCGAACCGGTCCACGGGCGCGGCCCCGGCGAGCGACTCGTCGAGGGCGACCTGCCAGCGGTCCCGGCCGCGGTCCAGTGCGTTCAGGATGAGCGCGGCGCGGGAGGGGAGGTAGTTCGTGACGAGGGTCGTCGAACCTCCGAGCTCCTTGGCTACCGAGCGGATGGTCACGGCATGCGAGCCCGCCGAGCGCGCGACGCGGATGGTCGCGGCGGCGATGTCGGCGAGCCGCTGTTCGGCGTCTACCTCGCGGGGCATGCAACCCACTTTATTCAGGCTCGTAACACAAATGCAACGTTGATGTACAACAGTGTTGTACTACCCTGAGGGTGATCGCGGCGACGCTGCCGCGATCGACGATCTCCCTCGACCGACCCGAAAGGAAACGAGATGAGAATCCGAGGCAAGGCTGCCGCGGTCGTCGCAGCCGGAGCAGCGCTCGTGCTGCTTGCCGGGTGCACACCCCGCGACACCGAGACGTCGCCGACCGGCGACGCGACGTTCGCGCCCGTCGAACTCGTCGACGCGCTGCCCGCCGGCACCACCGAAGTCGACGAGGTCACCTGGGCGCTCGTCGAGGGGGAGCCGCGTTCGCTCGTGCCGGGTGCGGACTACAACTTCGTGCAGCCCAACCTCTGCACCAGCCTGCTGACCGTGCAGCCCGACTTCTCGGTCGCGGCGGGCATCGCCGAGAACGCGGACTGGGTCGACCCGGTGACGTTCGTCATCGACATCCGTCCGGGCGTCACCTTCTGGGACGGCTCCGCGGTCACCCCCGACGACATCGTGTACAGCCTCGAACGACACCACAGCGACATCACCTCGGCGTTCTACGGCGCGTTCGTGCTCGTCGCACCCGAGAACGGCATCGAGGTCACCGGCGACAACCAGGTGACCGTGCACTTCGTCGCACCCGACACGACCTTCCGCGACGCGCTGACGGGGGGCGCCGGAGCAGTGCTCAGCAAGGCGGTGAGCGAGGAGCAGGGCGATGCGCTCGGCACGTCGGGAGGCGAGCTGATGTGTGCCGGGCCCTACAAGCTCGAAAGCTGGACCCCCGGCAGCGAGATCGTCACGGTCGCCAACGAGGACTACTGGGACGGCGCGCCGCTGGTGAAGAAGCTGACCTACAAGTTCATCCCGGATGGCACCACGCTCACCAACGCCCTCCTCGCGGGCGAAGTGGACGGCGCGTTCAACGTCGCGCCCGCCAGCCGTGACGCGTTCGCCTCCTCCGACACCGGGCAGTTCGTGATCGGGCCCTCGACCGCCTCGTTCTCGTTCGGCCCGACGCGCGAGGCCGGGGCGGGGGCGAACCCGAAGATCCGCCAGGCGCTCAGCCTCGCGATCGACCGCGAGCAGTACATCGCGACCGTCCTGCACGGTCTCGCGCAGCCGCAGAGCACCTTCGTGGCGCCGTTCTCGTGGTCGGGCGCGGCCGCGGCCGACGTCTACCAGGCCGGCTACGACGCCCTCGAGGCGCCCCACGTCGACCTGGATGCCGCGAAGAAGCTCGTCGAGGAATCGGGGGAGGACACCTCGGTGCCGCTGCGCCTCGCGATCCCGGCCGGCAACAAGGAGCTGTCGCAGACCGCGGTGATCGTGCAGAGCGCGGCCTCGCAGATCGGCCTGACCATCGAGATCGACGAGCGCCAGGCCGCCGACTTCGCGGCCATCTTCCTGCCTGACCCCGGCCCCCGCGACAGCATCGACTTCGTCGCGACCACCGGCTACACCGAGACCCCGGGCGTGCTGACCTACCCGCAGCTTTTCGTGCTGCCGCCCGACCAGGGCGGGATCTTCAACTGGACCGGCTATGCGAACGCCGATGTCACCGCCGGTGTGCAGGCGGCGCGCACGACGCCCGATGCGAACGGCGCCGCCGAGGCGTACGTCGGCGCCCAGGAGGTCTTCGCTCCCGACCAGTTGCAGGTCACACTCGCTGGCTCGTACCACACGACGTTCCTCGGCAACGACCTGACGGGCGTCGTGACCTCGGTGGCGGCGTACGCCAGCCCGTGGGCCTTGCGTCTCGGTGGCAAGTGATCCGCCCGCACCACCACGTCGGAGGAGGATGACGATGAACGCCAGCGTGGCCCGGCAGCTGCTGGGCAAGCTCGGAGGACTGCTCCTCACGCTGTTCCTGTCGAGCGTCGTCATCTTCTCGGCCGTGCTGCTCACCCCCGGCGACCCGGTCGTCGCGCTCGCCGGGGGTGTGCGGCCCACGCCGGAGATGATCGAGGCCATCAAGGCCGCGCATCACCTCGACCAGCCGGTCTGGGTGCAGTACCTGTACTGGATCGGCGGGGTGCTCACCGGCGACCTCGGCACATCGTTCGTGTACAAGACACCGGTCACCGAGCTCATCGCCCCGCGCTTCGGGGTCACCCTTCTGCTCGTGCTGTACACGATCGTGCTCATCGCGATCTTCGGCGTCGGCTCGGGCATCCTCGCGGCGACGCGGGGCCGCGCAACCGACCGGGCGGTGCTCGTGACCACGTCGTTCGGGGTCGCGCTGCCGACCTTCGTCGTCGCGATCCTGCTGATCTGGGTCTTCGGGCGGGTCCTCGGGCTGTTCCCGGTCTACGGGGCCGGCGAGGGACTGCTCGACAACCTGTACCACCTGACTCTTCCGGCGATCTCGCTCTCGGTGCTCTACATCGCGTACCTCAGCCGCATCACGCGCGGCGCCGTGGTCGGGCAGCTGCACTCCGAGCATGTCGACACGGCCCGGGTGCGCGGCATCCCTCGCTCCCAGATCTTCCGTCGCCACGTGTTCCTGAACGCGTCGCCGCAGATCCTCGCGATCTCCGGCGCGACGGTCGCGGGGCTGTTCGCGGCATCGGCGATCGCCGAGCAGGCGTTCGGGATCGGCGGGATGGGGTCGCTGCTCACCGAGGCGGCTGCCCGCAAAGACATTCCCGTCGTGCAGGTGATCTCGCTCCTGCTCGTGATCCTCTTCGTCGTGCTCAACGCCGCCGCCGACGTCGCGATCGCGCTGATCGACCCCGACTCCGTGAAGCCCAGGAGGACCGCATGAGCGTCGCCCAGCTGGCCGGCGGCCGCGTGCCCACGTTCGCTCGCCGCCTCTCCGTGCGCGACCCGCTGCTGATCGCGGCCGGGATCGTGATGATCGGCATCCTCGCGATGGCGCTGTTCGGCCCGTGGCTCGCGCCGTACGACCCGAACCAGCTCTACGTCGGACCCATCTCGGCTCCACCGTCGCTCGAGCACTGGATGGGCACCGACGACCTCGGTCGCGACATCCTGTCCCGTGTGCTCGTCGGCGCCGCGCCGAGCGTGTTCGCGCCCATCGTCGTGGTGATCGCGTCGTCGCTCCTCGGTGCCCTCATCGCGATCGTCTCGGCGTGGTTCGGCGGCTGGGTCGACGGCGTGAGCTCGCGGCTCATCGAGGTGATCTTCGCGATCCCGGGTCTCGTGCTCGCGATCCTCGCCGTGTCGATGTTCGGCAAGGGGCTCATCGCGCCGATCGTGGCGCTGTCGATCGCGTACGTCCCGATCGTCGCTCGCCTGATGCGCGCCTCGGCTCGCAGCGAGCTCGCGAAGCCTTACATCGCGGCACTGCGCATCCAGGGCGTGGGATCCCTGGCGATCTGCTTCCGGCACCTCGTGCCCGCCCTGCTGCCGGCCCTGCTCGCACAGTCGACCGTCGGCTTCGGCTACGCGATGCTCGACCTCGCCGCGATCTCGTTTCTGGGACTCGGCGCGCAGCCGCCGTCGGCGGACTGGGGCGTGATGATCGCAGCCGGACAGCCGTCGCTGCTCGTCGGGGCGCCCGAGCAGTCGTTGTTCCCTGCCGCGCTGGTCGTCGTGACCGTTCTCGCCGTGAACATCCTCGGCGCCCGCGTGACCACGTGGGCGGAAGGAGCCGACCGATGACCTCCGTCCTCGAACTCGATCACGTCTCGATCTCCGCCCCCGGCACCGAGGCACCGCGCGCCATCGTGCACGACTGCACGCTCCAGGTGAAGGCGGGCGAGGCGCTGGGCCTGGTCGGCGAGTCCGGCTCGGGCAAGACCCTGTCGGTGCGTGCGGTCGCGGGCCTGCTCCCCGAGGGCTTCACCGTGGGTGGCACGATCCGCATCGACGGGGAGGACATCGCGGCGCTGCCCGCCAAGCGGCTGCGCGAGATCCGCGCCCGCCGCCTCGGCATGGTGTTCCAGACGCCGCGCGCGCACCTGAACCCGCTGCGCACCATCGGGGACTTCATGACCGAGGCGCTGATCTCGGTCGCGGGGGAGAAGCCGGATGCCGCCGACCGGCGCGCGCAGGATCTCCTCGCCGAGGTCGGCATCCCCGACCCCGCGCGTCGCATGCGGCAGCGGCCGGGTGATCTCTCGGGCGGACTGCTGCAACGCGTGATGATCGCCGCGACGCTCGCGATGGACCCGCCGGTCCTCCTCGCCGACGAGATCACGACGGCCCTCGACGTCACCACGCAGGAGGAGGTGATGGCGGTCATCGCGGACCTCCGGCGCCACCGAGACCTCGCTCTGCTGTTCATCACGCACGATCTGGCCCTCGCCGGCGCGGTGTGCGACCGCGTCGCGGTGATGCAGCACGGTCGCACGATCGAGACGCTGCGAGCCGCGACGATGAGGACGGATGCTGCGGACCCGTACACGCAGCGGCTGCTCTCGGCCACGCTCCCCGGTGACCTGATCGCCGAGCGGACCGCTGCGGAGGCACCGGTGCTCGAGGTCGGAGGACTGCGCAAGACCTTCCAGGTGCGCTCGCCACGCGGCGGTCGCGAGGAGTTCGTCGCCGTCGACGACGTCGGCTTCGCCCTGGCGCGCGGCGGTTCGCTCGGCGTCGTGGGGGAGTCGGGCTCGGGCAAGTCCACGACGGCGCGCATCATCTGCGGTCTGGAGAAGGCCGACGCCGGAACGGTGACGGTCAAGGGCGAGGACTGGACCACGCCCGCACGGCGTGCCTCCGACCGCCGCGCTCGCGCACGGATCGCCCAGATGGTCTTCCAGGACCCCTACCAGTCCCTCGACCCTCGACAGACGGTGCGTCTGTGCCTCGCGGAGGCGGTGGCCGTGCACCGTCGCCGCATCGCCCGCGCCGAGCTCGACCTCCGCGTCGACGATCTGATGGCAGCGGTGAAGCTCGATCCCGCGCTCGCGGCTCAGCGGCCGCGATCACTGTCGGGCGGCCAGCGTCAGCGCGTCGCGATCGCGCGGGCGCTCGCCGCCGACCCCGAGATCCTCGTGCTCGACGAGGCGGTGTCGGCGCTCGACGTGACGACCCAGGTCGAGATCCTGACGCTGCTCGACGCCATCCGTCGGGAGACCGGTGTCGCGCTGCTGATGATCTCGCACGATCTCACCACCGTGCGGCGGCTATGCGACCACGTCGTGGTCATGAAGTCGGGCGCCGTGGTGGAGCAGGGCCCCATCGCCGACGTGCTCGATCGCCCGAGCGCCGAGTACACCCGCACCCTCCTCGACTCCATCCCGCGCGCGGGATGGGTGCCGCGCCGACGGCTGCCCGTCCGCACGTCTGCACTGCCCGCGGTAGCCACGAGGACCACCCGGATCATCACACCCCGAGGAGAGAAATGACCGATCGCCGGCTCTGGCAGCTCAGCGTCCGCGAGCTCGCGGACGCTGTCCGCACGCGAGAGATCACGGCCCGCGCCGTGATCGACGCGCATCTCGCGCGGATCGACGAGGTGAACCCGGCCGTCAACGCGCTCACCGTCGTGTTCCACGACCGGGCGCGTGCTCTCGCCGAGCGCGTCGATGCGGCGCTCGATGCCGGCGAGGACGCCGGCCCGCTCGCGGGCGTGCCGTTCACCGTCAAGGAGAACATCGACCTGACATGGTCGGCGTCGACGAGCGGATGGCCTTTCATGGCCGAGGCGGTTCCCGCGAAGGACGCGACGATGGTCCGCCGCCTGCTCGAAGCCGGCGCCATCCCGGTCGGACGCGGCAACATGCCCGACTGGGGGCTGCGGTGGGACACCGACAACGATCTGTTCGGCCGCACGCTGAACCCGTGGGACCCGTTCCGGGTGCCCGGCGGCTCGAGCGGCGGAGACGCGGTGGCCGTCGCCACCGGCATGACACCGCTCGGTCTCGGCAACGACTACGGCGGCTCGCTGCGCCTTCCTGCGTACGCCGCCGGAGTGTGCGCACTGCGACCGTCGGCGGGCAGGATCCCGGCTCCGATGGCGGAGATCACCGAGCCGGTGGCGCTGTCGCTGCAGTTCTTCGCCGTCAACGGTCCGATCGCCCGCCGTGTCGACGACCTCGACGTCGCCTTCGCGCTCATGCACGGGGCGGACGGGAGCGACCCGACCACTGTGACCGTGCCGCATCCGTCCTCCTACGACGGCCCGAAGCGGGTCGCCGTCGTACGCGACCCGCTCGGCTGGGGCATCGATCCGCAGGTCGCCGCCGCGATCGGCCGCGCCGCCGACGCGCTCGCCGCCGCGGGGTGGGAGGTCGACGAGGTCGAGCCGCCCCTCATCGAAGAGGCCGCGACCCTCTGGCGGCAGATCTCAACGACAGAGATGGTCGGCGCGTTCCTGCCCGGCGCGCTGCCGGCGCCGCTGTCGCACGGGTCGACACAGTACTTCCTCGACAACGCCCGGGAGACCGCGGTGCTGGCCTCGGGCGAGGCCTACGGCGGCGCCTGGGCACGCCGCACGGTGATCGCGGCGGCGTGGGAGAGGTTCCAGGCCGAGTACCCGATCGTGCTCGGCCCCGTTTCGGCGCGGCGCATGCCCGAAATCGGATTCGATCTGTCCGGCCCGGCCGCGACCACCGAGCTCTGGCGCGACCACCGTCTGCTCGTCACCGTGAACTTCTTGGGCCTGCCGTCGGTCGCCGTGCCGACGGGGCTGGACGAGGACGGGCTCCCGACGGGCGTCCAGCTGATCGGCCCCCGCAACGGCGACCACGTCTCGCTCGCTGCGGCCCGCGACGTCGAGGCTGCCCTCGGCACGCTGACGCCGGTGCAGACGCCGGTCGCCGGAGCTGTCGCGTGAGCGCGTTCGCACCCGGGCTCGAGTTCGTCTTCGAGCTGAAGGTGGCAGTGGCGGACCCGATCCGGGTCGGACGCACGGACTCCGAGGACCTCAACGTCACGCCCATCCTCGGCGGCACCATCGAAGGACCGCGGCTGACCGGGCGGGTCCTCCCTGTTGGCGCGGACTGGTGGGTGACGCGCGCGGCCACCACCCAGCTCGACGCCCGCTATCTGATCGAGGCTGACGACGGTGCGGCGATCGACGTGGTCAACCGCGGCTACTGGCACGCCGGTGAAGACGTCGAGCGGCGGCTGCACGCGGGCGAGCCGGTCGGCGAGGACGAGCTCTACTACCGGACCGCCTTCGTGTTCCAGACCGGCGCCGCCACGCACCGCTGGCTCACCGAGGCGCAGTTCGTCGGCTACGCGCGGCCGGAGCCCGGTCACGTCTGCATCCGGGTGTTCCGACTGACCTGATTGGATGCTGCGGCCCGGCGATCGACGCCGGGTCGCAGCATCCGTCACGCGTACGCGAAGACGGGCGGGAAGACCACCACGACGATCGCCGCCCACCCGAGGTAGACGGGCATGAAGCCGGTCTGCCAGCGCTCGAGGCGCTCGAACGGTGCGCGGTGCATCGCGAACCGCAGCTGGAGCCAGGCCGCACCCGCGAGGTTCGCGAGCAGGATGACGTTGAGCCCGAGCGAGGCGAGCTTGTTGGGGCTCGCGCCCCACTCGGCGATACGCCCGATCATCGCGACGAGCACCATGATGTCGACGACGAGCGCCGCGACGGCCATGAGCAGCTGCATCCGGTCGAACCACGAGGGCGGCGCCAGCGGGTCACGCGCCGAGAGGGCGTACAGCAGCAGGCCGACCACGACGACGAGCACGATGTCGAAGAGGATGAGAAGGTCGCGCTGGCCGAACATCTCGGTCGAGCTGTCGTCGATGAGGCTGCCCTGGATGAAGCCCGCGACGATGAAGGCGAGCAGCAGTAGCGTGAACAACGGCGTGAAGAGCTTCGTGAGCACGGGAGCGATGTTCTCGATGACGCTCTGCTTCGCCTCGACCAGCCACGCCGCGACGATGATGGCGCCCGCGAGTCCGCACGGAACCATGACCTCCTCGACGAACCAGCCCGCGTCGAGGCCGATCGCCGCGAACACGCCCATCGTGAGCGCGATCAGCACGCCGCCGCCGAGCGCGATGAGCGCGAGGTAGACCACCCACTCGCCGGTGAACCGGATGAAGTCCATGCGGGCGCGGCTCGAGCGGAAGCGTCCGTTGACGTAGCCGATGCCGGTGACGAGCCACAGCACCACGACGAGGTGCGTCGCCGCGAGCATGAGGGTCGCGCCGCCCGGGGCGAACGGGTAGAGCGCCATCACGACGGCGGCCGCGACGAACGGCACGGCCACGATCGCGATGGTCGTGGGCGCCGCCTTGCGCCGGACCAGGAAGTACGCCGCGAGGAACGGCAGCACGAGCAGTGCGTACCAGCGGCCGTAGAAGTCTCCGTCCTCTGCGAACTGGATGCCGAACAGGGACGGGATCTTCACCGCCAGCGCGGCCGCCACCGCGAGCCCGACCGCGAGCAGCAGCCCGCCGCCGGTCCGTGGGGCGCGCGGCTCGTCGTGGAACATCAGCTGCTTCCAGAGGCGCTCGGAGTGCTCACGCGCGAACTCGCGCGACAGGTCGTCGAGGCCGCCGAGCCGCTTCACCGCGACGAGGAACGCTTCGTCGCCGTCGAGACCGGATGCCTCGAGCCGGTCGATCTGGCCGCGCAGATGGTCTTCGAGCTCGTCGACGTCGCGGCCGTCGATCGCCTCCGGGCGCGAGACGTATGCGCGCCACGTCGAGATCTGCTCTTCGATGCGGGGGTCGAGGTCTTCGGTCATGTCAGGCCCCTCCGAACGCCGGGACGCCGGCGAAGTCGGTGCCGCCGTCGCGATCCGACCACACGCGCTGCAGAGCGCGGCTCACGACCGCCCACTGCTGCCGCTGCTCGGCGAACGCCGCGCGGCCGGTCTGGCTGAGCCGGTAGTGCTTACGCGGTCGGCCGCTGGGGGACGCGCCCCACGACGACTCGACGTGCCCGAGGCGCTCGAGTCGGTGCAGCAGCGGATACAGCATGCCGTCGCTCCATTCCAGCTCTCCGCCCGACAGCTCGCCCACCCGCTGCAGGATCGCGTAGCCGTAAGACTCGCCCTCCGCGAGGATGCCGAGCACCATCGGCGTCGCCGCCGCGGCGACCAGGTCCTTGCCGATCTTCACGTCGCCTCCATACCTAGAAGTCCTAGGTACATAGAAGTACAAGTTATCTAGAACCGCAAGGTAAACATCGTGACGCCCCGTGACACCGCGCGGCGCAGCGGGTCGCACGGTGGGAATGCGGTCGCCCACGCCGTGTTGGGATGGAAGGGCGAACCGCCCTGTCCCCGGACGAAGGAATCGAATGACCCTCCCCGCGAGCACCCCCGACACCGTCACCGACGCGCGCTGGCGCGCCGTGTCGAGCGAGCACGGCATCGCCGCACTGCGCCACACGCACTGGCTCGACACCGAGCCGCGCGCGTACGGCGGGGCACCCGGGGTGTGGCGGGCGGTCGACGGCAAGGTCGCCGGCACGGGGCTTCGCGCCGACGTCGCCGGTGCTCCGGTCGACGACATCGTGCTCGCTCCCGGCGAGCACGTCGATGTGGGCGGCGTCCGACTCAAGGCCATCAGCCGCGAGGGCGCGCCGGCGCTGCGCGTGTTCGACCCCGAGACTCCCGGGCGCACGCGACTGCGCGGCATCCTGTCGTTCCCTCACGACGATGCGTGGGCGCTCCCCGGGATCTTCCGCCCTGCGGCCGAGGGCGAGATCAACGTCATCCGCAGCGTCGACGGCTACGAGCGCGAGGAGCCCGCGGTGGGCACGATCGCGCTCGAGATCGGCGGATCGCAGGTCGAGCTCACCGTCACGGGGGATCCCGCCCAGGGGCTCAGCGCGGTGATCGCCGACGCGACGAGCAACGTCGACGCCTACCGGTTCCGGTTCCTCGAGATCGACGCGCCGGCCGCGGACGGCACCGTGACCGTGGACTTCAACCAGGCGTACCTGCCGCCGTGCGCGTTCAGCGACCACTACGTGTGCCCGCTCCCGCCGGCGAACAACCGCCTCACGGTCCGTGTCGAAGCAGGGGAGCGGGTGACCGAACTCGCGTGAGAGTGGTGCTCGCACCCCGGGGCGGGGTGCGAGCACAATGGTGCCACGGTCGGAGCGCGTCCGGCATCGCCCAAAACGAGGAGCCTCGCCATGGCCCGTTCCCTCTCCGACATGCGCGAGCGTTCCCGCGCGCGGGCGAAGGCCCGCGCCGAGGCGCGGGCCGAGCTGAAGAACACCGCGTACGAGATCTTCATCGGCGTGCTGTCGATCATTTCGATCCTCAACCTCGTGCTGATGTATGCGATCGTCGGCGATACCGCGCTCGAGCTCGTGCTCTCGGTCATGAACGCGCTGTTCAGCGCGATCTTCCTCGGCGACTTCATCTACCGGATCTCGACGGCACCGAAGGCGTCGCGCTACTTCTTCCGCGGCTTCGGCTGGGCAGACCTGCTGGCCAGCCTGCCGTTCCCGCAGTTCAAGATCCTGCGGCTGTTCCGCCTGCTGCGGGTCTTCCGGCTGCTGCGCGAGCTCGGCCCGCGGACCGTCTGGACCACCCTCATCCACGACCGCGCGAACAGTGCGCTGATGACCCTGCTGCTGATGGGCATCCTGGTGCTGCAGTTCGGCAGCATCTCGATCCTCTACGTCGAAGAGGACGCCGACGGCGCGAACATCACCTCGGCCTCCGACGCGCTCTGGTACACGATCGTCACGATCTCCACCGTCGGCTACGGCGACCAGTACCCGGTCACCAACGTCGGCCGCATGATCGGCACGCTGATCATCGTGGTCGGCGTCGGCATCTTCGGCACCTTCACCGGTTACCTCGCGAACCTCTTCCTCGGTCCGCGCAAGGCCGCAGAAGATGCGGAGACGGATGCTGAGACCCCGGCAGCGACCGACGGCGCGACCGTCGCGTCCACCGAGGCGGCGTCGATCGCCGATCACGCCGCGAACGGCGTCGCGGCGGGGGCGGTGGCGGGCGCCGTCAAGGCAGGGGCCGCCGCGGGCCAGGGGAGCGGACCGGGTGCGCCGATCGCGGGCACGCGGGAATCGCCCGAGCTCGAGCCCGAGGTCCGCGAGGCGGACCCCGAGGACACTGTAGAGCGCCTCCGCGCGCTGCTCGCGCAGTCCGAGGAGACGATGGCGGAGATGCGCCGTCTCCTCGCCGACGCGACGCGGTAGTCGCCGGACGCCTTGCTGCCCACCGACGGCTCGGGCAGTGGGCGGCACGGAATGTTCGCGCTCACATCCGTTATCTGTTCGTTGCATGATCACGGCACGTAACCGCTTGTGAGCGCTAACAGTGAGCGCTAACATCCTGAATCGCGGCCATGTCGGCCGCTCCGGAACCAAGAGCGCTGCGGCCAGCCTCGCGCCCGGATGAACAAGGAGGTTCACTCACATGAAGAAGCTGCTCTCGATCGCCGCCGCAGGCGCGCTGATCCTCGGCCTCGCGGGCTGCGCGTCCGGCAGCGGCGGCACCGGCACGGAGTCGGAGGGGCCGAAGGCTCTCGACGAGCTCGTCGTCGGCTTCGCGCAGGTCGGCGCCGAGTCGGGCTGGCGCACTGCCAACACCAAGGACATCCAGGCCGCGTTCGCCGACGCGGGCATCGAGCTCAAGTTCTCCGACGCGCAGCAGAAGCAGGAGAACCAGATCAAGGCGATCCGCTCGTACATCCAGCAGGGCGTCGACTACATCGCCTTCTCGCCCGTCGTCGAGACCGGCTGGGACGCCGTCCTCAACGAGGCGAAGGCCGCCGGCATCCCGGTGGTCCTCACCGACCGCGCCGTCGACAGCAAGGACACCTCGCTGTACGTCAGCTTCCTCGGCTCGGACTTCATCGAGGAGGGCAAGAAGGCCGGCCTCTGGGTGCTCGACCAGTACAAGGACACCACCGAGAAGGTCAACATCGTCCAGCTCGAGGGCACGACCGGCGCGGCTCCCGCGATCGACCGCGCCGAGGGCTTCGCCGACGTGATCCGTCAGAACGAGAACCTCGAGGTGATCGCGAGCCAGACCGGTGACTTCACCCGCGCCGGGGGCAAGCAGGTCATGGAGGCCATGCTGAAGTCCAACCCCGACATCGACCTCGTCTACGCGCACAACGACGACATGGGTCTGGGCGCGATCGAGGCGATCGAGGCCGCGGGCCTCGTCCCCGGCGAGGACATCAAGATCGTCACCGTCGACGCGGTGCACGACGGCATGCAGGCACTCGCCGACGGCAAGATCAACTTCATCGTCGAGTGCTCCCCGCTGCTCGGCAACCAGCTGGTGGACATCATCAAGACCCTCAATGACGGCGGCACCGTCGAGCCGAGGATCATCACCGAAGAGACCACCTTCACCCAGGAGCAGGCCATCGAGGCGCTGCCCGACCGGCAGTACTGAGCACCGGAACGTGGCGGGGACGGATGCCGCGGCATCCGTCCCCGCCACTACCCTCGATTCGACCCGCCCGCACTGTCCGCAGCGACGACGCCGTCGCCCCTCGTTCGACGGAGAACCCAGGATGACCGACACCACGCGCCCGCCCGCGCCCGAGCCCGTCGTCGAGATGACCGACATCTCGATCTCGTTCCCGGGCGTGAAAGCCCTCGACGGCGTCTCGTTCCGCATGTTCCCCGGCGAGGTGCACTCGCTCATGGGGGAGAACGGCGCCGGCAAGTCGACGCTGATCAAGGCGCTCACCGGCGTCTACCAGGCGGACTCCGGGACCATCACCCTGGGTGGCGACGAGGTGTCGTTCCACTCCACGGCGCAGGCGCAGGACGCCGGCATCTCGACGGTGTACCAGGAGGTCAACCTTCTGCCGAACCTGTCGGTCGCCGAGAACATCATGCTGGGTCGCGAGCCGCGCCGCTTCGGCGCGATCGACACGCGCCGCATGCGTCTCCAGGCGCGCGACGTGCTGGAGGGCCTCGGGCTGGAGGTCGACCCCGCGTCGCTGCTCGGCTCGCACTCGCTCGCGATCCAGCAGCTCATCGCGATCGCGCGCGCGATCAACATCGACGCCCGTGTGCTGATCCTCGACGAGCCGACCTCGAGCCTCGACGCCGACGAGGTCGCAGAGCTCTTCCGCATCATCCGGTCGCTCAAGGAGAGCGGTGTCGCGATCCTGTTCGTCTCGCACTTCCTCGACCAGGTCTATGAGATCGCGGACCGCCTGACGGTGCTGCGCAACGGCCGCCTCGTGGGGGAGTACCTGACGCCCGAGCTCCTGCGCATCGACCTGGTGCAGAAGATGATCGGCAAGGAGATCGCCGCGCTCGACGACCTCGAGCAGCGCGTCCGCGAGACGGACGCGGATGCCGGCGACCCGACGGTCTTCCTGCGCGCCCAGGGCGTCGGGCGCCGGGGCGCGGTCGCGCCCGTCGACGTCACGATCCACGAGGGCGAGGTGGTCGGCTTCGCCGGGCTCCTCGGCTCGGGTCGCACCGAGGTGGCGCGCCTCCTCGGCGGCATCGACCGCGTCGACAGCGGCAGCGTCGCCATCGGCGACGAGCAGGCGAAGCTGCGCACCCCGCGCCAGGCGCTCTCGCGGCGTATCGCGTTCTCGAGCGAGAACCGCCGTTCGGAGGGCGTCGTCGACGAACTCACCGTGCGCGACAACATCGTGCTCGCCCTGCAGGCCGATCGCGGATGGTTCCGGCCCATCCCGAAGAAGCGGCAGGATGAGCTCGCCCAGAGCTACATCCAGGCGCTCAACATCCGCCCCGCCGACCCCGACGCCATCGTGCGCAACCTTTCGGGCGGCAATCAGCAGAAGGTGCTGCTCGCCCGGTGGCTCGCCGTGGCGCCGCGCCTGCTCATCCTCGACGAGCCCACGCGCGGCATCGACATCGGCGCCAAGGCCGAGATCCAGAAGCTGGTGGTGAGCCTCGCCGAGAACGGCATGAGCGTCGTCTACATCAGCGCCGAGCTCGAAGAGGTGCTGCGCCTCAGCCACCGCATCATCGTGATGCGCGACCGCCAGAAAGTGGCCGACCTCGTCAACGATGATCTCACCGTCGACAGCCTGCTCGCCCTCATCGCCGAGGGCAGCGGCGACGACACCGACACGGGAGCCTCCGCATGACCGCCCTCCTCGCCCGGTTCGCCTCGAGCCGGCTTTTCTGGCCCATCGTGATGCTCGCGGTGCTGCTGATCATCGACGTGATCGCGGTGCCCGGCTTCTTCGCGATCACGATTCGCGACGGCAACCTCTACGGCAGCCTGATCGACATCCTCCGCAACGGCGCCCCCACGCTGATCGTCGCGATCGGCATGACGCTCGTGATCGCGACGCGCGGCATCGACCTGTCGGTGGGCGCGGTCGCAGCGATCTCCGGGGCGGTGGCCTGCAGCATCCTGCTCGGCTCGCCCGATCCCGGCAATCCCGCCACGGTCGCCGTCGCGATCGTCGTGGCCCTGCTCATCTCGCTCGTGCTGGGCGTCTGGAACGGATTCCTCGTCTCGGTCATCGGCATCCAGCCGATCATCGCGACGCTCATCCTCATGACCGCCGGCCGTGGCGTCGCGATGCTCATCACCGAGGGGCAGATCCTCACGGTCACGAGCCCGCCGTTCAAGGCGCTCGGATCGGGCTTCTGGCTCGGCATCCCGATCGCGGTCTACATCGCCGCGTTCGTCTTCGTGCTCGCCGCCGTCTTCACCCGCCGCACGGCGCTCGGCATGATGATCGAGTCGGTCGGCATCAACCCGGAGGCCTCGCGGCAGGCGGGCATCCGGGCGCGCGGACTGCTGTTCGTCGTGTACACGTTCTCGGCGGTCTGCGCGGCGATCGCGGGCCTGATCCTCACGGCCAACACCATGGCGGCCGACGCGAACAACGCGGCGCTGTTCATCGAGCTCGACGCGATCCTCGCGGTGGTGATCGGTGGCACGTCGCTCGCCGGCGGCCGGTACTCGCTCGCGGGCACGCTGGTCGGCGCCCTCGTGATCCAGACGCTCGTCACGACCGTCTACACGGTCGGCATCCCGCCGATCGCGACCATGGTCTTCAAGGCCGCCGTCGTCACCGTCGTCTGCCTGCTGCAGTCGCCGACGACGAACCAGGCACTCGCTTCATGGCGACGAAGCCTCGCCGTGCGCACAGGAAAGGGTGTGGCATCCGCATGACGACTCTCCTTCCGGCGCCCGCGCCGACGACGGGCGTCCCGCGCAAGGCGCCGAAGGGCCTCGGAGCCCGCATCCGCGACGCGTTCACGAGCCCGAAGTACGGTCCCGTGCTCGTCACCGCGGTGCTGTTCGTCGCGGTGTTCGTGATCGGCGGCATCCGCTACCCGGGCTTTCTCAGCGGTCAGGTGCTCCTCAACCTCTTCGTCGACAACGCGTACCTCATCGTGCTGGCGGTGGGCATGACGTTCGTGATCCTCACCGGCGGCATCGACCTGTCCGTGGGAGCGGTCGTGGCACTGTCGACGATGATCGCCGCCAGCCTGCTGCAGGCGGGGCTGCCGGCCGCCGTCGTCATCCCGCTCATCCTCGTCGCGACGAGCGTGCTGGGCCTGCTCGTCGGCCTCATGATCCACTACTTCAAAGTGCAGCCGTTCATCGCGACGCTCGCCGCGATGTTCCTGGCGCGCGGCCTCTGCTACGTGATCAGCCAGAGTTCGATCTCGATCACCGACCCGGCGTTCATCGCGCTCGCCGTCAGCCGGCTGCCGCTCGGCGGCGGGATGTCGATCACGTGGAGCGTCATTATCGCGGTGGTCGTCGTCGCCGTCGCCGTGTGGGTGCTGCACCGCACCCGCTTCGGTCGCACGGTCTACGCGATCGGCGGCGGCGAGCACAGCGGCATGCTGATGGGCCTGCCGGTGGCGCGCACGAAGGTGCTCGTCTACGTCGTGAGCGGCTTCTGCTCGGGCCTGGCGGGTGTGCTGTTCACCTTCTACACGCTCTCGGGCTACCCGCTCACCGCGATCGGCACCGAGCTCGACGCGATCGCGGCGGTCGTGATCGGCGGCACGCTGCTCGCGGGCGGCTACGGCTTCGTGCTCGGATCGGTGCTCGGCGTGCTCGTGCTCGGCATCATCCAGACGATCATCACGTTCGAGGGCACGCTGTCGTCGTGGTGGACGAAGATCTTCATCGGCGTCCTGCTTCTCGTGTTCATCGTGCTGCAGCGCGTGCTGACGGCGCGACGGCGATGACTCGGGGCGTGGGGCGCACGCTGGGGCAATCGTCGGTCGGGATAATGGGGAGCGGGGCGGGCCACCACGTTCCCGAGGGGAGCGGGCGCAGCACGTGAGCGCGAACGGCGACCGGAACCGCGTCGCGACGATCTTCGACGTCGCGCGCCTGGCCGGTGTTTCGCACCAGACGGTGTCGCGCGTCCTCAACGACCTGCCGAATGTGCGCCCTGCGACGCGCGAACGCGTCGAGAACGCGATCAAACAGCTGCGCTACGTGCCCTCGCAGGCCGCGCGGGCGCTGGTCACCAGGCGCTCACGCACGATCGGACTCGTCGCCACGGGGCTGCCCGACTACGGGCCGTCGAGCGTCGTGCTCAACTTCAACGAGTCCGCCCGCGACGCGGGGTACGCCGTCATCGCCACCAATCCCGCGGATGCCGCGGCCTCGACGCTGCGCTCCGCGACCGAGATGCTCATCCGGCAGAACGTCGAGGCGATCGTGCTGCTCGCCGCCGAGCGCTCGGCGCTCGACGCGTTCGACGGCTGGGAGCTCGGGGTGCCGCTCGTCTCGATCGCGTCGGAGTCCCGCGGTCGAGGCATCCGTGTCACGCTCGATCAGTACCAGGGCGCGCGCGCGGCCGTCTCGCACCTGCTCGAGCTGGGCCACCGGGACGTCGTGCACATCGCGGGCCCGGTGGGATCGATGGACGCCGAGGAACGGCTGCGCGGCTGGCGCGATCAGCTCGCGGAGGGGGGACTCATCGGGCGTGAAGCACCGCGGGGGGATTGGTCACCCGAGGCGGGGTTCCGCATCGGCACGGAGCTCGTGCGCGAGGGCGCGCCCGGCGCGGTGTTCGCAGCGAACGACCAGATGGCACTCGGGCTGCTGCACGCGCTCGCCGACGCGGGGCTCGCCGTTCCCGGGGATGTGAGCGTCGTCGGGTTCGACGACATCCCCGAGGCCGCCCACTTCTCGCCGCCGCTCACCACCGCCCGGCAGGACTTCGTCGGCCTCGGCCGCGACGCGATGGCCGCGGTCCTGACCCAGCTGCAGGACGAGGAGGCGACGGCCCCGCCGCCCACCCGCGTGCCGCAGCTCATCGTGCGGGCGAGCACGCGCGCCGTCTGAGGCCCCTGCGGCTCGCTCGCGGCTCGCTCGGGGGATCGCATCCTCATCTGAGGGAACGTGCCGGGATGCGGACCGGGATGGCGGTGCGGGCCCTCGTCTCGGCTCGCTCGCGGCTCTCGCGGCTGGCTCGCGGCTCTCTCGGCTGGCTCGCGGCTCTCGCAGCTCTCGCGGCTGACATCCTCATCTGAGGGAACGTGCCGGGATGCGGATCGGGACGGCGGTGCGGACCCTCGTCTCGGCTCTCGTCCTCAGTTGAGGACGGGAAACGCGAGCCTCAGTGGCGTGAGGCGAACGCGTTCCAGATGCCCGCACCCAGTACGACGGACGCCGCGAGCAGGGGCGCGACGAGTGCGGTGCCGGCTCCGGCGGCGTCGGCGGCGAGACCCGTGAGAGCGGATGCTGCGGACTGGCCGACGACGATGGCAGAGCCGAGCATCGTCATCACGGTGGCGGAACGGCCCCGCGGGCTGAACGCGGCGGCGAGGCTGTACTGCGTGACGAGCGTGGGGCCGATGCCGACGCCGATCACGAGGAGGCAGATCGCGATCGCGCCGACGCTGCCGACGAACGGCAGCGCGATGGTGCCCGCGACCAGGATCGACGCGAACGTGAGCCACCGCGCCCGCAGCGTGAAGCGCGCCGGGAACAGCGCCACGCCGAGAGCGAGGGCCGCAGACCCGATGCCCATCGCTCCGTAGACGAGCCCTGCCTGCTCGGGTACGCCGCGTTCGGCCATGAATGCCGTGAGCGAGGTCAGCATCGCGCCGAAGAACAGGCCCATTCCCAGCGCGCCGACGACGGGGGCCAGCACGCGCGGTCGGAACAGCTCGCGCAGCGGTGCCTGCTCGGGCCGGGCGGCGCCGGCGGATGCCGTCACGGTCCGAGCCGTGGGATGCAGCGCGAACGCGCCCACGAAGATCAGGCCCAGCACAGCGGCGCCGACCACCGGGGCGGCGGGGTTGAGAGTGGTCGCGAGCAGGCCGACGATCACCGGGCCGAAGACGAACACGATCTCGTCGGCCGCGGACTCGTACGCCATCGCTCCGTTCACGACGGGCGTCCGGCGCTCCTTCGGGTACGCGCGGCCGATGATGCCGACGAGGCGGCTGCGGGAGAGCGGGGCGACCTGGGGCATGGTCGCGCCGATGAAGAACGCGACGGCGAGGAGCGCAGCATCCGGAACCGGCGCGAAAGCCAGCCACGCCATCGTCGCGAGCATCGCACTGTTCGCCGCGCCGGCGATCAGCAGCACGCGGCGCTGGCCGAAGCGATCGGCCGCGGCTCCCAGCAGCGGGCCGACGAGGGCGGTGCCGAGGCCGGTCATGGCGCTCGTCGCGCCGCCGAGCGCGAGCGAACCGCGCGCCGAGACGACGAGGGTCAGGATGCCGACCACCATCATCGCGAACGGCAGGCGCGCGATCAGCGCGATGGGGAAGTACGCGTAGCCGGCCTCGCGGATGAGGCTCGGGCGCCGGACGGCGGCGCGCGCAGCGGTGTCGGTCTCGACGAGTGTCGTGTGCATCTTGCTCCTGGCCATGCGCCGGGGGTCGGCGGCTGTTGGTGCCGCCTTGTGCGCAGCCGGGAGCCGCAGACAGGTAGATGCACATCGAAATGGGCACTGCCAGTCTACCGTGGCCGACCTGGGCAGGACCTGGCCGGGCTCTGGGCCCCGACTTCTCAGGGTTTGGGGCGCGTTGCACGCGTTCGGGGCGCACGTCGCGCGCCCCGAACACATGGAGCGCGCCCCGAACGCCGGCCGACCCGGTCAGAGCACGGCGCCGACCATCGCCTCGCCGAGCGGGGTGCGTCGGTGCAGCACCCGGGCGCCGTCGCGTGTGCTCGCGAGCAGGCCCGCGTCACGGAGCACGGTGAGGTGGTGTGAGGCGGTGGAGATCGCCAGGGCCGTGTCGCGCGCGACCTGCGAGGTGGTGCGCGGCTCGTGCGCGTCGAGCAGGATGCGCGCGCGTGCCGGGCCGAGCAGGGCGCCGAGCGCCGACGCCACGTCGGCGGGATCCCGCGCCCAGGTGGCGGTGACCCCCTGCGCCGGGTAGAAGAGCGTCGGCTGCGCCGGCGGTTCGGTGAGGACGAAGCATCCCGTGGAACCCATCACCGAGGGCACGAGCACGAGTCCGCTGCCGCGGCAGTCGACCACCTCGCTCCAGATGCGCATCGTGACGCGCACGGCTCCGTCCGACCATGCGACACGGTCGTGCAGGCCCTGGATCATCGCGCCGATGCCGCTCTCGGCGATGCGTCGCGAACGCACCGCGATGTCGGCCCGCAGCAGCCGCTCGAGCTGCGTCCACACCGGCGCGATGCCGGCGTTCCACACCGACAGCCATGCCTCGGCGATCATCGCCCGGGCGCGGTCGGGCCGCTCCAGCATGCGCTGCACGGCGGCGCGGCGGGTGCCGTCGGTGCGCACCAGCACCTTGGTCATGTCGACCTCGAATCGCTCGTCGTCGATCTCACGCAGCCGATCGGCCTCCGCCTCGGGAGTGAGTTCCCAGGTCGGGGTGGTGGTGAGGAAGTCGGGGAAGTAGCCGTCGTCGCGGATGAGAAGCGCGAGCAGGTCGAAGTCGTCGCGGGGGATCGCTCCGCGGGTCGCCCGCATCCATCCCCATTGCAGCGGGTATTCGTCGGGGCGGAGCAGCGCCCGCACCGCGTGGCAGAGCTCGTGACCGGGCGAGATGCCGAAACGGATCGCCGTCAGGTCGTCCGGAGCCAGTTGGAAGTCGACGAACTTTCGATCCACATCGAAACTATAGGGCTCGCAGAGCGCGGCGGCGAGGCTGGCTTCACATCACCACATGCGAACGGAGCATCCGATGACCACCACGATCCCGGCGATCGTTCCTGCCGAAGCCCTCGTCGTCGGCACGGGAAGGCTGCGTCGATTCATCGGCGCCGAGCACGGCGCGGCCGTGTCGTACTTCTTCGCCGACACCGAGCCCGGTCTGGGCCCCGACATCCACCGCCACCCGTATGCCGAGACATGGGTGGTGCTGGAGGGAGAGGCGCGTATCACGATCGACGGCGATACGCTCGACGCGGTCGCAGGCGACACCGTGACCGCTCCTGCAGAAGCGTGGCACGGCTTCGAGAACAGCGGCACCGACAGGTTGCGGGTGCTGTGCATCCACGCCTCCGACCGCATCGTCCAGGAGTGGCAGGATGCACCTGGAGTACTCGACATCCCGACCGGCAGCTGAGGAGAACCACATGTCGTTCCAGGCATATCTCGACAACGTCGAGGCGAAGACCGGGCTCACCCCGCGTCAGCTCATCGAGAAGGCGCACGAGAAGGGCTTCGACGAGACGACGAAGGCGACGCCGATCGTCGAGTGGCTCGCCGCCGACTACGGCCTCGGCCGCGGCCACGCGATGGCGATCGTGCACGTCATCACCAAGGGTCCGCAGATCAGCGACAAGCACGTGGGCACCGACACCACCCACTCCGACCCGTCGAACACGCTGTGGCTCGACGGCAAGGCGACGAACCCGAACCCCTGACCCGCCTGGCGGCGGGGCCGCGCTACTCGCGCCCCCGTCGCCGCCACCAGGGCCGACGGCGGGCCGCGGCATCCGATTCCTGCTGAACCCTCGTCACCCGCGCTGCGCGGCGCTCGCGCCACGCGGTCACCTCGGCCTCGACATCCCGAGTGGGCGTCACCACCGGCGGGCCGCCGAGCAGCTGCCGCCTGGCCTCGACGACGCGCCGGTTGAAGTCCTCGACTGCCTCTCGCACATCGACCTCGCGCGACAGCTCGTCGAGCCGCGCGGCGAACTCGGCATCCTCGACCCGCAGCCTCAGAGCGGGCGGGCCGAGGCCGGTGAGCTTCTCGGACTCGATCTTGCGGCGGATCCACCAGTCGGGATCGTGACTCTCGCCGAGGCCCGGTATCGGCTTTCCCGCACCGGGCAGGTCGTCGAAGTCGCCGCGCCGCATGGCCTGCTGGATCGCGGTCTCGACCACAGCAGCGCGATCGGCCGCCGAGTACGCCCGAGCGGCCTTCGACGCCGGCGCGGCCGCATCCGTCTCCTCGTCTTCCCCGTCGCCCGCGAGTCCCTGCTCGCGCTGCCACTTCTCGAAGCGGTAGCGCTCGGCGGATTCACGGGGGTTCTCGGTCATGAGCCCGCGATGTGATCCCGCCACGAGTGCTGCGGCTCGTACCCGAGCAGACGCCGGGCCTTGTCGATCGACAGGAGCGTGTCGTGCTCGCCGAGCTCTCGGGTCTCGACGCCGGGGAAGACCTCGGCGACCAGCTCGGCGTTGGGGCGCGACATCACGGTGTCGGCGGCGGCGATGATGTACGTCTCGAAGCCCGGCGGGGCGACCTCGAGCGCGCGCTGCACCGCCTGTGCGCCGTCGCGCGCGTCGATGTAGCCCCACAGGTTCCACTTGCGCTTCAGAGCGTCGTCGTCGTACGACGGGAACGCCTCGTAGTCCTCCGGCGCCATGACGTTCGAGAACCGCAGGCCCGTGATCGACAGATCGGGGTGCCAGCGCACGAGCTCGACGGCCATGCGCTCCTCGAGCGTCTTCACGAGCGAGTACACGGACTCCGGCCGCGGCGGGTACTCCTCGTCGACCGGGATGTACGGCGGGGGCACGTCGAACGGGAGTCCCAGCACGGTCTCGCTCGACGCGTACACGATGCGACGGATGCCGAGCCGCACGGCCGCCCAGAACACGTTGAACGTCGCGTTCATGTTGTTGTGGAACGTGGCGACATCGGAACGGATGCCGGGGGCCGGGATCGCGCCGAGATGCACGACGGCGTCGAACCCGTCGTGGCGGTCGTTCACGGCGGAGAGGGCGTCGACGACCTGGCCGTAGTCGGTGAGGTCGACCTGCACGAAGTCGGGGCCGCGCGTGCCGACGACGTCGATGCCGATGACGTCGTAGCCGGCCGCGCGCAGTTCGCGGGCGACGACGGTTCCGAGTTTTCCGGACGAACCGGTGAGGGCGATGCGCATGACTCCAGACTGCCACTGCGCGGGGGCCAGCGGGGCGAGAGGGCTAAGGTTGCCGCGATGGACGACAGCGGCGCGGCGCCCGGCGCCCGGGTGGGAGTGCGCGACGTGGCGCGTGCCGCGGGGGTCTCGACCCAGACGGTGTCGCGCGTGATCAACCAGCACCCGCACATCCGACCCGAGACCCGCGACCGCGTGCTCCGGGTGATCGAGGACCTGGGCTATCGCGTCAACAACGCCGCACGGACTCTCGGCACGCGGACCACGCGCACGCTCGGCGTCATCGCGTCCGACGCGACGCTGTACGGCCCGGCGGTCGGCATCGCGGCGCTGGAGGCGGGCGCGCGCGAGGCGGGGCGGTGGATCGCGACGGCCTACGCGGACGCGTCGGTGGAGGCATCCGTCCGCGACGGGGACAGCGTGCGGCTGGACCTCTACTACGTCGAGAACTGGTCCATCACGGGCGACATCGTCGTGCTCGCCAAGACCG
>NZ_JBDGJU010000007.1:0-156369 GCF_057656735.1 Microbacterium sp. Soil_C_42
ACGTCAATCGCGTCGTCCTCGACGTCACCTCGAAGCCGCCGGGGACCATCGAGTGGGAGTGATCGTCTGACGGATGCTGCAGACACGCTGCCCGAGGCTGACTACGTGCTGCTGGGCAGCCGGGTGGCATTGGGGCTCGACGGCGGGTTCGCCGTCGCCGTCCCCTCGCGACTGCGCCTGCTCGCGTCGGCGGGAGCGCCGGATCCGCTGCAGCTGAGCGTCGACGGGGCCTCGCCCGAGGTCCACGCCGCGCAGCGGCAGGCGTTCGTCGACGCCGGTCTGCTCGACAGCACGGCCTCGGCCCGCAACCTCTTCGACGACATCGTCGCGGATCCGTCGTGGCTCTTCGCCGCCGGCGAGCCGCACACGGACGGCCCGTTCGAGGGCGAACAGCGGGTGATCGCGGATGGTTCGGGCTCGGAGATCGTGTCGCTTCCGGTGTTCCGCGACAACCCGACGTGGCACCTCACCGACGCCCCGCTCGTCGTGCACGCCCCCGACGGCGACCGTGTGCTGCGGGGCTTCCGCGGTCTCTATGCCGCCTGGCTCACCCACCTCGCCGACGAGCGGCGCGCCGCGGCCGCAGACCCCGACCGGCTGCTCGTGGTGATCTTCGAGTCGCGCCAGATCGGCGAGGCCCTCGTCGACTGGGACGACCCGCGCGTGCGGCTCGTCCACACCGTGCACAACTCGCACCTGCCCGAGCCGTACGACGACCCCGACGCCCCTGTCACCGGCATGTGGCAGCGGTGGCTGTCGACGTTCGACCGCTACGACGCGGTGCTGTGGCCGACCGCCGCGCAGCGCGACGAGGTGGCCGCGCGGTTCGGCGACCCCGGCACGTTCCACGTCGTGCCGAACACGATCGAGCTCGGCACCCCACCGCCGGATGCGACGTCCCGCGATCCGCACCGCGTCGTCATGCTGAACCGCCTCGCCCCGCAGAAGCGCGTCGACCTCGCGATCCGGGCCTGGCAGCGGGTGGCCGAGGCGATGCCCGAGGCGCGGCTCGACGTCTACGGCGACGGCCCGCTGCGCGGCGAGCTGCAGGGGCTGATCGACGAGCTGGGGGTCGCAGCATCCGTGACCCTCCACGGAGCCACCGCCGATCGCGACGCGATCTTCGACCGAGCCGCGCTGTTCGTCACGTCGACGGCGTTCGAGGGCCAGGGCCTGTCGATCGCCGAGGCGCTCGCCCGTGGGCTGCCGGTGGTGTCTTTCGACGCGCGCTACGGCCCGCGCGAGGCGATCGCCGACGCCGGCATCGTGGTGCCGCCGGGCGATGTCGACGCCTTCGCAGACGCGATCGTCGAGCTGCTGACCGACGGCGACCGCAGGGCTGAGCTGTCGTCCCGCGCACGGACCGCCGCCGCTGCGTTCGCGCCCGACGCCGTGCGTCCGGCGCTGGTCGCTGCGCTCCGCGCGGCGGTCGAGAGTCCCTCGCGTCGCGTCCGGTAGCCGCCGCGCTCCGCCGTCGGGAATGGAATGGATGCCGCGACGCGAACGGGATCAGCGGTCGAGGAGCGGACCGGGCCAGGTCTTGCCCGCCCACGGGTCGTAGTCGGCGAGAAGGTCCTCCTGCGGCGGCCGCTCGGCCTCCGGCACGTGCTGGAGGTTGACGCGCACGCGGTACCAGAGCGAGCTCGAGCCGCGCATGCCGTCGATCAGCACGTCGGCGGGATGCAGCTGCTCCACCACGGTCGGGTGCGTGCTTTTCCACGCGTCGAGAGCCTGGACCGCCTCGGGCTTGGTCTTCGTCCGCGCGATCTCGATGAGCGGCATCGTCGACTGTCGCCGGCCCGAGCCGTCGCCGCCGCGCGGCGGCTTCTCAGCCGGTCCCAGCTCCTCGGCGAGCCGCAGCAGCCCATCGAGGGTGCCGACCGCGTCGTCGATGCCGACGTGGGGGTCGCCGATCTCGGCGTACCGGCCGGGCACGGTGAGCACCGTGAACTCGGCCGGACGCCGCTCGCGCACCTCGTCCCAGTCGAGCGGGGTGGAGACGCGTGCGTCGGGCAGCGGGCGGATCGAGTACGCGGATGCGACGGTGCGGTCCTTCGCGTTCTGGTTGAAGTCGACGAACACGCTCTCGCCGCGTTCCTCCTTCCACCATCGGGCGGTCGCGAGCCCGGGCGCGCGGTTCTCGACCTCGCGGGCGAGGGTCTCGGCGGCCAGGCGCACCTGCTTGTAGTCCCACTGCGCAGCGATGCGGACGAGGATGTGCATGCCGCGCGAGCCGCTGGTCTTCGGCCAGCCGACGAGTCCGACGTCGTCCAGCACCTCGCGGGCGACGAAGGCGACGTCGACGATCTGCGACCAGTCGACACCCGGCATCGGGTCGAGGTCGATGCGCAGCTCGTCGGGCTGGTCGAGGTCTTCGGCGCGGACGGGATGCGGGTTCAGGTCCAGACACCCGAGGTTGACGACCCACGCGAGGCCCGCAGCATCCCGGATCACCGCCTCTTCGGCAGACGTGCCGCGCGCGTACTGCAGAGTCGCCGTGTCGATGAACTCGGGGTGATTCTCGGGGACGCGCTTCTGGAAGAACGGCTCCTGGTCGATGCCCCGCGGGAAGCGCTTGAGCACCATGGGGCGCCCGCCCGCGCCGCGGAGCGCGCCGTCGGCGACCGCGAGGTAGTAGCGGACGACGTCGAGCTTGGTGATCCCGGGCTCGGGGAACACGACCTTCGTCGGGCTCGAGATGCGCACCTCGTGCCCGGCGATCTCGAGGATCTCGGCTTCCGACTTCGCGGGCGTCACCCGGCCAGGCTAGCGACGGCCCTGGACATCGACCAGAGGAGCGATGTGAGAACGGAGGTCGTCGACGATGCTCGCGGTGAGATCGATGCGCATCCGACAGCAGAGACGACGGCCGCGCCGCATGCGTCGATTCGAGCAGTCGGAGGCCTCGCGACTGCGTTCTCTGCTCAACCTGGGAGTTTCCTGTTGACGTTTTGGTGAATCCCACCTAGCGTGCCGCTCACAACCCTCGCGGCCCCACACACGAGAAGGCAGGACCTCCCTTGTTCCGACGTCCCCTGGCGGTGGTCGGCGCGCTCGCGCTGGCCATCGCGACCCCCACCGCGGCCATGGCCGCGGCACCGGAAGACGACCCCACACCGAAGCTCGAGCAGTCCGAGGCCCGCGGACCCGTCGGCACCTCCTTCCGCCCGCACAGCGTCGGCGCCGACGGACGCGTCACCGTCATCGTCGAGATGGCGGGGGACCCCACCGCGGTCGCCGAGGCCAAGAAGGGCAGCGACCTCTCGAAGTCGGAGCGCGCCGCCATCAAGCAGTCGCTGAAGACCGCGCAGGACGCCATCGGCGGAACCATCGAGCACAAGGGCGGCCGGATCCAGGCCAAGATGCAGTCGGCGTACAACGGCATCCAGGTGTCCATTCCCGCGGATCAGGTCGACGCCGTCGCGGCGCTGCCCAACGTCGTCGCCGTCCACCCGGTCAAGACCTACACGCTCGACAACGCCGTCTCGGTCCCGTTCCTCGGGGTGCCGGGCGTCTGGCAGGACACCGGCTACACCGGGGAGAACATCAAGGTCGCGATCATCGACACCGGCGTCGACTACACCCACGCCAACTTCGGGGGCGTCGGCACGACCGAGGCGTACGCGGCGGCGCGGGCAGCCGAGACCCAGCCGGCGGATCCGGCGCAGTTCGGCCCCGACGCGCCGCGGGTGAAGGGCGGGTGGGACTTCGTCGGCGACACGTACAACGCCGACCCGGACTCGGAGGACTACCAGCCCGTCCCCATGCCCGATGCGAACCCGCTCGACTGCAACGGGCACGGCAGCCATGTCGCCGGCACCACGGCGGGAAGCGGCGTCGCGGACGGCGAGACCTACGCGGGCCCGTATGACGCGAGCACGCCGGGCCAGACCTTCGACATCGGACCGGGCGTCGCGCCGCAGGCCGATGTGTACGCCCTCCGGGTCTTCGGCTGCGGCGGCTCGACCGATGTGGTCGTTCCCGCCATCGACTGGGCGGTCGACAACGACATGGACGTCATCAACATGTCGCTCGGCTCGCCGTTCGGCCGCGGGGACGACGCCGACGAGGTGGCCGCGGCCAACGCCGTCGGCGCCGGAGTGGTCGTCGTGAAGTCCGCCGGGAACGAGGGGCCGAGCCCGTATCTCGCCGGCAACGGCAACGGCGTCGTCAGCGTGGCGGCCGTCGACAGCACGGAGAGCTTCCCCGGCGCGACGATCACCGTCGACGGGGTCGCGATCCGCGCGATCAACGCGAACGGCGCCGTGCTGAGCGGTCTTCCCGCGATGACGGTCGTGCGTCTGACCGACGACCCCACCACCTCAGGCGAGAACGAGGCCCTGGGATGCTCGGTCGCTGCGTACACCAAGGCGGGGGTCGTCTCGGGCGGTAACCAGCTCGCCGTCTCGACCCGGGGCACGTGCGCGCGGGTCGCGAAGGCGGTGTTCGCCCAGAAGGCCGGCGCGGCGGCAGCCGTGATGATCAACTCGACCAACGACTTCCCGCCGTTCGAGGGCACGATCACCGAGAACCCCGACACGGGCGAGCAGTACACCGTCACCATCCCGTTCCTGGGCGTGCGGTCGTCCGACGGGCCGAAGCTCGTCGACGACCGGCCGGCCACCGTCGTTCCGACACCGCTCGCCAACCCGGGCTTCCGCGGCTACGCGTCGTTCAGCTCGAGCGGGCCTCGCAGCGGCGACAGCGCGCTCGGCGTCGACGTCGCGGCTCCCGGCGTCTCGATCGTCTCGACGGGCGTCGGCACCGGCAGCGGCCCGGCCACCCTCTCGGGCACGTCGATGGCGGCACCCCACGTCGCGGGCGTCGCGGCGCTGGCCGTGCAGGCCCACCCGTCATGGTCGGCGGCCGAGGTGTCGTCGGTGCTCGTGGCGACGGCCGATCCCGAGGAGGTCGCCGGTCAGAACCCCGTTCGCGGCGGAGTCGGCCTCGTCGACCCCGCCCAGGCGGTTGCGCAGAACGTGACGGCGACCGGCGACTCGTTCAAGACCACCGACGGGCGGCTGCGCGAGACGGCGCTGAGCTTCGGATTCCAGGAGAGCGCCGGCGCATTCCAGGGCACGAAGACGGTCACGCTGACGAACCACGGCAGCGAGGCGGTCACCTACGACGCCACAGCGCAGGCCTCGGCGCAGTCCGAAGCCGCCACGGTCACCGTCAGCCCGGCGCAGGTCACGGTGCCCGCCGGCCGATCGGCGAAGGTCACGGTCACGCTCAGTGCGGCGACCGCGGCGGCGGGCAGCTCGGCGGCGGGAGGCTTCGCGTTCTCCGAGTTCTCGGGCGACGTCGTGTTCACGTCGGCCGCCGACACGCTGCGCGTCCCGTACCTGCTGGTGCCCCGGTCGACGACGGATGTCTCGGCCCAGGGCGACCTCAAGGTGACCAAGAAGTCGCAGCCGGTCGACGGCGAGGTCTCGGTAGAGCTCACCAACAAGAAGGCCTCCTTCGCCGCGGGTGCGTCGTTCTACACGTGGGGGCTCGAGGACGGCAAGGACGCGCCGAAGTCGTTCGCCGACACCGGCTACGACCTCCGCGCGGCGGGCGTCCGCTCGTTCCTGTACAACGAGGACTTCGGCCAGCTGGTGGTCTTCGCGCTGAACACCCACGACCGGTGGTCCAACGCCGCGAGCAACCAGTACGAGGTGCACGTCGACACCGACCGCGACGGAGAACCCGAGTGGATCGTGTTCGCGGCCGACGGCGGTCTGGTGACGGCCGGCTCGGTGAACGGCATCACACAGGTCTTCGCCTACGACGTGGAGGCCGAAGTCACGTACGCCACCGGCTTCAACGCCTCTGCGCCGACCGACAGCAGCACGATCCTCCTGCCCGTGTTCGCGGCCGACCTCGGGCTCACCGAGGAGGCGGGCACGTTCGACTACGCCGTGCAGGCGTCGTCGCTCGTGAACGACGGCTCGGACGTCATGGACGGCGTCGCGACCTGCAACCCGTTCACCCCGGCGCTCGGCAACAGCCAGTCGGCATCGGTCCCGGTCGGCGGCACCATCCCGGTGCCCGTCGCGGTGGACGCCGAGGCGTTCACCGAGCAGAAGCCGCGGGGGGTGATGGTCGTCGTGCTGGACAACCCGGCCGGTGCGGGCGAGGCGATCCTGGTCAAGGCCAAGTAGCGCACCGCGCACCGCGCAACCGACAGAGGTGGCGTCCCGTCGCAGGGCGGGGCGCCACTTCGTCGGCACGGACGGAGACGGATGCTGCCGCCCCCGGCGGCAGCATCCGCTTCCGGTTCAGCGGGTGCAGAGTCTGGGCGAGTCGGTCGTACCGAACCGGTAGTCGTAGGTCGTGCCGTCGACCTCGACGACGACCCGCATGCCGTCGACGATCGCCTGCGTGTAGGAGACGCCCGGGGACGGGCAGCCGAGGGCTCCGTTGTTCCACGTGACGGCGTGGGCCGAGACGAGTTCGGGTGGGCCGGTGACGCCGCGCGCGGCGAGGTCGGCGACGATCGCGTCCCAGCGGGCGGGTGGGACCTGCACCGCCTCGCCGGTCGGCTCGATCGGCCCCCGCGGTGTCGGGACCAGCGGCGGCTCGGCCGATGCCGAGGAGGACTGCGGTGAGGACGGAGTCGTCTCGGTCATGGGCGCTCCCGTGCATCCGGTGAGGCAGAGCAGCACCACAGCGCCCACCGCCGCGAGTCGTCGAGCCATGCCACTCCTCGAATCGTGTTCAGCCTAAGCGCCGTGCCGGCAGAACAGAACGGCCGCCCGGAGCGCCGGGCGGCCGTTCTGGGCGCGGCGCGTCAGCTGTCGAGGCGGGCGAACCTCAGCGTCACGATCTGGAACGGGCGCAGGTCGAGGCGCACCGCATGGTCCTCGACGGCCACTGCGTCTGCCGGCACCTCCCGCTCCAGCAGGTCGACCTGCCGCACGTCCTCGACCGCGAACCCGGCCGTGAGCGTTGCGTGCGCGCGCGCGCCCAGCGCCTCGTACAGGCGCACCACGACGTCGCCGCTGCCGTCCTCGGCGAGCTTCACAGCCTCGACGATGACGCCCGGACGGTCGATCGCGATGAGGGGCTCGATGGCTTCGGCCTCGGTGCGCGCGACCCGCCGCGGCGCCAGATTGAAGCGGTACCCTTCGGCGATCGCGTCGGTGACGTCGGCGCCCACCACGAGGCCGACGCGCAGCTGATGGCGGCCCTGGTCCTGCATCGGGTCGGGGAACAGTGCCGCGCGGATGAGCGACAGGCGCGCGATCGTGATCGTGCCGCCGCGCTCGTCGCGCTGCTCACGGGTGATGTCGTGCCCGTACGTGGAGTCGTTCACGATCGCGACGCCGAAGTCCGGCTCGGCGACGCGGATCCACCGGTGCGCGACGGTCTCGAAGCGCGCGGCATCCCACGACGTGTTCGTGTGCGTCGGACGCTCGACATGACCGAACTGGACCTCGGAGGCGGCTCGGTCGGCGTGGAGGTCCAGCGGGAAGGCGAGCTTCAGCAGCTTCTGCTTCTCGTGCCAGTCGAGCTCGAACGCGAAAGAGACCACACGGGAGCCCTCGGCGAGGCTGATGCGCTGGGTCACCGTCGAGTCGCCGAAGCGCCGCTGGACGACGACGGCCGCGCCGTCCACCCCGATCGAGGCGACCTCGGTGAGGTCGCGCACGGTCCTGCGATAGTGCACGTCCACGTCCCACGCGTCCCACTGCGTCGGGGTGTCGCGGTGCAGCTGCAGCAGGCCTGCGGCGCGCCCGGGCGGCACGACTTCGCGGCCCGTCGCGAGGTCGACGGCCGAGACGACGAGCCCGCGCTCGTCGACGGTCGCGCGCACGGTCCCGTTGTCGAGGACCCATCCGCTGCCCTCCGCCACCGGCGTCACCTCGACGGCGGCGGTCTCCGGCCCGGCGCCCAGCGACACCACGCCGTCGCGCACATGCGGTGCGGCGTTGGCGACGAGCGTGTGCGTGCCCTCGCCGGCCAGGGCGCGCAGGCTGTCGGCGATGATCTCTTCGAGCTCGCGCGCGACCCACGCGTAGTTGCGCTCGGCGTCGTGATACACCCAGGCGATCGACGAGCCGGGCAGGATGTCGTGGAACTGCTGGAGCAGCACCGTCTCCCACGCGCGCTGCAGCCGCTCGGACGGGTACGGGATGCCGCACCGCACGCTCGCCGTCGTCGCCCAGAGCTCGGCCTCGCGCAGGAGGTGCTCGCTGCGGCGATTACCTTGCTTGGTGCGCAGTTGGCTGGTGTAGGTGCCGCGGTGGAACTCGAGGTACATCTCGCCCGACCACACCTCGGGGTCGGGGTACTCGGCCTCGGCGGTCTCGAAGAAGCGGCGCGGCGTGCTGTGCACGACGCGCGGCGACCCCTCCAGCGACCCGGTGCGGGCGATTGCGGCCGTCATCTCACGGGTGGGGCCACCACCGCCGTCGCCGTACCCGTAGGGCAGGAGCGACACGGTCCCGTGCCCCTTGTCGGCGAAGTTGCGTTCCGCGTGGGCGAGTTCGGCCGCCGTGACGCGCGAGTTGTACGTGTCGACCGGGGGGAAGTGCGTGAACAGGCGCGTGCCGTCGATGCCCTCCCACTGGAACGTGTGGTGCGGCATCCGGTTCGTCTCGTTCCACGAGGTCTTCTGCGTCAGGAACCAGCGAGCACCTGCGGCCTTCGCGATCTGCGGGAGCGCGCCCGAATACCCGAACGAGTCGGGCAGCCACACCTCGGGGGTATCGAGGCCGAACTCGCGCAGGAAGAAGGACTTGCCCGCGACGAACTGCCGGGCCATCGCCTCGGAGCCCGGCATGTTGGTGTCGGACTCGACCCACATGCTGCCGACCGGGATGAATCGGCCCTCCGTGACGCGGGCGCGGATGCGCTCGAAGAGGTCGGGGTAGACCTCCTTGATCCAGGCGTACTGCTGGGCGCTGGAGGCGACGAAGACGAAATCGGGGTCTTCGTCCATCAGCGACAGCACATTCGAGAACGTGCGCGAGACCTTGCGGACCGTCTCGCGCACCGGCCACAACCAGGCCGAGTCGATGTGCGCGTGACCCACCGCGTGCAGCGTGTGCGCCGAGGCCGACGCGGGGCTCGCGAGCACGGGCGCCAGCACGGCCCGGCCGTCGGCCGCCGTTGCGGCGACGTCGTCGGGATCGACGGCGTCGATCATCCGCTCCAGCGCGACGAGGATGTCGGCTCGCCGCGGCGACCCTTCGTCCAGCTCGACGGCGAGGCCCTGCAGCGCGAGCGTGTCGGCCAGCAGGTCAGCGACCTCCAGGTCGCGCAGCCGCAGCTCGAGCTGCCGCAGTGTGTAGATCGGGTCCTCGCCCGCCGTGGCGGGGTCTCCGACGGGCGTCGGGGCGAAGACGAAGAGGCTGCCGACGTCGGGGTTGGACGCCGCCTCGATGTACACGTCCACCTCGCCTGCCTCGCTCACGGCCTCGGAGACCGAGTTGTTGAGCGGCGCGATGCCTCGCAGCGGGTGTCCCGCGGTGCTCCACACCATGGCTTCGCACTGGAAGCCGGGCTGGCCCGCAGTGAAACCGAGATCGACGACGAGCTCGGGGCGCGTGCGCGCCGGCAGGGTGCCGTCAGCCTTGCGCCATTCCGCCGGCACGACACCCTGCACGCGGAACCACGTCGTGCCCCAGGGGCGGCCCCACGACTCGCCGGCGGCGATGGGGGAGTACTCGGCCGCCGCGGCGGTGTCGAACGGGACGGGCTCGCCGGGGGCATCCCACCGAGTCGCTTGCAGGGGAGTCGACGCGCAGTAGAGGTTCGGCCGGAGACGCTCGGCGACGAAGCGATCGACGCGAAGAACGGCGAGAGAGGAACGGTCGTGCATACCTGTGCTTTCGGATGAGCGGGCGTCAGCCCTTGACGGAACCGGCGAGTGCGAACGACGCACCGGAGAGCTTCTGGACGATGACGTACAGCACCACCATCGGCGCCGCGTAGAGCACCGAGTAGGCGGCGAGCTGACCGTAGGCGACGGTGCCGTACTGCCCGAAGAAGTTGAAGATCGAGACGGCCGCGGGGAACTTGCTCGACGTGAACAGCAGCACGAACGGGACGAAGAAGTTGCCCCACGCACCCGTGAACACGAAGATGAACACCACGCCGATGCCGGGCCGCATGAGAGGCACGACGATGCGCGCAAGCGCCTGCATGGATCCCGCACCGTCGACCCACGCCGCTTCTTCGAGCGAGATGGGCACCGAGTCCATGAAGTTCTTCAGCATCCAGATGGCCATCGGCAGTGACGTCGCCGCCATGAAGAGGATCACGCCCCACGTCGAGTCGAGAAGCCCGAACGACACGAAGAGGGCGTAGACGGGCACCATCATGGCGGTCAGCGGCAGCCCGGTGCCGAACAGGATCGCGTACATGAACGGCTTCTGGTACCGGGCGTTGTAGCGCGACAGCGGGTATGCGGCCAGCAGTGCCAGCATGACGGTGATGAGTGCTGTGCCGAGCGAGATCACGATGGAGTTGAGCAGCGGCTGCCACGCGAGCTCCCACGTCATGATCTCGGTGTAGTTGGCGAGCGTCCACGTCTCCGGCAGACGCATCGACACCGTTGCGTCGCCGTCGAACGAGGCGAACACGACCCACAGCAGCGGGACGAGGAACAGCAGCCCGATGAGAGCGAGAAGGATGGATGCGGTCGCCGTGTGCGTCCGCTTGCGCGGGGCCGACACGCTCAGCGAGCGGCGCCCGGTGACGATGGTGCGGGTCTCGGTCTGGGTAGCGATCTGCGTGGCCATGTCAGTCGACCTCCGGCTTGAGAGCGCGGATGTAGATGATCGAGAACACCGCGCCGATGAGAAGAGTCACAGTGGCGATCGCGGTGCCGTAGCCGACCTGTGCGAACTTGAACGCCTCCTGGTAGGCGAGCACCGGCAGGGTCGCGGACGACGAGCCCGGGCCGCCTCCGGTCATGACCCAGATGAGGGTGAACACGCCCAGCGTCTGCAGCGTGGTGAGCAGCAGGTTGGTCGAGATCGAGCGGCGGATCACGGGCAGGGTGACGCGAGTGAACCGCTGCCATGCGGTGGCGCCGTCGATGGTGGCCGCCTCCATGAGATCGGGTGGCACCTCCGCGAGCGCGGCGTTGTAGACCATCATCGAGAAGGCGGTCCCGCGCCAGATGTTCGCGAGGATCACCGACAGCATCGGGAAGTAGAAGAGCCACGCGGTGTTCTCGAGCCCGAACCAGCCGAGTGCGACGTTGAGCGTGCCGTCCTTGGCGAAGAAGGCGTACATCGCGAAGGCCGCCACGATCTCGGGCAGCACCCAGGCGAGGACGACGACGCCGCTCACGAGGGACTTCAGAGGTTTGACCGAACTGCGCACGAGCACTGCGAGCAGCATTCCGAGCACGTTCTGGCCGATGACGGCCGACGCGAGCACGAAGACCACGGTGAGCACGAACGAGTTCCAGAACTCGGCCGAGCCGAACAGCTCGACGTAGTTGCCCAGTCCGATGAACTGCGGGTTCGCCGCGCGCGGGCCGGTCAGGGCGCGGTCGGTGAGGGATCCGTACAGCGAGTAGATGATCGGCCCGAGCATGAACGCGGCCAGCATGAGCACGGACGGAACGAGCGGCAGGAGTCGTGAGAGCGAGCGGCCGGGGCGGCGCCACGACCGGGGAGCGGATCCCCGGTCGCGGCGCGCCAGACCGTCGGCGGTGACGGTGGTCATCGTGCGATCAGCCGGCCTGCGTGTTCTCGTCGCCGACGATGCCCACGAGCGACTCGTCGTACGTCTTCTGCGCTTCCTCCGGCGAGGCCTGCCCGGTGATGACGGACTCGGTCGCGACGGGGATGTTCGACGAGATCTGCGAGTAGTCCGGCGTGGCGGGGCGGAAGTGCGTGTAGGCCACGAGAGACGAGAAGAACTCGAACGACGCGTTGTAGTCGAGGTACGCCTGGTCGGAGGCCACATCGGAGCGCACCGCGATCTGCCCGGCCTCCTGGTGGTAGGTGAGGGCGTTCTCGGGCGTCAGGGCCTGGGCGATGAAGTCGAACGCGGCCTGCGGGTCGGACGCGTGCGCGCCGACGGCCAGAGTCCAGCCGCCCGACATCGAGACGAACCCGTCGCCGTCGCCATCCTGGGTGGGCATCGCAGCGAGGCCGAGGGTGTCGTTCCACTCCGGCCATTCGTTGTCGCCGGAGATCCAACCGCTCGGCAGCCACGAGCCGTCGATCGCGATCGCGAGCTTGCCCTGGGGGAGCAGCTCGTTCTGCACCTTCGAGCCCCACGCCGCGTCCAGCGCGTCAGCCGGGTCGGGCCCGAGGCCCTCTTCGAACGCGGTCTGGTAGAACGTGAGCGCGTCCAGGAACCCGGCGGAACCGGTGACCCACTTGTTCGACGACGTGTCCATCAGTTCGTCGTCGGTGCCGTACAGCAGCATCTCGAAGCCCTGCATCGACGTGGCCTCGCCCTGCGCCTTTCCGGCGTAGATGTTCAGCGGGATGACGTCGGGGCTTGCCTTCTTCACCGCGCGCGCCGCGTCGAGGATGTCCTCCCACGACTCGGGCTGCCAGTCGGCGGGCAGCCCCGCGGCCGCGATCAGCTCCTTGTTGAAATAGATGCCGCGTGTGTCGGTGCCGAGGGAGACGCCGTACGTCTTGCCGTCGTCGCCGAGGCCGGCCTGCTTGGCGCCGTCGTCATACAGGCTCCAGTCGTCCCAGTCGGCGAGGTAGTCGTCGATGGGCTGCAGGTAGCCGGCGGCGGCGTCGGAGCGGATCTGGAACGTGTCCTCGTAGATCACGTCGGGCGCGGTGTCGGCTGAGCCGTTCATCAGCGCCAGCTTGGTGAAGTACTGGTCCTGCTCGGCCTCGATCGGAACGAGCTCGACCTTGCGATCGGGGTACTCCTCCTCGTACTCGGCCTTGACCGTCTGCATCAGCTCGTCCATCGCCGTGAACGACGCGGTCTTCTGGTAGGCGATGCGCAGCGTGTCGCCGCCGGCGCCTGCGTCGCCGCCCGCGCAGCCGGTCAGCCCGATGGTCAGGCTGCCGATCGCAAGGACGCCGAGCCCGATGGCCGATCTCTTCATGAAAGCTCCTTTGCTCACTCTTGAGGGATGCGCAGACCTCGCGCAGGTGTTAGTCAAACATATTTAATAAATGTGTCAAGGGTCGACCCCGCGCCGAGAGGTCGTCTTCAGGAGCGAGCGATCATGAGGTCCGACGCGCGGGCGGTGAACGCGCCGTCGAGGACGAGGGATGCCGCACCCGCGGCGGCCAGGTCGGTCCCGAGTCCCGCCTCACGCAGCACGAGCGGCCGCGTGGTGGCGATCTGCGGCACGGCGGGGAGCGCGGTCTCGATTCCGGGACGGAGTGCGTCGCCGAGCCTGCTCCACACCGGTCCTCCGATCACGAAGGTTCCCGCGTCCAGGATGTTGTTCAGCAGCACGATCGCCCTGGCGAAGATGCTCGCGGTCCGATCTCGCACTTCGAGCGCCCGGCGATCGCCGTCCGCGATGCGGGCGCGCAAGTCGTCGATCGCACCCCACACCGCGGTCGGCGCGACCACGGGCGAGGAGGTGACGCCGGCGTCGAACAGCAGGCGCTCCGGCGCGACTGAGACGCCGAGACATCCACGCCGGCCACAGGGGCACTCTGGCCCGTCGGTTCCCATGAGCAGGTGGCCGATATCGCCCGCGTTGCCGGTCCGGCCCCGTACGGCCTCGCCGTCGACGGCCATGCCGAGGCCGATCCCTGCGCCGTAGTACACGAGCGCGGCGTCATCGAGCGCATGGTCCGCGTCGGCCCAAAGCTCGCCGACCATGGCCGCCACGACGTCCTTCTCGACGACCACCGGATAGTCGGTGGCCCGGGCGAGCAGCTGGCGCAGGCGTGTGTGGTGCCAGCTCGGCAGCAGCGGCGGCGTCAGCACGGTCCCGGCATCGTGGTCGATCGGCCCCGGGGCGGCGACGCCGATGCCCAGCACGCGATCGAGAGGCACCTCGGCAGACTGCAGCAGAGCGTTCGAGTCGCGGGCCAGCGCAGCGATCAGCGCGTCGGACTCGGTATCGGCGGCAGGCGGTCGCTCCATGTGGGCGACGACGCCGCCCGAGAGATCGACGACGACGAACGTGTCGACGGAGGGATCGAGATGGATGCCGACGGCATACCGCGCCGTCCGGTTGAGCTGCAGCGGCGTGCGGGGCTTTCCGCGGCCCGCCACGACCGGGTCGCCTTCGACGACGAACCCTTCGCCGGCGAGCCGGCGGGCGACGTTGCCCAGGGTCTGCGCCGACAGCCCGGTGCGCGCCGCGAGCTCGATGCGGCTGAGCCCGGAGGGCGAGCGCCGGATCAGGTCGAGCACGAGGGTCTGGTTGTAGGTACCCACCGCGGGCATGTTCGATCCGCGCTTCATCGCTCCTCCCCCCTGTCTCAGCGCAGGTTACCCGCAGGAGGCCCGGGAACGCGAAGAGGCCGCCCGGGAGATCCGGGCGGCCTCTTCGAACCGAAGCGAAGCGCGGGGCGTCAGTTGTTGCCGCGCGCGATCGCGAGGATGCGCAGGATCTCGAGGTACAGCCAGACGACGGTCACCATGATGCCGAACGCGCCGAGCCAGCCGAACTGGCGGGGAGCGCCGTTGCGCACGCCCTGCTGGATCTGGTCGAAGTCGAGCACGAGCGAGTAGGCCGCCATGATGACGACGAAGACGCCGATGAGGACACCCCACGGGATACCGAAGAGCGGGCTCTCGTTGCTCAGCATGCCGAACGCGCCACCGGCGATCGGCACGTTGAAGAGCATCAGGAAGATGTTGATCAGCGAGAACACCAGGTAGCCGATCATCGCGATCATGAAGACCTTGGTGGCCCGCTTCGACGCGCGGATCTTCCCGCTGGCGAACAGGGCGAGGGTGACGCCGACGACGGCGAAGGTGGCGAGCGTCGCCTGCACGACGATGCCGGGCCACAGGAACTCGAAGAAGGCCGAGATCGCGCCGACGAAGAGACCCTCGAAGGCGGCGTAGCCGAAGATCAGTCCCGGGCGGATCTTCTTGCGCGACGTGAAGATCACCGCGAGCGAGAGAACGAAGCCGCCGAGCGCACCGATCATCCAGGGGAGGATCGACGGGTCGGGGTTCGCCGGCGTCACGCCCGCCATCGTCCACACCCAGCCGACGGCCGCGGTGACGAGGAGGATCGCGAAGAGGCCGACGGTCTTCCAGATGGTGTCTTCGTACGACATGCGGCCCGTCTCGACGGCACCTGCGGACGGTGCCGCGTACATGCCTTCGAGCTGCGCCTGGGCCGCAGCATCCGTTCCGGCGCGCTGCGCCGTCGCGAACTGCGACTGCCCGCCCAGGTTCGCCGCCTGCGAACCGCCGGGGTAGGTCTGAACGGCCTTCGGGTCCTGGAAGGCCGGGTTGTTGAACGCGGGGTTGTTGAGGGCCACTGCTCTCACACTCCAATGTCAAGGGAATCCCAGCACGATGCTGTTGATCAACACTATCCGACGGGCCGTGACCGGGCACGGGTTCGTGCTGTGAGAGGACTATGAACGGTCCCATGCCCCCGGGCGTCTCGGGCGCTCCTGGTTACGCTGAAACGGTGCCCCGTCGTCATCCCCTCGTGATCGGACACCGCGGTGCGCCCGGCTACCGGCCCGAGCACTCGCGCTCGTCGTACGCGCTGGCCTTCCAGATGGGCGTCGACGCGGTCGAGCCCGACGTCGTGGTGTCGAAGGACGGTGTGCTCGTCGTGCGCCACGAGAACGAGATCTCGGGGACGACCGACGTGGCGGCCCGCCCCGAGTTCGCGGACCGTCACGCGACGAAGTACGTGGACGGCGCCGAGCTGACCGGCTGGTTCACCGAGGACTTCACGTGGGACGAGCTGTCGACGCTGCGATGCCGCGAACGGATCGCGGACGTGCGGCCCACGAGCGCGAGCTTCGACGACGAGCAGCCGGTGCTGCGGCTGCGTGACGTGCTCGACGCGGCGCGCGACGCCTCGCTCGAGTTCGGCCGCGAGATCGGCGTCGTGCTCGAGATCAAGCACGCGACGTACTTCGCGTCGATCGGGTGGGATGTCGCGGCGCTCGTCGACGCCGAGCTCCGCGAGGCGGGCTGGGCGTCGGGCGCGCTGCCGCTCACCATCGAGTCGTTCGAGTCGACCGTGCTGTTCGCGCTTCAGGAACGCGGCATCCGCGGGTCGTACGTGTATCTGCTCGAGGACGCGGGGCGTCCGTTCGACCTCTTCAGCGCACACGGCAAGGCGTCGCTGACGTACCGGCAGACCGCCGCACCCGAGGGGCTCGACGGGCTCGTCGGGCGCGTGGACGGGATCAGCGTCGACAAGCGCACCATCCTCCGCCCCGACCGGCTCGGGCGCACCGCCGGCCCGTCGGGCGTGGTCGCCGACGCGCACGACCGCGGGCTGCGCGTGTTCACGTGGACGTGCCGTCCCGAGAACCGGTTCCTGATCGGACAGTTCCGCACGCGCGGCGGCCCGGCCGCGTTCGGCGAATGGGAGTCCGAGTGGGCGGTCATCCGCGAGGCCGGCGTCGACGGCGTCTTCGTCGACCACCCCGACCTCGGCGTGGAGTTCTTCCGCGCCTGAGCTCGTCGCCGCGGCGCGAGGGTGGGATCGTGCGGGACGACTCGCGGGCTCGTCGACGGGATGCCGCGCGACTTGACACTCGAAGTCTCTTCAAGGCTCGGCGCGCCGACGCCGGGTCGCTAGGGTGGGGCGCGTGAGCATGCCGAGTCCGGCCCCTCAGGCCCCCGGAATCCCCGCCGAGCCCGGCATCGTCGTGCAGGGCGTGCGGCGCGCGTTCGGCGAGGTGCAGGCCGTCCGCAACGTCACCCTGAGGGCTCACGCCGGCCGGGTCACCGGCCTCGTCGGCCCGAACGGCTCGGGCAAGACCACGCTGCTGCTGATGCTCGCGTCGCTGCTGGCGCCCGACGCCGGATCGATCCGCATCGACGGCGTCGACCCCGTCACCGACCCGCAGGCGGCCCGGGCGCTGCTCGGCTGGATGCCCGACGCGCTCGGCGCCTGGAACTCGCTCACGTCCCGCGAGACGCTGGCGGTCACCGCGAGGCTGTACGGGATGCCGCGGGCCGAGGCATCCGTGCGCGCCGACGCCCTCTTGGGCGAAGTCGGCTTGATCGACCTCGCCGACGCCCCCGCCCGCGTGCTGTCCCGCGGGCAGAAGCAGCGCCTCGGACTCGCGAGGGCCCTCGTGCACGACCCGCGCGTGCTGCTGCTCGACGAGCCGGCCTCGGGTCTGGACCCGCAGGCCCGCATCGACCTGCGGCTGCTGCTGCGGCGGTTCGCCGCCGAGGGGCGCACCGTGCTGGTGTCGAGCCACATCCTGTCCGAACTCGAAGAGGTCGTCGATGACGCCGTCTTCCTCATGGCCGGCGTGACCGTCGACCCCGCCCGCGTCGAGGCGGCCTCGCGCCGTGCGCGCCCTTGGCGGGTGCGGCTGGCGGGGGCCGAGGCATCCGTCGCCGTCGCGCAGGTGGCGGGCGCACTGCGGATTCCGGCAGAGAACCTCGGTGTCGACCGCCGCGACGTCGTGGTGTCGTTCGAATCGGAGGATGCCGCGGCCGTGGCGCTGCGCGACCTCGTCGGCGCCGGACTCGACGTGGTGGAGTTCGCGGCGGCGCAGGGCGCCCTCGAGCGCACGTTCCTCGACCTCGGCGACGGACGACCGCCCCAGGCCCCACCGCCGTCGTCCGAGCCTCCGGCACCGGCCGAGGACGAGAGCGAGGCGACGTCGTGAGCGGTCAGCGACTCGGCACCATCGTCGGCCTCGAGCTGACGCAGCGCACCCGCAGCATCGCCTGGTACGTGCTGCTCGGCGTCTTCGCCGTGCTGCTCGCGATCGTGACCGGGCTCTCGTTCCTCGCGTGGGGGTCGGCGTACCGCCCCGGTGGGGCGATCTACTCCACGATCGTCTACATCACCCTGCTGCTGGTCGTGCTCGTCTCGCCCACGCTGAGCGGCAACGCGATCAACGGCGACCGGGACGCCGCGACCCTCGCACCCGTCCAGGTCACGCTGGCGAGCACCCTCGAGATCCTGATCGGCAAGTTCCTCGCCGCCTGGGTCACGGGCCTCGCGTTCGTCGCGGTGTCGGTGCCCTTCCTCGTGATCGCGATCCTCGGGGGCGGGGGAGCACCGGCGACGATCACGGTGTCGCTGCTGGTGCTCGTCTTCGAGGTCGGCATCATCTCGGCCATCGGGGTGGCCCTCAGCGGCATCCTGTCGCGTCCCCTGTTCTCGGTCGCGACGACGTATCTCGTGGTCGCGGCGCTCGTCGTCGGCACGCTCATCGCGTTCGCACTCGTCGGCATGACGATGCGCTCCGAGGTGACGAGCCACTTCCGCTCGATCGAGTACGACCAGTACACGGGCGACGGCTACCCGTGCCTGCCCGGCGAGACGCCCAGCGACGAGAACCCCTGCGACGACGACATCGAGGTGCGGTGCGGTGAGTGGGAGACGTCGACGCACGAAGTCCCGCGGCTCGACCGGGTGTGGTGGCTGCTCGCCGCGAATCCGTTCGTGATCCTCGCCGACGCGACGCCGACGCAGTACGACGAGTACGGCAACCCGAACGACCTGTTCGGCCAGATCAAGTTCGGCGTGCGGGCGGCTCAGCAGCCGCCCGAGCTCGAGCAGCGCTGGGACGACTGCACACCCGGGTCCGAGGGCGACCAGCGCACGCCGGCGGAGGTCGTCGACCAGTCGACGCCGAGCTGGTTCGTCGGCATGACGCTGCAGCTGCTGCTTGCGGCGGGTCTGATGTGGTGGGCGTGGGCGCGGACACGCACCCCCGCCGGCCGTCTGCCGGCGGGGACGCGCATCGCCTAGGAGCGGGTGTCGGGCCCTCGCTTCGCTGGGCTGGGGTCAGCGCACGAGCGCGAGGCCGCCGGTCCAGCCGATCTGCTCGCCCACGGCGAGGGTCAGCTGGAGGAAGCCGATCGACTCGAGCTCGTGGGCGCGGGACAGTGTGCCGGCGTCGACGGCCACGAGTCCGCCCGCGGTGATGGCGGCGATGAGGCCGGCCTTGGCGTCGGCGTCGTCGCCCGCCACGAGCACCGTGGTGGTGGCGTCGCCCTCGCGCCCGCTCACGAGCGTCGCCGCGAAGTTGGTGTTGAAGGCCTTGAGCACCTTCGCCTCGGGGAGCGCGGACTGCAGTTCCGCGGCCGCCGAGCTGCCGGCGGGCACGACGAGGGCGTCGAAGGTCGAGAAATCGAGCGGGTTCGTGATGTCGACGACCGTCTTGCCGGCGAGCTGCGGGCCGTAGGCGGTGGCGATCTGCGCGAGCGCCGGGTAGGGAACGGCGAGCACGACGATGTCGCCGTTCACGGTGGCGCCGGTGTCGGCGCTGCCGATGTGCTGGATGTCGGCGCCGCCGCGGGCGAGCACACCGCTGATGGCCTGGCCCATGTTGCCGTTACCGAAGATCGTGATCGTGGTCATGGCTGTTCTTCTCCTGTCGGACGAATTGCTTGTAGCTTCAAGCATCTGAGGGAAGACAACTCGCTTGTCGCCACAAGTATTCCTAGAATCGGAGAATGAACAGGCCGCGGTTCTACACGGGCGACGAGCAAGACACCTGGGTGCCGTTCGCCGCACTCCTCGAACTGCTCCCACGCGAACTCGACGCCCAGCTCCTGCGTGACGAGGACCTCACGCACTTCGACTACTTCGCGCTGTCGATGCTGTCGAACGCCGACGACCACCGCCTCCAGATGAAGGAGCTCGCGTCGATGACGAACGCGACGCTGCCGCGTCTGTCGCACGTGATCTCGCGGCTCGAGGCGCGCGGCCTCGTGCGACGGGAGCGCAACGCCTCCGACGCTCGCGCGACCGACGCCGTCATCACCGCGGACGGCCGCCGCAAGGTGCTCCAGGCGACACCGGGCCATGTCGAGACCGTGCGCTCCCTGCTGCTCGACGTGATCACGCCCGAGCAGGCGGAGCAGCTGCGGGAGATCACCGCCGCCGTGCTCGCCCGGCTCGACCCCGACGGCCGGATGGCGGCGAGCCGCCCGCGCTGACCCGCCAGCCCTGAGCCGCCCGCCCTGGGGCGCCGCGGTGCGCCGGGCCGCCGCCGCGAGCGTTCACATCGCGTGCTCTCACCGAGAGCACGCGTTGTTCGCGTCCATATCGCGTGATCTCGGTGAGAGCACGCGATATGGACGAGGGGGAGCGCACAGACGCGCAACTCGAAGACCCCGCGTGCGTCGAGCGTTCACCCGATGCACCCCGGCTGTTCATCGACATCGAGGCGCGCGGCCCCGACGATGGATCGACCGGCACCGGCGCCGACAGTGACCGGCCGGAACGAAGGTTTCCGGCATCCGATCCGTCCGTCGTCCCTCCACCCGAGAGGTGCCACATGACCCTTCGCGTGCTGTCCTTGTACGAAGGCTTCTTCGCCGGCGGGGCGAGGATCCTTCACTCCGACGTCGTCGCCGGGCTCCACGCCGGTGGCGAGCAGGCCCATGCGGCGCTGTCGCTGTCGGCGCAGGCGCGCCGGGACGCCACCGTCCAGTTCGCCCACGACGACCCTCGCTACCGGCGGCTCGCCGCGGCGGGCGTCGAGATCACTGCGCTGGGCGGCACGGCCGGCGCGGATCCGATGGACCCATCCTCGTTCCGCGAGCTCGACCTGCACCGCGCCGCCGAGGCGATCTCGCAGGCGGATGTCGTGCTCTCGCTCAAGGAGCAGCCGCTCGGTCTGCTGCTGGCGTTGCGCGCCCACGGGCTGATGCCGTCGGTACCCGTCGCCGCCTGCCTCCACCGCTCGGATCCGACCCACTCCGGACCGGCGCTCGGATGGCTCCGCGAGGCGGCCGAGACCGGGCTGCTCACCGCCACGATCTCGTGCGCGCGCTCGACTGACGAGGCCTACGCACAGCACCTGCCCTTCGGCCTCGATCGGCGGGTCGTGCCGAACGGCATCGACATCGACGTGTTCGGTCCGGCCGCCGACGACGTCGAGAGCAGCGCGCTGCGCGTGAGCCTCGGCATCCCGCTCGATGCTCCCGTGGTGCTCCTCGCCGCCCGGTTCGATGCGATGAAGGACCCGGGGCTGTTCCTCCGCGCGGCCGCGCGCCACGCCGCAGCGCGGCCGGATGCGCACTACGTGCTGTGCGGCGCGGGCATGACCCCTGACAACGCGGGCTTCGCTTCGCTGATGACGGATGCTGCGGCCCCGCCCGGGCGCGTGCACGCCCTGGGCATCCGCGGCGACATGCCGGCGCTGTACCGGATCGCCGACATCGTCGCGCTCACGAGTGCGTTCGGGGAAGCATCGCCGCTGTGCCTGCTCGAGGGGGCGGCGTCGGGCGCGACGCCGGTCACCACCGACGTCGGCGACGCGGCGCAGAGCGTCGAAGGGTTCGGGCTCGTGACACCGCGCGATCCCGACGCCATCGCCGCCGCCTGGGAGGCCGTGCTGCACGATCGGGCGAGCCACCGCGATGCCGCGCTCGCCGCCCGCCCGAGCCTGTCGCGCGGCCGGATGATCGACGAGTACCGCCTGGCGATCGAGAGCCTGGCCGAGCGGCGCCGCCTCGCGGCGTGATGGTCGTGGCGTGAGGGGCGGGGTCGACGTCTGCGCCGCGCTCGGGGGGTTTCGCCTCTGCGTGTCGACTCGCAAGCTCGCTCAACGACCGCGTCCCTCGCTCGCTCGACGACGGGAGGCGGCGTCCGCGACACGTGAGGGTCGCTCGCTCAACCCCCGGGAAGGAGGCGTTCGGCCAGGACACGCGCCGTCGCACCCGGGTCGGGGCGGTGCATGACCGACTCGGGGACGACGACGAGCTCGGCGCCGTCGATCTCGTCGGCCAGGCGGTCGGCGGCGGTGGTCAGCATCGGAAAGGTCTGGGCTCCGCGCAGCACGGTGACCGGGGCTGAGACCGAGAGCATCTCTGCGCTCGGCGTCGACGCGGCGCGCACGAGGTTGGTGTCGTACACCGTGGACTGCGCGAGCGGGACGAGGCCCGCGAACTGGTCGCTCGCCCGGATCTGCTCGACCATCTCGCGCGGCAGGCCGACGCCCTCGAGCTGGAAGGTCACGATCGCGTCGTCGGCGCGGCCGTCGTCGACGAGGGCCTGCAGGCGCTCGGCGAGGTCGTCGGCCGGCTCGTCGGCGCCGAACCGCAGCGGCGGCTCCGACAGGAACAGCGCCTGCACCGGAACCCCGCGGGATGCGGCGAACAGCGCCAGCACCGCGCCCGACGAGTGCCCGAGCACGGCCGCATCGCCCCCGGCCCCGTCGATCACCGCGGCCAGGTCTTCGACCTCTTGCTCGGGCGCGGAGTCCCGCGCGTCTCCGCTCGAGCCGCGCGCGCGGCGGTCCCACGTGATCGCCCGGAAGCCGGCATCCGCCAGGGCCGTCGCGAGTCCCGCCGCATCGGCGGCCGTCGACATGGCGCCGTTCACGATCACGACGGTGGGTCCGTCACCGCTCTCGTCGTAGGCGATGGGGGTTCCGTCGGCAGAGGTCACGATCTTCATGGGCGCCAGCCAACCACCGGCGTCCGACATGCGACAGGGGCGCAGCATCCGTCGCCCGTCCGATTCAGCGCGACCGGATCGCGAGGAACCGGATCGGCACCTCGATGAGCTCGACGGGACCGTGCGCGGCCTCGCCGTCGCGATCTCTCGCAGCATCCCCGCGAGGCCACTCTTCTGCTCCGCAGTCACCTTTGGCGGTCGGAGCGTCCGAAAGGCCGCCGAAAGCGACTGCGGAACATCAGGAGAGCCCGGCGCGGGTGCACAGGGTCGGAGGATTTCGGCGACACGCCGGCGACGGATGCCTCGCCGCGGCGTGTCGCGCATTCTCTCCGTTTCTGTGCTCGCGTCAGCGGGCCGGGGCCGGGGCCGGGCCGGAGGATTCTCGCACCACGACGTGCGGGATGTCGATGGGCACGGGGCGCGCCGGAACCCCCTCGATCTGGCCGATGAGGGAGGCGACCGCTTCGCGGCCGCGCGCGACGTGGTCGACCCGCAGGGTGGTGAGCGGGGGATCGATGTAGGCCGACTCGGGGAGGTCGTCGACGCCCACCACGCTGACGTCGGCGGGAACACGGAGACCGCGTCGCTTGAGGGCGAGGATGGTGCCGATGGCCATCTGGTCGTTCGCCACGACGTACGCGGTCGCGTCGGGGAGATCCGCGAGGCCGGCGATGGCGTCGTAGCCCGATCGGGCGGACCAGTCGCCGGTGAGCTCGCCGGCGTGGACGAGGCCGAGGTCCTCGACCGCCGCGGCGAACGCGCGCGCCCGATTGCGGCCCGCGGACCAGTTCGCCGGCCCGGCCACGTGGGCGAGTCTGCGGTGCCCGAGGTCGCGGAGGTAGGCGATGAGGGCCGGCATGCCGACGCGGGAGACGTCGGTCTTCGCCAGGCGGGTGTCGTCGGCCTCGCTGTGGACGTAGGTGGGCATCGTGAAGTGCGCGGCCTCGAACGCGTGGACCATCTCGTCGGTCGACGCGAGGGCGAGGACCCCGGCGAGGGTGTTCGGCCCGATCAGTGCGAGCGACTTCGCGATCGAGTCGCGGTCGTGGGCGTCGAGGGAGATGACGTCGAGCACGTAGCCCGCCTCGCGTGCTTCCATGGTCGCGCCGTGGGCTGTGAGACTGGGGCCCGTCTCGGACTCGTCGTGGACGAGAGCGCCGATCCGGTGGGACCGCCCAGACTTCAGGCTGCGTGCGGACAGGTTCGGCTGGTACTCGAGCTCGACGAGTGCTGCCTCGACGCGCGCCTTCGTCTCGGGGCGGATGCCCGGGTAGCCGGTGAGGAATCGGCTGACCGTCTGGTGCGACACGCCGGCCGCCTGTGCGACGTCGTAGATCGTCGCGGCGCGCGCCGACGTCGCAGGCGTCCCCAGTTGCGGCGGGGTCTCTTTGCTCACGATTCCCGATTGTCCCTTGACAGCGCGTTGTTATCGGAAACATACTAACTCCGCCCTGATGTTTTCGGAAACATCGAACACCCTCTTGACGACAACGGAGTCCCCGATGCATCTCGACCGATCCGGCATCCTCTTCGGCGCCGCGTACTACGCGGAGTACCACCAGAGCGACCGCGTCGATCAAGACCTCGACCTGATGAAGCAGGCCGGGTTCACGGTCATCCGGGTGGGCGAGTCGGTGTGGTCGACGTGGGAGCCCCGCGACGGCGAGTTCGATCTGGAGTGGCTGCAGCCGGTGCTCGACGGCGCGCACGCCCGTGGCATCGCCGTGGTGCTCGGCACCCCGACGTACGCCGTTCCGCCGTGGCTGCAGACCGCCTACCCCGAGATCGCCGCCGACATCCGCACCGGCGAGCCGATGCCGTGGGGCGCTCGCCAGGAGGTCGACTACTCGCACCCGGCCTTCCGCTTCCACGCCGAGCGCGTCATCCGCGCCGTCGTCGGCCGGTACGCGTCGCACCCGGCGGTGATCGGCTACCAGGTCGACAACGAGCCCGGCATGGTGCTCTTCCACAACCGCGGCTCGTTCCAGCGGTTCGTGCGCCGGCTCGCGGCCCGGTACGGCGACGTCGAGACGCTCAACCGCGAGTGGGGGCTCACCTACTGGTCGCACCGGCTGTCGGACTGGTCGGACCTGTGGACGCCCGACGGCAACTCGCTGCCGCAGTACGACCTCGCGTGGCGTCGCTACCAGGCCGAGCTCACGACGGAGTTCATCTCGTGGCAGGCCGAGATCGTGCGCGAGTACTCGACCCCCGGGCAGTTCGTGACGACGTGCATCGCGTATCCGCGCCCGGCGCTCGATGACGAGAAGCTCGTCGAGGCGCTCGACGTCACGGCGGGCAACCCGTACTACGCGATGCAGGACCACCTCGACGCGACGATGGATCTGGCTCCGGTCACGCCGTGGACGACGAGCGGCGTCCCCGCGATGTTCCGCCAGGCCGACCGCTTGTTCTCGTCGAACCAGGCCCGCTTCCTCGTGACCGAGACCGACGCCCAGTCCATCGGCGGGTCGGAGTTCAACCTCCCGCCCTATCCCGGGCAGCTGGCGCAGGCGGCGTTCGCGTTCGTCTCGCGCGGGGCGGCGATGATCGAGTACTGGCACTGGCACACGCTGCCGTACGGCACGGAGACCTACTGGGGCGGCATCCTTCCCCACAGTCTCGAGCCGGGTCGCGTCTACCGTGAGCTCGCGGCCGTCGGTGCGGACTTCGCCGCCATCGGCGACCTCCTCGACGGCTACGAGCCCGATGCCGACGTGGCGATCCTGTGGTCGAACGACTCGCGCTTCGCCCTGGAGTTCTTCCCGACCTTCCCCACGGCGACGGGACAGCCCGATCGCACCAGCTACACGCGCATCTTCGACGCGTACTACCGCGGTGTCATCGACGGCGGCGCACAGGCGCGGGTGCTGCATCCCGATCAGGCGCTCTCCTGGGGCGCGAAGGATCTGGCCGCACGGTTCCCCGTGCTCATCGCGGCCGGCTTCTACGTCGCGACCGACGCCCAGCTCGACCTGCTGCGCGAGTACGCCGCCGCCGGCGGCCACCTCATCGTCGGCATCCGCACCGGCTACGGCGACGAGGAAGCGCGGGCGCGCGTCAGCGTGGCTCCGGCGCGGCTGACGGATGCTGCGGGCGTGAGCTACGAGGAGTTCTCGAACCTGCGCGACCCGCTGCCGGTCACATCGTCGTCGGGAGACCTCGCTCTGTCGGATGCCGCGGCGGCGACCCTGTGGGCGGACGGGCTTGTGCCGGCCGATGCCGACACCGTCGTGCGCTACGTGCACCCGCGCTTCGGCGACTTCGCGGCGGTGACGAGCCGGGAGCACGGCGATGGGCGCATCACCGTGGTCGGCACGGTCCCCTCCGCCGCACTGGCGGCCGACCTCGTGCGCTGGGCCGTGCCGACGACCGTCGCCGACGCGATCGCCCCGGAACGGGCGCTTCCGGTCACGGTGAGCTCGGGCGCGCTCCCGGACGGCCGCCGTGCGTGGTTCGTCTTCAACTGGAGCGGCGAACCGCAGGCGTTCACGCCCGCCGTCGACCTCGCGGACGCCGTCACGGCGGAGGAGCTCTCCGCCGGCACCGAGATCTCCCTTCCGGCGTGGTCGACACGCTGCCTCATCGGAAGGTGAGCACCCAAGGGATCACGCGATCCCACCGAGAAGAAAGAGCAATCATGAAGAAGGCACGCAGAACAGCAGCGACGCTGACCGTGGGCGCGGCCACGGTCGCGGTGCTCCTCACGGGCTGCGCCCCGAGCGGCAACGACGGCGGCGGCGAGCAGGGCCCGATCACGCAGGATCAGATCGACGAGGCGATGAGCACCCCGACGGAGCTCACCTTCTGGACCTGGGTTCCCGACATCCAGAACGAGGTCGATCTCTTCGAGGAGAAATACCCCGACATCTCGGTGAAGGTCGAGAACGTCGGCCAGGGCCTGGCCCACTACCAGAAGCTCCGCAGCGCGATCGAGGCGGGCGAGGGCGCCCCGGATGTCGCGCAGATCGAGTACCAGTACATCCCGTCGTTCGTGCTTCCCGAGTCGCTCCTCGACCTCACCCCGTACGGCGCGGACGACCTCGCAGACGACTACGTCGGCTGGGCGTGGAACCAGGTGTCGCCGGGGGATGAGGTGTGGGCGATCCCGCAGGACGTGGGGCCGATGGGCAACCTGTACCGCGAGGACATCCTCTCGGCGGCGGGCATCACCGAGGCTCCGGCCACGTGGGACGACTACGCGACCGCCGCGAAGGCCGTCAAAGACACCACGGGCTCGTACATCTCGAACCTCGGCGCGACGCAGGCCGGGCAGATGATCGGGTTCTTCTGGCAGGCGGGCGTCAAGCCGTTCGGCTACGACGGTGAGGAGACCGTGACGATCGACGTCAACAGCGACGACGCGAAGAAGGTCGCCGACTACTGGACCGGCCTGATCCAGGACGACCTCATCTCGACCGACGTCGACTTCAACGACAACTGGTACCAGGGCCTGGCCAGCGGCAAGTACGCCGGATGGCTGACCGCCGCGTGGGGCCCGATCTTCCTTCAGGGGACGGCCGCCGACACCTCTGGGCTGTGGCGCGCGGCGCCGCTGCCGCAGTGGAGCGCCGGCGAGGAGGTCTCGGGCAACTGGGGCGGCTCGTCGGACGCGGTGCTCGCGTCGAGTGAGAATCCGATCGCCGCGTACGAGCTCGCGAAGTTCATCAACAACGACAAGGAGTCGGCGATGATGCTCGCGACCGAGCAGTTCCTCTACCCGCCGCAGGTGTCGGTCCTCGAAGACCCGGCATTCGCCGACCAGGAGTCGGAGTTCTACGGCGGCCAGCAGGTGAACAAGCTGTTCGCGGAGATCTCCACGACCGTCGACACCGACTTCCAGTGGCTCCCCTTCATGGACTACGTGTACTCCACCTATGAAGAGACCATGGGCACGGTGATCGCGGAGAAGGGCGACATCAGCGCCGCCCTCGACACCTGGCAGGACCAGCTCGTCACGTACGCAGAGGACCAGGGCTTCACCGTCGAGTGAGCCCGAAGGGTGCCCGCCCGGCGCGGGCACCCTTCGCCTCGGCCGATCGCACCGCCTCCGTGGTGCGATCGGGCGGTCCCACAGCATCCATTCGAAAGGAGACCCCGTGGCGAACGCATCCGCACTGCCGGCCGCGCGTCCCGCAGTGCCCGAGAAGAAGCGGCGCACGAGCCCCGCCAAACGCAAGCAGTACCGCGCCGCCTATCTGTTCCTGCTGCCGTTCTTCGTCGTGTTCATCACGATGCTCGTCATCCCGCTCGTCTACGCGGGGTACCTGAGCCTGTTCGAGAGCAAGCTCATCGGCGGCGAGGTGTTCGCGGGCCTGAACAACTACGTCCGGGCGCTGACCGATCCGCAGTTCTGGGCCGGCCTCGGCCGGGTGGCGCTGTTCTTCATCGTGCAGGTGCCGATCATGCTCGGCCTCGCCCTGTTCTTCGCGCTCGCGCTCGACACGTTCCTGGCGCGGGGATCGAAGGGCATCCGGCTGCTGATCTTCATGCCGTACGCCGTTCCGGCGGTCGTGGCGACGCTGATGTGGGGCTACCTGTACGGCCCGGACTTCGGTCCGATCGCCCAGATGGCGCGGGCACTGGGACTCGGCACCCCCGACTTCCTGTCGGCCGAGAACATCCTCGGCTCGATGATGAACATCGTCACGTGGGAGTTCGTCGGCTACAACATGATCATCATGTACGCCGCCCTGCGCGCGATCCCGGGTGAGCTGTACGAGGCGGCCGAGATCGACGGGGCGGGCCAGTTCCGGCTGGCGTGGAGCATCAAGATCCCCGCCATCCGCCCGGCGATCCTGCTGACGGTGATCTTCTCGGTGATCGGGTCGTTCCAGCTGTTCGCCGAGCCGAATCTGCTCAACATCATCGCCCCCGACGCGATCACCATGGGCTTCACGCCGAACTACTACGCGTTCAACGTCGCCTTCATCAACCAGGAGCTGAACTACGGTGCGGCTCTCGCGTTCCTGCTCGGAATCGTGATCGCGATCGTCTCGTACTTCGTGCAGCTCGGATCCGAGCGATCCGCGCGCCGTGAGCGGAAGGGGCTGGCATGACCTCCACCGAGACCCGCACGCTGCTCACCGGGGAGCGGCTCGACCGCCCGTCGACGTCCTACAGTCGCTCCCGCCGGCGCAGCTGGCTGCTGACGATCCTGCTGTGGCTGTGCGTGCTGTACTTCGTGCTGCCGCTGTGGTGGCTGTTCGTGTCGTCGACGAAGGACAACTCCGCGCTGTTCTCCACCTTCGGGCTGTGGTTCGGAGGCGAGCTGTCGCTGTGGGACAACCTGCAGACGCTGTTCACGATCCGCGGCGGCCTGTTCACCCGGTGGCTCATCAACACGGTGGTGTACTCCGTGACCGCGGCGGTCGGCGCGACGCTGCTGTCGGCGATGGCGGGCTACGCCTTCGCGAAGTACGAGTTCCCCGGCAAGAAGGTGCTCTTCAGCGCGACCCTCGGGGCGATCATGATCCCGCTGACGGCTCTCGCCCTGCCGACGTACCTGCTGTTCGCGCGAGCCGGGCTGACCGACACCCCGTGGGCCATCATCATCCCGTCGCTCGTCAGTCCGTTCGGGGTGTACCTCATGCGCGTGTACGCGGCCGACGCGATCCCCGACACGCTCATCGAGTCGGCGCGCGTCGACGGAGCTGGCGAGTTCCGCACGTTCTGGCAGGTCGGCTTCCGCCTCCTCGGACCGGGGCTCGTCACGGTGTTCCTCTTCTCGCTCGTCGCGACGTGGAACAACTACTTCCTGCCCCTGGTCATGCTGAACTCCTCGGAGCTATATCCGATCACCGTCGGCCTCGCCCAGCTCCAGGCGGCGGCCTCCGCAGGCGGCGGTACGCAGGCGCTGTTCTCGACCGTGATCACCGGCTCGTTCGTGTCGATCCTGCCGCTGATCATCGCCTTCCTGTTCCTGCAGCGGTACTGGCAGTCGGGCCTTGCCACGGGAAGCGTGAAGGGCTGATCGCGCGCGGATGACGGATGCTGCGCCGCAACGCCGTGCGGGAGGCTGGATGCGCCGGCCTCCCGCACTCCTGCCCGGGCTCGCCTCGATCGCAAGACCCTCGGGGCCGGTCCTCCCGGTCTCGCAGACGCACGCGGCAGCGCTTCGCCCATAGGGTGGGCATATGAGGCAACCGTCGTATGCGAAGGGCATGGCGCGGCGCGACGAGATGCTCGCAGCGGCGATGCACGCCATCGCGAGGGCCGGTTTCCGGCGGCTCAGCCTGCGCGAGATCGCGCGCGAGAGCGGCGTGGAAGCCGCGCACCTCGTCTACTACTTCGGCTCGCGCGACGGACTGCTCAAGGCTGTCATCGAGAGATGGGATGCCGACACCCAGGCTGCGCGCGCCGTCGAGGCCGTGCCCGACCGGCCTCTCGACTTCCTCGTCGAGCATGTGCGTCTCAATCTGTATGTGCCCGGGTTCGTGCACCTGCTGCACTCGTTCGCCGCCGAGGCCGTCGCGCCCGACCACGAGGCGCACGCGTTCTTCCGCGAGCGCTACGAGCGCGTCGCGCAGCAGATCGCGGAGGGGATCACCGCGGAGCAGGATGCCGGCCTGATCCCGCCCGATCTCGATCCGGCGGACGAGGCGCAGCGGCTCATCGCCGTGTCGGACGGCGTGCAGCTGCAGGCGCTGCTCGACGAGCGGATCGATGCCGTCGCCCTGCTCGCCGGCGCCGTCGAGGCGCTGCGGTCGCTGGCCGACGACCCGGCGGTGCGGTTGAGCGACGAGTCCGTGCCGCAGCTGGCCTCGCTCCGCAAGGGCATCGCCGCGTCTGCGTGAGCCCCCCGAACGCTGTGCGGAGAACCGCCGAGTCGAGAACGCACACGACGGCCCCGGCGCGATGTCGCGCCGGGGCCGTCGTGCCGCTGATCAGTTCGCAGGGGAGAATCCGAACAGCGACGGGTAGGAGTTGGTCGGCCACATCGCCACGGCCGTGCCGCTGTCGTGCGCGAAGCTGCCCTGCTTGCGGTACCAGGGCGCGAACCACGCCTGATCCGTGATGTAGGCGTTGAGGTCCTTCGTGGCCTGTTCCGCCTCCTCCGGCGTGCCCAGCTGGATCGTCGAGATGTAGTCGTCGACCTGCGGGTCCTGCGAGTGGAAGGGGTTGAAGGTCGCCTCGGGGGCGATCATGAAGTTGATCAGCTGCCAGTCGGGGTTCTGCTCGAGTGACATCCAGGTGGCGGGGTACTTCGGGGCGAGCATGTCGGTGATGAAGTTGCCGACGCCGGGGTCGGTGTAGTCGACCGTAATCCCGATGTCGGCGAGCTGCTGCGCGACGAGGTCGAAGGTCGTCTGGAACGCCGGAGTCGACATCATGGCGAGGGTGAAGCCGTCGGGGTAGCCCGCTTCGGCAAGGAGCTCCCTGGCGCCTTCGGGGTCGTACTCGTAGGTGCTGTCGAGGGCCTCGTCGTAGCCGACCGATGTCGTCGGGAAGACCTGCTGCGTGAGGGTTCCGTAGCCGGCCTGCAAGACGTCCAGCAGTGCCTCGCGGTCGAAAGCCATGTTGATGGCCTGCCGCACCCTCACGTCGGCGAGCTCGGGCGCCATCGCCCCGGACCGATCGAGCAGGATGAGGCCGTGGAAGTCGAGCTCGTTGGACGCGACCTCCCAGCCCGACGCCGACACCTCGTCGATCGCGTCGTTGTTGACCAGCGGCAGCCCGTTGGCTTCGCCGGCCTTCATCGCGTTGAGAGCGGCGGTCGGGTCGTCGATGACGTTGATGGTCAGGCTGTCGTAGTGGACGGCGTCGGGGTTCCAGTAGTCCGGATTCGCCGTGTAGACGTAGGTCGTTCCCGTGACCGACGCCGCGCTGTCGAGCACGTACGGGCCCGAACCGACGGGGGAGGTCGCCGACGAAGGGTCGTCGAAACTGGACGGGGCTTGGATCAGGCCGGGGGCGATCGACAGCAGATTGATGAGGGAGGGGTCGGGCGCGGGCTGGGTGATGGTGACCGTCGTCGCGTCGACGGCTTCGAACACCTTGCCGGCGAAGGTCGCCGCCTGCGGTGCCGTGCCGTCACGGAAGCGCTCGAGGCTGGCCACCACGGCCTCGGCATCCAGTGCGGTGCCGTCGCTGAACTCGACGTCGTCGCGCAGGGTGAGCGTGAGCACCGTGCTGTCGTCGTTGTACTCCCAGTCCGTCGCCAGCCAAGGAATGATCTCTCCGGCGGCGTCCTTCTGCAGCAAGGTGTCGAACACCGCCTGGAAGAACACGCTCCGGTTGCCGTACTCGGCGCCCTGTCCGATGTCGTAGCTCGTGGGTGACGCGATCGCGATCAGCGTGAGTCTCTCCGCGCGCCCTGAGTCTCTCGAGCCCTCGTCCGCGCCATCTCCGCCGGCGCAGCCGGCGAGGGTGAGCGAAGCGACGATCGCGAGGGCTGCTGTGGCCTTCCAACGGAACATCCTTGGTCCCTTCTCGTGGAGGTGATCCGTCAGTGGACCGCCATGGCCGGAGAAGCTATCAGCTTGTTTTGAACATTGTCAAAGATTACTTCTCCGACTGCCGAGAAATCTTTTACGATGCTAAAGTCAACGCGTCGCCGATGACCGAAGGAGTGTCGATGCTGCCCAGAGCCCTGCCCGAACCGGAGCTGTTCCATCCCGAGAGGGGCGAACCGGCGCTGCGCTGGGGCGTCCTCGGTGCCGGCTGGATCGCGGGGTTCTTCGTCGCCGCCGTGCAGAAGCACTCCGCGCAGAAGGTGGTCGCCGTCGCCGCCCGCGCCCAGGCCAAGGCCGAGAGCTTCGCCCAGGCCCACAGCATCCCGACCGCTCATGCGAGCGTCGACGCGCTGCTCGACGATCCGGGCGTCGACGTGATCTACGTCGCGGCACCGCAGAGCGAGCACCTGTCGCTCGGACTGCGCGCGATCGCCGCCGGCAAGCACGTGCTCATGGAGAAGCCGCTCGCCACAAGCGCCGCTGACGCGCAGCAGCTGGTCGACGCGGCGCGTGCCGCCGGCGTCTTCCTCATGGAGGCGATGTGGACGCGGTATCTGCCGCAGACGCGGATGATCCGTCGCGTGATCGACGAGGGGATCCTCGGCGACGTCCGCAGCGTCATCGCCGACCACGGCCAGCCGCTCGCCGACGACCCGGGTCACCGGCTGCTCCAGCCTGGCACGGGGGGCGGAGCACTGCTGGATCTCGGGATCTACCCGATCCAGCTCGACTCGATGGTGCTGGGCGAGCCGTCATCGATCACGGCCGTCGGCTCGCTGACCCCGTCCGGGGTGGACGCGACCTCGACGGTGGTGCTCGGCCACGGCACGGAGCAGTCCACGCTGATGACCTCGATCCTCACGCGCACGCCGACCGTCGCATCGATCTGCGGCACGACCGCGCGGATCGACATCGAAGGGCCGTTCCACATCCCGACCGCGATCACCCTGCGCTCGCACGATCTCTTCGAAGAGCCCGTCGTCTGGCGTGACCCGACCGGGGTGGGGCTCATGGACGGGCTGGCCTGGGAGGCGACCGCCCTCGCCCGCTACGTCGGGGAAGGCCGCGCGGAGTCCCCGCTGCACACGCACGCCGAGACCGTGTCGATCCTCGCGACGATCGACGAAGCGCGCCGGCAGCTGGGCGCGCGCTGATGGGCTGGGCACGCACGCTCGCCGACGGGCAGGTCGCCCGCGTCCACGTGTACGACCTCGCGACGGGGGAGAGCACGGTGGTCCACGTCGACCGCGAGGTTCTCGTCGAGGCGCCGAACTGGACGGCCGGCGGCGACCTGATCCTCAACGGCGACGGGATCCTCTGGCGCATGCCCGCCGACGGCTCCGCATCGCCCGCTCCGATGCGGATCGAGAAGCTGCCGGAGCTCAACAACGACCATGTGCTCGCGCCTGACGGCGACACGATCTACGTGTCGGCCAACGACGGCCACCTCTACGCGGCGTCCCTCACGACCGGTGCGGTGCGGAAGGTGACGCCGGACGGCGCTGCGCACTTCCATTTCCTCCACGGGGTCAGTCCCGACGGCGAGCAGCTGGCGTACGTGGCGCTGAACCCCGCCAACGGCTGGGACAGCGGCACCATCCGCGTGATCGATGCAGCCGGGTCGTGGGATGCGGCGCTCACCGAAGGTCGCGGGCCCGACGACGGCTCGGAGTATGCGCCCGACGGCGAGTGGATCTTCTTCAACACCGAGCGGTTCACCGATGCCCCGGGCCACGCACAGATCGCCCGCATCCGTCCGGATGGCACGGGCCTCGAGCAGCTGACCTTCGACGAACGTGTCAACTGGTTCCCGCACATCGATCCCACGGGCACCCGGGCGGTGTTCCTCAGCTTCCCTGTCGGCACGGAGGGCCACCCCGCCGACCTGCCCGTACAGCTCCGGGTGGTCGATGACATCTCGCAGACGGATGCGTGGACCCGGGGTCGAGTCGCGGTCGAGCTGTTCGGTGGCCAGGGAACCATCAACGTCAACAGCTGGTCGCCCGACGGCACCCGCTTCGCCTACGTGGACTACCCGATCGCACGCGCCGGCGACGGCGAGAAGGAGGAGTGATGGAACAGGATCTCGTCGCAGCGCTGGAAGCGGGGGAGGCCGAGCTCACCTGGGATCGGTTCGGCACGGACGAAGCGTGGCGGCTGGGCAGCGCGGTGCGCGCGCTCGCGGAGGAACGCGGGCACGGAGTGGCCATCGACATCCGCCGCGTCAACGGGATGATCCTGTTCCGCAGCGCGCTGCCCGGCGTGACCGTGGATCAGGAGGACTGGATCCGGCGCAAGAGCGCGGTGGTGTTCCGGTTCGAGACGAGCTCGGCGCTGTTCGCGGCGCGGATGGCCGCCGCGGGCTACGATCCCACCGCCGTCGGGTGGCTGGCAGCCGGCGACTACGCGGTGACCGGCGGCTCGGTGCCCATCCGGGTCCGCGGAGCCGGCGTCGTCGCCGCGCTGACGCTGTCGGGGCTGTCGTCCGAGGAGGACCACGCGCTCGCCGTGGAGGGGATCCGCGCGACGCTCACGACGTGACGGCCGCCCGCGCGGCGCGCGGGCGCGGCGGCGTCGGCGGGTCGGAAGGTGGGCGCGCACGAACCTCCGCCCCGCCGCTCGGCGGTTGCGGTCTCGTCGCGGTCGACGCGGAGAGGGCGAGGGGGCGGTGCGGTCCGCGGACGTCGTGTTCGGCGGTGCAGAGGAGCTCGAGCTGCTGTTCCCCGACGTCGGCGCGCAGGCTGCTGCGCGTCGTCTGCTCGACGGCGTCGCCTCAGAGGTCGTGCTCAAGCTCGGCGCGGCCGGCGCGACCGTGTTCCGGCCCGGAACCGCCACCGATGGTCCCGGCTTCCGCATCGACGCCGTCGACACCGTCGGCGCCGGCGACGCGTTCGTCGCCGGCTACCTGAGCGGCATGCTCGCCGGTCTCGCGGTCGCAGCCACCCTGCGTCGCGCGAACACGTGCGGCGCGATGGCCTGCCTGACGCCGGGGGACTGGGAAGCCGGACCCTCACTGCGCGACGTCGAGGCCTTCCAGCGCGGCGACGCGGATCCCGTGCGCCGCTGAGCGACCCGCTCCTCGCTGCGCAGGCGTCGGGTGTACTGTCACCGAGATGAGCCAGTCGCGCCTGCCGAAGAAGGTCTACGAACGCGAATTGCGGCGACTGCAGGCGCAGCTCGTCGACATGCAGGCCTGGGTTCAGGCATCCGGCGCGCGGGTCGTCGTGATCTTCGAGGGGCGGGATGCCGCGGGCAAAGGCTCGACCATCAAGCGGGTCGGCGAGTACCTGAACCCGCGGGTCACCCGCACGGTCGCCCTGCCGACCCCGACGGAGCGGGAGAAGACCCAGTGGTACTTCCAGCGCTACGTGCCGTACCTGCCGGCGGCGGGCGAGATCGTCCTCATGGACCGCTCCTGGTACAACCGCGCCGGCGTCGAGCGCGTGATGGGCTACTGCACGAATGCGGAGTATCACCGCTTCCTCCACCAGGCGCCGATCTTCGAGCGCATGCTGGTAGAGGACGGGGTCATCCTCCTCAAGTACTGGTTCAGCGTCTCTCCTGATGAGCAGGAGGCGAGATTCCGCTCGCGGGCCGATGATCCGATGCGGCGCTGGAAGCTCAGCCCCAACGACGTGCTCTCGATCACCCGCTGGGAGGACTACTCCCGCGCGAAAGACACGATGTTCGTGCACACCGACATCCCCGAGGCGCCGTGGTTCGAGGTGCCGTCGGTCGACAAGCGCCGCAGCAGGATCAACATGATCTCCCACCTGCTGGCGAGCATCCCCTACGAGCTCGTCCCGCGTGAGGAGGTTGCGATCCCGGTCCGTCCGCAGTCCCGCGGATACGAGCGACCGCCCCGCAATCTGGAGAACTACGTGCCCGACGCCGCCGCGGAGCTGGAACGCGCGGCTCACGACGACTGACCGGGGCGGAGGCGGAGCACTCCTGCGCGCCGACCCCGCGTGCTCGCGCGATCGTGGCGTGGGCGCGATCGCATGGTCGCGACGTGGATGGGACTGGTGCGCACCGACCCGCGTCGTCGACGTGACGCGGGCTCCCTTCGCCGGCGCCTGTCCTCGGAGCCGGTCCGCCTCGGAGTCATTGTTGGATAGCGTTATCTGGTCACGCTCGCCCGTGTGAGAGGAAGTCGATGCCGAAGCCCGCCAAGCCCCCCACCCTCACCGACGTCGCGCGCCTGGCCGGTGTGTCGGTGCCGGCGGCGTCGCGTGCGCTCAATGGCGGGGTGCGCGGCAAGAAGAGCGGGTCGCCGGAGCTGCGCGAACGCGTCGAAGAGGCGGCCCGCACGCTCGGCTATGCCGTGAGCCCGGCGGCTCAGGCCATCAAGGGCGGCCGGGCGCGCACGGTGGCGTTCATCGTGGCCGACATCGACGACTTCGGCTCGGCGACCATGATCTCGGGCATCATGCACGCCGCCGAGGAACGCGGCATCTCGGTCGCCGTGCGCACGACGCGCGACGACCCGACGCGAGAGCTCGACCTCTTGACGCAGCTGCGCGGCGAGCGCCATCTCGCGGTGGTGATGGCGACGAGCCGGACGACGGATGCGGCGCGCGAGGCGGCGGTGAAGGAGCACCTCGCGGTGCTGCGGGACCACGGGGCGAAGATCGTCGTGATCGGCGACAACGAACTCGGCTTTCCCACCGTGACCGTGGACAATCGGCACGCCGCCCGCCTGCTGGCGGAAGGGCTGGTGGACGCCGGGTGCCGGCGATTCGCGCTCGTGTCCGGTCCGGTCGGTGAGATCACGGCGCTCGAGCGCGTCGGCGGCTTCGTGGAAGGCCTCGCGCACCGGGGACTCGCCGTGGACGAGGGCGACATCGTGCACACCGAGTTCTCTCGTGACGGTGGCCACCGCGCGGTGGACCAGTTGCGGCATCGACTCGGCGAGGTCGACGTCATCGCGGCCATGAGCGACGCGATGGCGGTCGGTGTGATCGCGCGTCTGCGCGATCTCGGCGTAGCCGTGCCCGGTGGCATCGAAGTGACCGGATTCGACCACGTCCCCATGCTGGGCGATGTCCTGCCGGGATTCAGCACGGTCGAGGTGCCGCTCGAGCAGTTCGGCGAAGCGGCGCTCGCTCTGGCGCTGGACGAGCCTGCCGACGGCGTCGACACGGTCGGCCTCAGCGGCACGCCGATCATCCACGGCGAGGCGATCGCAGCCGTCGATCGCTGACGCCGGGTGCGTGCCGCGGCGTTCGGGGCGGAGGCGAGGAAAGCGGCTTCCAGAAAGAGTGGCAAACGTTGTCCACTTTGAGATACTCTCTCGGTGACGGAATCGTTCCGGCACGAATCAAGGGAGATCACATGCACGACGCAACGACGCGGGCAGGGGTGCAGCGGCGCCGTTCTGCCTGGCTCGCGGGCGCAGCGGGTGTCGCCGTCGCGGCTCTCGCGCTCACCGGCTGTACCAGCTCGGGAGGCGACGGCGATGACGCCGGCACCGCTCCGAAGACCACCATCCGCTTCCTCTACGCCACCGGCGACGAGACCTGGAACTCGGTCGTGGACGCAGTGGTCGAAGCCTTCAACGAGCAGAGCGAGACGACGACCGTCCAGCTCGACCCGCTCCCGGCGGGAAGCGACTATGCAACGGCGCTGAAGACGATGGATGCCACGGGCAACTGGCCGGCCGTCGTCGACATGCGGGACACCCTCACCTACATCAACGCCGGCAAGCTCGCGCCGATCCCCGAGTCGGTCACCGAGCTCATCGAGCCGGAGGCGGTCGGCTCGGCCGAAGACGGCAACGTCTACACCGTGCCGTACAGCGCGCTCAACGGCGAGATCGGCCTGAACATCGTCTACAACAAGGACTACTTCGAAGAGAACGACCTCGAGGTCCCCGAGACGTACGACGACTTCACGGACCTCCTCGCGGACATCAAGGCCAACGGCGACGAGCCCCTGGCCACCGCGGCGGCCGAGGTCTGGCCCAGCGACCAGCTGTGGAAGCAGCTCGCCTCGCCGTACTTCGCCGAGTGGGGGGACGAGGGCGGGTTCTGGACGGCTGCCCAGAACGGCGACGCCACGATCGAAGACCTGCGCGAGCCGCTGCAGGAGCTCCTCGACATCACGAACGAGTACGTCCTCGAGGGCTGGCAGTCCACCGCGGACGCGCAGACCACGACGCTGCTGGTGAACGACATGGCCGTGATGGCGACGTCGTCCGCCGGCATCGGGCGCCTGAACGACATCAACAAGGTCGATCCGGACTTCAACGCCGGCCTGTTCATCGTCCCGGGTGAGGACGGCTCGATCAACGTGCTGAAGAACGCCGTCAACGGCGACACCGCCGGTGGCCTGGCCATCTCGTCGCAGGCGGCGGACGACGACGACCAGTACGCATCGGCGACCGAGTTCCTCGAGTTCTTCTACCAGGTCGACACCGCCAACCTCATGGAGGCGAACGGCTGGCTCGCACCGAACATCGTGGCGGCCGACGAGATCGAGCGGAACACCTCGATCCCCGGCGCCGAGGACTATTTCGCCCTGCTCGAGAGCCCGGATCTCGTCTGGTACGAGAACGTCTCGGACCTGTCGACGTTCAGCGCCTTCAACACCTTCTTCCGCCAGGCGCGGATCGAGATGCAGGACGGGCAGTCGTCGATCGACGACACCATCGCCAAGGTGCAGGCCGAGTTCGACAAGACGGTCGCCGCAGGCTGATCCACACCGGATGTCGCGGTGCCCGGGTCCGCCCGGGTACCGCGACCGGGAGCCGAGGAGGTCTCCATGACAGATCAAAGTGCTTCGCAGGGGCAGACCCAGGTCGTGGGCGCCGCCGTCCGCTTGAGCGGCGGAGGTCCGCTCGACGGAGCGCCGGAGGGCGCCCCCGACGACGTGCCGTTCGTGCCGGTCGGGCCCGAACGCGAGCAGCGCCGCACGCGGCGGTTCCGCTCCGCGCGGTGGGTCATGCTGGGCTTCGTCGCTCCGGCGCTCGTCATCTACCTGCTCATGGTGATCGTGCCGTCGATCCAGTCCCTCCAGCTGAGCTTCACGAACTGGGACGGCATCAGCCCCGACTACGAGTACATCGGCGCCCGAAACTACGAAGAGATCCTGACGAGCGGCCGGTTCTGGAACGCGGTCAAGAACACGTTGATCCTGGGGCTCGGCTCGGCCGTCATCATCAACGCGATCTCGCTCGGCGTCGCGCTCATGCTCGACAAAGTCGGTCGCTGGCAGGGCTTCTTCCGCACCGCCGTCTATCTGCCGGCGCTGGTGAGCGGCTTCATCCTCGCGACCGTGTGGAAATACCTCCTCAACTTCAACTTCGGCGCGGTGAACACGTTCCTGCGCGACGCCGGCTTCCCCGAGTGGGCTCGTGACTGGCTGGGCGACAGCTCGATCGTGGTGGGCGTCATCCTCTTCATCACGTGCTTCACGCTCGGCGGCAACACGACGCTCATCTACCTCGCGAATCTGCAGTCCGTGCCGCAGGAGCTGACCGAGGCGGCGCGCATCGACGGAGCCAACAGTCGCCAGGTGTTCCGGCACGTCACGTGGCCGATGCTCGCCGGAGCCGTCACCGTCAACATGACCCTCGCGATGATCGCGGGCTGGACCATCTTCGATCAGGTCATGGTCCTCACCGCCGGCGGGCCAGGTTTCGTCAGCGAGACCATGGCGTTCTTCATCTACAAGGTCGGGTTCGGCGAGTACCGCGCCGGCTTCGGCAGCGCCGCCGCGATCGTGCTGTTCCTCGTGGTGATCATCAGCACCGTCGCGGCGAACGCGTACATGCGCAAGAGGGAGATCCAGGCATGAGCACCGATACCGAACTCCTCGTCGCCCCGGAGCGCGCGCCGCGCCGACTTCGGACCAAGCCGAAGAAGCTCACCGCGGGACAGATCGTCGTCATGGCTGTGCTCGCCGTGCTGGTGCTGATCGTGGCGAGCCCCGTGATCTACGCGTTCCTGAACTCCTTCCGGTCATACGCCGAGATCACGGTGGACCCCATGGGCCTGCCCACCCAGTTCACCCTCGACAACTACATCCAGCTGTTCCAGCAGACGGACTACGGCGAGGCGCTGCTCAACACGCTCATCATCACGGTCGCCACCGTCGTGCTTCTGGTGGCGATCGTGCCGATGGCCGCCTACGGGATCGAACGGATCGGCGGACGGACCTCTCGGTTCCTGTACATCCTGTTCATCGCGGGTCTGATGATCCCGTTCCAGGTGCGCATGATCCCTCTCGTGAAGGGCTTCGACGACGTCGGGCTGTACAGCACGCTCACGAGCGTCATCCTGGTCCACCTCGGCGGGGCGGCGAGCTTCGGCATCCTGCTGTACTGCAGCTTCATCAAGGGCATCCCGATCGAGGTGGAGGAGGCTGCGCACGTCGACGGGGCCGGGCGTCTGCGGACGTTCTGGTCGATCGTCTTCCCGATGCTGCTTCCGGTGACCTCCGCGTTCGTGATCATCCAGGCGCTCGGCCTGTGGAACGACTTCTTCATCCCGTTGGTGTTCCTCGACTCGTCGTCGGCCGGCACGATCAACGTCGCCATCAACCGGATGGTGGGCCTGCTCACGTCGCAGTGGCAGCTGATCTACACCGGCGCGATCCTCGCCATCATCCCCTCCGTCGCGATCTTCGCGGCGTTCCAGCGCTACTTCATCAAGGGCATGTCGGTGGGGGCGGTGAAGGGATGACCGCATCGAACACAGCGTCGCGCACGGCCGGCATCGGCGCGCGGATGCGGGCGATCCTCGCACTCGACGGTCCCGTCGCCGGGATGGCGCTCACGGTCTTCCAGTACTTCCTGGTGTCGGTGTCGTTCCTCGGATGCCTCGGTCCGGCGCTCGCGTTCGCGGCGCTGGTCGGCTGGCAGCCGACGCACCTGGCGATCTGGCTCGGAGCAGCCTCCCTCCTACCCCTCGTGCCTGCGATGTACGCGCTGCTGCGAAGTACGCGGCGCCTGCTCGCCGAACGTGGCGAAGCACGGGCCGGCCGTCTGTTCTGGAGATCGTTCGCGAGCGGATGCCGCCACCTGGCGTGGGCCGCGATCGCCGCGAGTGCGGTGGTGCTGCTGCTCGCGTACGACTTCGCGTTGTTCGGCGGCTCCGACGCGATGCTGCTGTTCGTCGCGGCCTCCGGTGCAGCATCCCTCGCCTTCTTCATCGCGGTGTCGCTCGCTGCCGAGGCGAAAGGCGAACACGGCACTGTCGCGCTGGCGACCGCGGCGGCCAAGGTCATCGCCCGGCGGCCGCACGTGGTCCTCAGCTGGCTGCTGCTGATCGGCCTCGGCGTCGCGACCCTCGCGCTGCCGGTCGCCGGACCTCCGCTCGCTCTGTTCCTGCCCGCGCTCCTGGGCGTCGGCATCCACATCTGCAATGACGCTCTGCGTCTTCCCCTGATCGACGAGACGAGACACACTTCGTGACTGACGCCGCTTCCTCCACCATCGCCTCGATTCTCACCGCGGACCGGGAGTCCGTGCCCACCGACTTCCGCGCCCGGGTCGGCGCGTTCGAGCTGCGCTGGTCGGCCGATGCGCCGGCTTCGCTGAGCGTTCCGACGTCGACGCACGCGGGCCGCCCGGGTGTCGGGCTCGTGCAGGTGTTCACCGCCGTCGAGCAACGCGCCCGGACGAGTCAGGCCTACTGGCGATCGGCGCTGGGCGAGCGTCTGCGTGTCCAGGGCTCGGACGTCACGACCGACGCGGAGTCATCGCGGGCCGTCGTCGTTCAGACGGATGCGGTGAGCGGGATCCAGGTCCGCACCACGGTCACCGCCGCGATGGGGACGAGCGCCGTCCGCGTCGAGCACGAGGTGCGCAACGGCGGGCGTGCCACGGTCGTGCTGACCGCGGTGTCGTCGGCGACGATCGGCTTCGGCCGCTCGCAGGGCGACCTCGACGACATCGTGTGGGGCACGGCGGCGAGTGAGTGGCTCGCAGAGAACCGCTGGCACGAGACATCCCTGCGGAAGCTGCTTCCCGACATCTCGCTGCCGTTGCATGGGCAGGATGCGCGCGGCCACGCGGCGATCACCAGCCACGGCGCCTGGTCCAGCGGTGAGCATGTGCCGTGCGGGTACCTCACCCGCGGAGATGGTGAGGCGCTGGCATGGCAGATCGAGACGAGCGCCGGGTGGCACGCCGATCTCAGCCAGACGCGCGACGGGGGAGTGCTGTCGCTGCTCGGCCCGACCGACCTCGAGCACCAGTTCGCACACGAGCTCCTGCCGGGCGAGACCTTCGCGGTCGTGCCGGTTGCGATCGCGACATCGCCCGCCGCGCGCGATGGTGCGATCGCCGAGTTGACCCGCTACCGACGGTGGCTGCGTGGCCCCGCGCGCGACCAGGCGCTCCCGGTCGTCTACAACGACTTCATGAACACCCTCATGGGACAGCCGACGACCGAGCAGCTCCTGCCGCTGATCCGGCGCGCGGCCGACGCGGGTGTCGAGGTCTTCTGCATCGACGCAGGCTGGTTCGCCGACCCGACCATCGGTGACTGGTGGTCGACCGTCGGCGAGTGGCGCGAGGCATCCAGCCGGTTCGCCGAGGGGGGGCTGCGTCGCGTGATCGATGAGATCCGCGCGCGCGGCATGGAGGCAGGCCTCTGGCTCGAGCCGGAGGTGGTCGGCATCGACAGCCCGGCCGCGGCTCACCTGCCCGACGAGGCGTTCTTCCAGAGGTTCGGCCGACGGGTGCAGGAGGATCGCCGCTACCACCTCGACTTCCGGCATCCGTCCGCTCGTGGGCATCTCGACGCGACCGTCGATCATCTCGTCGCCGAGTACGGCATCAGCTATCTCAAGCTGGACTACAACATCAATCCCGGCGCCGGCACCGACCATCACGCCACGACCGCGGGGGATGGCCTGCTCGCACATACCCGCGCCTTCTGCGACTGGCTCGAGCGGGTGCAGCAGCGGCACCCCGCACTGCGCCTCGAGAACTGCAGCTCGGGGGCGATGCGCGCCGACTACGCGCTGCTCGCGGTGACACACCTGCAGTCGACCAGCGACCAGCAGGACTTCCGGCTCTACCCGCCGGTTGCCGCGTCCGCGCCGATGTCGATCCTTCCCGAGCAGTGCGGCAACTGGGCGTACCCGGCGCGGGGCATGAGCGACGAGGAGACGGTGTTCACGCTCGTCAGCGGACTGAGCGGGCGGCTGTACCTGTCGGGCTTCCTCGACGAGCTGCGATCTGAGCAGAGGGCGCGCATCGCCGAGGCGGTGGCGCTGCACAAGGTTCTCCGCGAGCAGCTCGCCGACGCGGTGCCGTTCTGGCCTCTGGGGCTGCCCGCGTGGGACGCGCCGACCGTATGCCTCGGGCTGCATACGACGGACGGCGACCTGCTGTTCGTGTGGGATCGGAATGCCTCGCCCGCTGCGTTCGAGCTTCCCGGCGTGCACGGCGGGGTCGATGTGCTGTTTCCCGCCGCCGACTCGGTGAACGGTCGCGAATGGCGGCTGCAGCCCGCCGAAGGCGGCCTGTCGCTCGTGACGCCGGCGGGGCTCGGCGCGCGCGTGCTTCGGGTGCGCCGTGGCTGAGCCTGCGGCGATCCGGCCCGGCCGCACGTTCGCCGACGATCGCGGACGCACGGCGCAGCTGCACGGCATCGGTCTGCAGCGCGTCGGCGACCGCTGGTACGCGTGGGGTGAGGACAAGACGGCCGGCGACCGGTTCACGGCCGTCGCGTGCTACTCCTCGCCCGACCTGGCGACGTGGGCGTTCGAGGGCAACGCTCTCACCGCCGGCGCCGGTGACATCGGCGCGGACCGCATCGTCGAGCGCCCGAAGGTGCTGCAGCGGCCCGACGGACGGTGGGTGATGCTCCTGCACGTCGACACGGGCGACTACGCGTACGCCCGGGTGGGATTCGCGATCGCCGATCGCCCGGAGGGGCCGTACGAGTACGCGCGCAGCGAGCGGCCTCTCGGCAACCTCAGCCGCGACATCGGCGTGTTCCAGCATGACGGCGTCGGCTACCTGCTGTCGGAAGACCGTGATCACGGCCTTCACATCTACCGCCTGCGCGACGACCACCTCGGTGTCGACAGCGTCGTGGCTACGCTTCGGCAGCAGGCGAACCCTGCCGTCGGCTACGAGTCGCCGACCCTCGTGCACCACGACGGCCGCTTCTGGCTCTTCGGTTCCGACCTCACCGGGTGGAGCATGAACGACAACATGTACACGAGCGCAGCGAGCCTGTCGGGGCCGTGGGAGGACTGGCGCCCGATCGCGCCACCCGGCACCAACACCTTCGAGTCCCAGGTGAGTGTCGTCATCCCGGTCGGCGACGGGTTCGTCTACATAGGCGACCGCTGGACGCCCGACGACCTCGCGGAGTCCGCGGCGGTCTGGCTCCCGCTTCGCATCGACGAGGGGCAGGTGCGCCTCGAGTGGCGCGACGCCTGGAGCATCGAGGAGCTGGGAGCATGAAGGCCGCGCTGCTGATGGACCCCACCTTGGTGCCGTTCGTCTTCGGCGAGCAGGAGACGCGGCGCCTGACCGAGATCCTCGACGTCGACATGACGGATGCCGCGACCTCCCTCGACGAGCTTTGCGACGCCGCCCACGTCGAGCTGCTCCTCACCGGCTGGGGTGTGGTGCGACTCGGCGCGGAGCAGCTCGACGCGCTGCCGGCGCTGCGCGCCATCGTGCACTGGGGCGGCGGGATCGGATTCCTGGACGAGGCGGCATCGGCGCGCGGCATCCATGTCTCCACCGCCCGTGCCGCCAACGCGATCCCCGTGGCGGAGTTCACCCAGGCGATGATCACGCTCGCCGCCAAGCACGTGTTCTGGCTCTCGCGCCGGTACAGCGCCGAGCAGCAGTTCATTGGCCGTGAGGTGGCCGCCCCGCGAGCCGGCCTGTATCGCACCACGGTCGGGATCGTCGGCGCTTCGGCGATCGGCACGCTCGTGATCGAGAAACTCGCTGCGAGCGACGTGACCGTGCTGCTGTACGACCCGTACGCCACGCCGGCGACCGCTGCGGCGCTCGGCGTCGAGCTCGTCGACGACCTCGCGGAGCTCGCGCGGCGCAGCGACATCTTGTCGATCCACGCCCCCGAGACGCCCGCGACCATCGGGATGATCTCGCGCGATGTGCTCGCGGCGCTGCGCGAGGGCGCCACGGTGATCAACACCGCGCGGGGCGGGCTCATCGACCAGGACGCGCTGGTCGCCGAACTGCGGGCCGGCCGGCTGCGGGCAGTCCTCGACGTGACCGAGCCCGATGTGCTCGAGCCGGGGCACCCGCTGTACTCGATGCCCAACGTGTTCCTCACGCCGCATCTGGCCGGCTCGATGGGCGTCGAGCTGCGACGCCTCGGCGAGGCGGCGACCGCCGAGGTCGAGCGGTTCGTCGCGGGCGAGCCCTTCGCCCACCCCACTCCGCCTGTTCCGTCGTCCTCCACGCCCGCACCCCCGTCCTGAGTCGTCTCGCGAGGAGCACCCGGTCATGGCTGTGATCCACAACCCCGTGCTGCGGGGATTCAACCCCGACCCGTCGATCCTCCGTGTGGGCGACGACTACTACATCGCGACGAGCACGTTCGAGTTCCACCCTGCCGTCCGCCTGCATCACTCGACCGATCTCGCCACCTGGTCCACGATCGGGCACGCGCTCGACGACGGTTTCGACCTGCGGGGCATCCCCGATTCCGGCGGAGTGTGGGCACCGAGCCTGTCGTACGCCGAGGGAAAGTTCTGGCTCGCCTACTCGATCGTGCGGACGATGGACGGCGACGACAAAGACATCGACAACTACCTCGTGACCGCCGATGCCGTGACGGGGCCGTGGAGCGCGCCGGTCCATCTCGGCTCTCGCGGCTTCGACTTCTCGTTCTTCCACGACCCCGACGGCACTCACTGGATCGTCGGTGTGCAATGGGACCAGCGCCCCGAGCACTCGTCGTTCTCGGGGCTCGTCGTCGAGCAGTACTTGCCTGACGAGCGCCGCACGACGGGCGAAGCCACGGTGATCCACCGCGAAGACGGACTCGTCGAGGGACCCAACCTGTATCGCCTCGGCGACTGGTACTACCTGCTCATCGCGGCGGGCGGCACCGGCTGGAACCACGGCATCACGCTCGCACGCTCGCGCGATCTGCTCGGGCCGTACGAGCGCGACGCGCGCGAGGCCGTGCTGACGACGAGAGATGCGCCGGGGCATCCGCTGCAGAAGGCCGGTCACGGTGAACTCGTGCAGACTGCGGAGGGCGACTGGCTGCTCGTGCACCTGGCGAGCCGCCCGACGCTGCACCTCGGCGAGCGTTACAGCACGCTCGGCCGCGAGACGTGCCTGCAGCGCGTCGAGTTCGACGCCGACGGCTGGCTGCGGCTCGCCGACGGCGGGCATCACGCGGCGGTCGAGGTGGTGCTCGGCTCCCCGCCGGATGAGGGCGCGGATGCCGCTCCCGGCGCCCGCGAGTGGGTCGACGAGTTCGACGGGACCGCGCTCGACTCGCGACGCTGGACGACCCTGCGCGCGCCGCTGCCGCACGACGTGGCGGACCTCGCGGCGCGCCCCGGATGGCTGAGGCTGCGGGGCGGGCACTCCACCGCATCTGTGTTCGATCAGTCCATGCTCCTCACCCGCGTCGAGGAGCACCGCGCCGAGTTCGAGTGCGTCGTCGACGCCGAGCCCCGCTCGCCGCGGGAGGCTGCTGGGCCCATCGCCTGGTACGACAGGTCGGGCTGGATCTGGCTGCAAGTCACGCACGATCGGGACAACGGCCGCCACCTGCGGGTCGTGCGGCGCGATGGCTCGACCACGACGCGATCGGCTGCTGTGGCGGTGCCGGACGGCCCGCTGAGGCTGCGGACCGTGCTGGACGGGCCGGAACTCCGATTCGCCTGGGCCGGTGTCGGGGAGGAGTGGACGGCCGTTCCCGGCGTGCATCCGGCGTGGACGCTGTCGGACGACCACGGCCCGCGCCTGCGGTTCACAGGACTCTTCGTCGGCGTACGCGCCGATGACCTCGATGGGCGTGGCTGGACCGCCGACATCGCGTCCGCGCGCCTGCGCTTCACGCCGTGAACCACTCCTGATCAGGGGTTGACGCGGACCCCGTCTTTGTGACATTCGTTAAGTGGCAAACGCTATCCATCCACCCGCGCCGTCGTCTCGTACGGCGCAGACACAGAAGAGAGATCGATGAAGATCGCACGACGACGTCGTTTCCACCAGGTGGTCGGGGCCTTCACGGCAGGGCTGCTCGTGCTCGGCGGTGCCCTCGTGGCTGCTCAGCCGGCAGCCGCGCACGCGGCGCCACCACCACCACCCGAGATCGTCCGCACCGTCAGCGACGCCGGGTTCTCGCACCCGGGCCTCGGCTTCACCGCGGACCACCTCGAGAACATGCGCACGCAGGTGCTCGCCGGGGCCGACCCGTGGGCGAGCTACTACGAGGCGATGTCGCAGACCCGGTACGCGGCGCGCGACTTCCGGGCGGAGAACGCCCAGCCCGGTACCGACACCCCGAAGAACGACGCGTACGCGAGCGCGGGCATGCGCTCCAGCGCGCTGCGCGACAGCCTGGGGGCGATGGCCCAGGCGCTCGAGTACGTGGTGACCGGCGATGAGCAGTACCGGGCCAACGCGCTCCATGTGCTGCGCACCTGGAGCAGCCTCGACCCGGCGAAGTACGCGTACTTCGCCGACGCCCACATCCACACCGGCGTGCCGCTGTACTACATGCTGATCGCGGCGGAGGTGCTGCGGGGCACCGAGCCGGTGAGCGACTCGCTCGGCGGGTACGACCTGCGGTGGACCGCCCAGGACCAGCAGCGCATCGAGGACAACCTCGTGCACCCGGTGCTCGACACGTTCCTGTACTCCCCGAACCGGCTCTGGAACCAGCATCTGTACGGCGTGATCGGCATGGTCGCCGCGGCGATCTTCGTCGACGACGCCGATCTGTACGCCGAGCGCGTCGAGTGGTTCACGGTCAACGCGGGCTACCAGAGCGAGCACGACCTGTATGGCGGAAACGTCAACGGGGCGCTCGCCTCGATCTTCCGAGAGGTGCCCGCAGACGCCCCCGGCAACACCACCGGGCAGTCCTTCGTCCAGCACATGGAGATGCTGCGCGACCAGGCACACGGTCAGGGCGACGTGGATCTGCTCGTCGCCCTCGCGCGCCTCGTCGACAACCAGGGCACGACGCTCGACCCCGTGGCCGGCACCGTCTCGGACGCACCGGACGCGGTCTCGCCGTACCGGTTCCTCGACAACCGCATCCTCGCGGGCGCCGACACGTTCGACGCCTTCATGATGGGCGAAGAGGTGCCGTACATCCCCGCGAACGAGGGCGGCGCGATCTCGCAGGCGTATCGCGGCCGACTGCAGGATCCACTCAGTGAGGCGTACCTGCAGTACCGCTACGTCGCCGGCGTCGATGTCGAGACCGAGGCGCCCCACGTCGCCGAACTCTACGAGCGCCGCGACGGGCCGCTGTACTACTACGGCTCGGGCGTTCAGAACTTCTGGAACGACCGTGGCTCGGACTACACGGGCGCCGAGTACTGGGTGGCGTTCCCGCCGCAGCTCGCCGAGGTGGAGGGCGCGGCCGCGCCACTGGCACCCAGCGCGGAGCTGTCGGCGGGAACCTTCGGCAAGGCGCTGGGCGCGGGAGCGCACGCCGACGCGGATGCCGACGGCACCGCCTTTGTGCGGCTCGACGCAGCGGCAGCCGACGCCCAGGTGGCCGTCCGGCGTGCGGTGTGGGCGGATCGCAGCAAGACCGCTCTCGTCGGGATCCGAGTGCGCAGCGACGGCGTGGCGCGCCTCGAACTCGCACGCACGGGCGGCGAGGCGCCGTTCGCCGAGGTGGTCGTCCCCGACACCGGCGGGCAGTGGCGCTACGTGTGGGTCGATCTGCACCTCGACAAGACGCCGGGCGCCGTCGGCGACAACATCGTCTTCGTCAAGGCGACCGGCGGCGACGGCTCGGTCGATGTCGCGGGTGTGCTCGCGCAGGCGAACGGCGTGCTGACCCCGCCGATCTTCGAGGACGCCCCGGCGGTCGACGTCATGGCAGTGGCAGGCGAGCCGTGGACGCGCTCCTTCGGCACGACCGACGCGTCCGGCGGCGAGACCCGCATCGAGCTGCAGAACGCCCCGGCGGGTGCGTCGATCTCCGGGAGCACGGCCAGCTGGACGCCCGCGCGTTCGGGTAGCGCGCAGCTGGTGCTCGTCGCGTCCGACGACACGGCGGTCACGGCCCTTCCGGTGGCGGTGACCGTCGCCCCGAACCGCGCCGCCGCGATCGGCAAGCTGCTCGATCGCATCGAGGGGACACGCGAGCTCTACACCGCCGCATCCTGGCAGCGGGTGGATGAGCTGCACGCGCAGGCGAAGAAGGTGCGCAACACCGCGGACTCGGCGACCTTCGCCGCCCTGCTCCAGCAGCTGGGGGACGCGGTCGACGAACTCGAGGTACTCAGCCCGCGCCTGGCGGACGGCACGCTCGACTTCTCGGGCATCGCCAGCGCACCGGGACTCACGTCGGCGCAGGTGCGTGCGCTCGTGGACGGCGACAACCAGACGTCCTGGGGCGACCAGCGCGTGGCGGGGATCGTCTTCGACTTCGGCCCGGGCTTCCGGGTCACGTCGTCGGCGTTCGGATTCCAGGCGCGAGACACCTTCCCCAACCGGGCAGAGGGCACGAACGTGTACGGCTCCGACGACGGCGCGACCTGGACGCTGCTCACCGAGCGTCCCAACGCGGGACAGGATGCCGCGATCGAATGGATTCCCGTGCGCGCGGACGTGCGCGACCAGCGGTTCCGGTTCCTCAAGTTCCAGGTCGACGAGCCGGGCGTGCCGTCCGACCCTGCGTACCCGGGCATCTGGAGCATCGCCGACATCCGGATCGACGGCGTGCGCAGCGAGGCGACCGGTGCCATGGACACCGTCTCGCTCCGGTCGCCGGACGGCGTGGCCGGCCGGGTCGTGCCCGGCGACCGCATCGAAGTGCGCATGACGGGGCCGGCAGGCAACACCGACGTGGCGGTCACCGTGCTGGGCGAACCGGCCGAGGTGACGTCGCCGGCGGCGGGCGAATGGGTCGCGACGGCGGTGATCCCCTCGAGTGCACCGGCCGGCGGGTCGGTCACGTTCGACGTCCGCTTCACCACGCCGGACGGCAGGTCGGCGGATGCGATCGCCGCGACGTCGGACGGGTCGAAGCTCTTCCTCTCGACCGACGTCGGGCTGGTGGACGACGCATTCCGCGCCGCGCGGGTGCTTCGCCCGGACGGCCTGGTCGACACAGCGTGGACCCAATACACCGCGAAGATGTTCGACGGAGACGCGGCGACGCACTCCGACACCCGTCTGAACTCCGGCACGTATGGCAACGTGTGGGACCTCGGTGCGGACCAGCGCGTCACGCTGACCGGCGCCGAGATCCTCGTCCGGCAGGACGGATACGGCACGTCCCGCATCGCGGACATGCGGCTGGAAGGCTCGAACGACCTCCAGTCGTGGACCCGTCTCACGCCGGCGGCGCCCGCGAAGACGCTCGAATGGCAGCGGTGGGCGGTGCAGGGCGATACCGGTTACCGGTACGTCCGCATCGTCAACGGCCAGATCCTCGGCGTCGCCGAGCTGCACCTGTTCGGGAGCGTGAGCCCCGCGCAGTGAGCAATCGACGGGTGGGAGCCCGCGCCTCGTGTGGGCTCCCACCCGTGTCGGGTGCTTACATCTCCCGGCTCGACGCCTCGGCGAGGCTCTCGGCCATCTTGGCGAACGACGCCTGCGCGTGGCCGCCGGCGAGGCGCGACGCGAGCGACGCGAACGCCACAGCGCCCGTGATCTGCGCCGCCGCGACATCCCACGGCTCCGGCTGCGGGCCTTCGCCGCGCGGACCGGGCAGCGGAATCGGCAGCCGCCGCGGCCAGCCGGTGCCGCACCAGTCGTCCACCACCTCGGCCACCCAGCCGGGCTGGTCCTCACCCCGGAGGTCGGCCTCGAGCACCGCTTCGGCGATGTACCCCGAGAGCTCCGAGGCCGCGAGCATCCACCGGGGCGGCAGCGGCTGCGGATTGAGCGCCACCGCGTCGAACCTGCTCGCGAGGTGCGCCCGATGGCTGTGGGGCGGGAAGACGTCGAACATCTCCGGCCTGATGCGCCCCAGCAGCGAGAGCATGCGAACAGTGCTGCTGATCTCGTTCCAACTCATCGGTGACTCCCTTTCGGATCGGTGGATTGCATTCCACGCAGCGTCACGCCGGGCCGATCACTTCTGGGCGCGCCCGATCGTGACCGCGACCGGATCGCCGAGCGAGCCGTCCGGCAGCGTCGTCTGGTAGGTCATGGTCGCGGTCGCGAACCCCAGGGTGATCTGCACGGCGGGCTCCTCGCCCGCGAACGCGGTGGTCGCCGAGGTCACGACGGCGTCCTGCAGGCGCATCGTGAAGTAGTCGCCGATCATGCCCACGCGTCGTGCCGACAGCAGCGCTTCCGGCAGACGGATGCTGCGGGCACAGGCGTCGAAGAGGCGCGGGGTCGCAGCATCCCATCGCAGCGAGACGGCGATATCGCTGAGCGTCGGCTTGCCGACCCGACCTCCGCCCGCGCCGCCGCCGGCCGGAGCGGCGTTCGAGACCGCCCAGCTCCAGCTGAGGACTTCGATGGCGCCCGGGTGCCGGTCGTCGACGACCTCGCCGGGGATCGACGAGATGGTGAGGAACTGGTCATCGGCCATCGCACACGCTTCCCGCCTGTATCCGCGATTGCCCCGCATCGCGCGGTCGCTCGCACGACCACCTCACAGATACTCCCGGCAGGCCGCCCCCGCAAGAGGGTCGGCGGTCAGCCCTCGGCGGGTTCCGGGCTGTTCGGCTGCTGCGCCGCTTCGAACCGGTCGATGAGGATCGGGATGCCCGTCTGGTGCCACCACGACGGCAGCACGTTGCCGGCCGACATGCCGTGACCGGGATCGAACTCGGGCACGTGGATGGGGTCATCGGTGTGTGCGAGAGGAACGCCGATGATCCCTTCCGCCGCCTGGACGACCATCGGGCGAAGCTCGAACCACGTGGACGGCAGGGGAGTCGCGGCGAACTCCGCGCGGAGCGCCAGCCACAGGTAGGCGTCGCCCCGCATGCCCATCTGTGCGGGCGCCCGTTCGAACAGCCGGCCGACCGAGCCCGGCTCCGTCGGCGGTGGGAACCGGCGGTGCACCTGTGGCTGGACCCGCCGATGCGTGTCTTCGCTGAACGAGACGAGCACGACCTCTTCGACGCGGGTCGGGGTCTTCGCGATCGTGCTGACCGCCGCATCGATGGCGTCGTTGAGCGGCCACGCGTACACCCCCGCGCTGATGAGGGGGAAGCCGACGCTGCGGGCGCCGATCTCGTCGGCGACCTCCAGCGCTCGTCGGTAGCAGGACTCGAGGAGCTCCCGGTCCCGCTCACCGGCCGCGTAGTTGGGGCCGACCGTGTGGATCACCCAGGTCGCCGGGAGGTCGCCGGCCGTGGTCCATCCGGCGTCCCCCGTGCGGAGTCCGTTCGGGAACCGGGCGATGCAGTCATCGAGGACAGCGCGACCGCCCGCGCGGTGGATCGCCCCGTCGACCCCGCCGCCGCCCCGCATCGCGTTGTTCGCGGCGTTCACGATCGCATCGACGCGCTGCCGGGTGATGTCGCCGTGAACGGCGGTGACCGTGACCATGTGCCCAGTCTCGCGCTTCAGGGTGGATTCAGGCGCGGCGGGCCAGACTGGAGCCGATGCGGATTCTGGTGGTGGATGACGAGGTGCGCCTGGCCGACGGCATCCGTCGGGGGCTCGAGGCCGAGGGCTTCGGCGTGGATGTCGCGCACAACGGCGTCGACGGACTGTGGCGGGCCCGCGAGACGGCGTACGACGCCATCGTGCTCGACCTCATGATGCCGGGCATGAGCGGCTGGAAGGTCTGCGAGGCGCTGCGCGCCGAGGAGAACTGGACGCCCGTGCTCATGCTCACGGCCAAGGACGGGGAGTGGGACCAGGTCGAGGCGCTCGAGACGGGGGCCGACGACTACGTCACCAAGCCGTTCTCTTTCGCCGTGCTCGTCGCGCGGCTGCGTGCGCTGATCCGCCGCGGCGGGATCGAGCGGCCGACCGTGCTCGCCGCGGGGGACCTTCGGCTCGACCCGGGAGCGCGAAGAGTCTGGCGCGGCGACACCGAGATCGCCCTCACGTCGCGGGAGTTCTCGGTGCTCGAGCACCTCCTCCGCCATCGCGGGCAGGTCCTTTCGAAGCGCGACCTCATCGCCGGTGTGTGGAACGACGACTTCGAGGGAGACCCGAACATCGTCGAGGTGTACGTCGGTCATCTGCGGCGCAAGGTCGACCGGCCATTCGGGCGCGACGCGATCGAGACCGTTCGCGGTGCGGGCTACCGTCTGGCGGCCGACGGTGGCTGAGCCCCGGCGCCGCTCGCTGCGCAGGCGCATCACCGCTTCCGCGACCGCGGTGGTCGCCGCAGCGCTGGTCATCGGGGCGCTGGCCTTCTACGGCATCCTGTCGGTCAGCATTCATGACGCCACCGCCCGCGCGGCCGAGACGCGCGCCGAGCAGCTCGCCGCCCGGGTCGACGCCGAGGGCTTTTCGGCGGTGACTGAGCTCGACGACGACATCGTGCAGGTGCTCGACGACGAGGGGCGTGTCGTCGCCGCGTCCGAGGAGGCCGACAGCGGCGACCTGCCGAATGCGGAGGGGAGCGTCTTCTACGATGACGAGCCGATGCTGGTCGTGCGCGAAGATCTGGACGACGGCACGCTCGTCCTCGCCGTGCCGGTGGAGGACGACCAGCAGACGCTCGCGACGGTGGCGCTGCTGCTGGCGATCGCCGTCGGCGCTGTGGTCGCGCTGGTCGCCGGGATCACCTGGTGGGTCGTCGGCCGCGCCCTGCGGCCGGTCTCGCGCATCCGCGCGGAGGTCGACGACATCACGGCCGACCGGCTCGACCGGCGGGTCGCCGTTCCGCCGTCGGGCGATGAGATCGCTGCGCTCGCGAGCACGATGAACCGCATGCTGGACCGATTGGATGCTGCCGCCACCGCGCAGCGCCGATTCGTGTCCGACGCCTCCCACGAGCTTCGTTCGCCGCTGGCGACGATCCGCCAGCACGCCGAACTGGCACAGCTGCATCCCGAGGCGACGTCCGTCGACGACTTCGCCGGGGTGGTCCATGACGAGGGACTCAGGATGCAGGAGCTCGTCGATGCGCTGCTGCTGCTGGCGCGACTCGACGAGCGGGCGGTGCTGCAGCGGGACGAGGTCGATGTGGACGACCTCGCGCTCGCCGAGGTGAAGCGGCTGCGCAGCGGCGGCGTCGTGGTGGATGCGTCCGGCGTCCACGCCGCGCGGGTGCGCGGCGATGCCCGCCTGCTCGGCCGGCTCCTGCGCAATCTCGCCGACAACGCGGCCCGTCACGCGCGAAGTGCGATCGCGATCGGCGTGATCGAGCGCGATGGGCAGGTGCTGCTGACCGTCGACGACGACGGCGCGGGTATCGCTGGGGAGGAGCGTGAGCGCGTCTTCGAGCGATTCGTGCGGCTCGACGAGGCGCGTGCGCGCGATGCCGGCGGCAGCGGGCTGGGGCTCGCGATCGTGCGCGCGATCGCGGAGGCCGAGGGTGGCAGCGTGCGTGTCGAGGACTCGCCGCTGGGCGGCGCGCGGTTCGCCGTCGTATTGCCGGCGGCATCCTGAACGACGCTTCAGCATGCTTCAGGTCTGCTTCAGCGACCGCTCGGCACCATCGAAGCATGGACGACAAGAACAGCACCCCCGAGACTTCCCCCGCTGCAGCGCAGCCCGCCGACGATCGTCAGCCCGAGGCGCTCGCCTCCGCTCCGGCTCCGGCCCTGACCCCGACCCCGGCTGCCGCCGCTCCCGCCCCGAAGCGCAGCCGCACGCGCGGCTGGCTGATCGGCGGCGGCGCGGTGCTGGCGGCTGCGATCCTCACCGGTGGCGGCATCGCCCTCGGCGCGGAGATGGCTGATGAGGCGGGCGACCTCGCCGCGTCGGCGTCGTCCGACTCGAGCGACGACGACTCGCGTGACACCGACGACTCGAGCGACGACACCGCCGGCAGCACCGGCGGTGATGTGTCGAACCTGGGCACCGACTCCGCCGACGACCTGGTCGCGATGATCGACGCCGCATCCGCCGCTGGCGAGGGCGAGCCCACGTCGATCGACCTGAAGCGCGACGGCAGCGCCGAGGTGACGCTCGAGGCCGCCGACGGCTCCGAGACCGAGGTGCGCGTCGATGCCGGCGGGGAGGCATCCGTCGTCTCCACGGAGTCCGCCGACGACGACGGCGCCCCGCAGCACGTGCTCGACGCCGACTCGATCGCCGCGATCGTGGACGCGGCGCTCGCCGAGGCCGACGGCCGCATCGTCGAGATCGAGGCCGACGACGACAGCACGTCGCCCTGGGACGTCACGGTACTGACCGCTGCAGGAGACTTCGTCGAGCTCGATCTGGACGCCCAGTTCGCCGTGGTCGCGACGGGGACCGACAGCGACGACTGAGCGCGGGTGGAGACGGCGGCCGCTCACCAGGGCGGCCGCCGTCCGTCGTCCCGTCGGCGTTCTCGATGGCCGCACGGTCGCTACGCTCGCTGTCATGGTGAGAGGCCTGAGCAGGAGAGGGCTCGCGGCGGCTGTGGTGCTCGCGGGCCTCGCCGGATACGTCGACGGCTTCGCGTTCGTCTTCCTCGGTGGCTACTTCGTCTCGTTCATGACCGGCAACACCACCCGCGCGAGCGTCGACCTGTCGCAGCTCTCGCTCGTGAGCGCGGCGTTCGCCCTCACGCTGATCGTCGCGTTCGTGGTGGGCGTGATGGCGGGGACACTCGTTCCCGGCGATCGCGCCCGCGGGCAGCTGCGCGTGCTGCTGCTGATCCTCGGCCTCGTCTGCGCCGCCGCGGTCCTCGCCGGATTCGAATGGCGGTGGGCGACGGGATGCTGCCTCGCCTTCGCGATGGGCGCGCTCAACACCGTCTTCGCCCGAGGTGGCCAGGTCGCGTTCGGCGTCACGTACATGACAGGCGCCCTGGTGAAGGTCGGGCAGGGTCTCGTCGGGGCGATCCGTGGCCAGGCCGGAACGGGGTGGCCACGGCATCTGCTGCTGTGGGCGTCGATCGCCTCCGGCGCCGTCCTCGGCGCCGCGGCGTTCGCCTGGATCGGGCACGGTGCCCTCTGGATCATCGCGGGCGCACTGGCCGTGCTTCTGGCGATCCGTTGGATGGCATGGGCCCGCCCCACGCGCGCCGGATCTGGGGGCTGACACCCGCACTCCTGAAGAACCCGGCCGGCGGGATGCGGCGAGTCTTCGGCGGGGGAGCGCGCTGCACCGCATTCGACGGGGCCGGTCTCGACATCGACGTGGATCGGAAATGCCGACGACAGCGGACGCGTTGGCCTGTCGCATGCGATCGATCGTCTACTCCCGCACCGGAAGCTCGTCCGTCCTCTCGCTCGCGGAGCGCGAGCCCGTGAACCCGGGGCCGGGGAAAGTGCGCGTGAAGGTGGCCGTCTCGGGCGTGAATCCGACGGACTGGAAGGCGCGGGCCGGGAGCGGAGCGACGCCGGCGTTCGACGAGGTCGTGCCGAATCAGGATGGTGCGGGCGTCGTCGACGCCGTCGGCGACGGTGTGACGGAGCTCGTGGTCGGCGACCGCGTATGGCTGTATCTCGCCCAGCATCAGCGCCCCACCGGCACCGCTCAGGAGTACACCGTGGTCCCCGTCGAGCGAGCGGTGAAGCTGCCGGACGGCGTCGGCTTCGACGTGGCGGCGAGCCTCGGTGTGCCTGCGATGACGGCGCACCGGGCGCTCACGGTGCACGAGTTCGGACCCGCGCGGCTGGCGCCGGGTTCGCTCGACGGACGTGTCGTGCTCGTGGCCGGGGGAGCGGGTGCGGTCGGGCATGCCGCGATCCAGCTCGCGGTCTGGGCGGGTGCGACGGTGATCGCGACGATCTCGAGTGAAGAGAAGGCGTCGCTCGCGCGTGCCGCGGGTGCGCACCACATCGTGAACTACCGCGATGAGGATGCCGCCGACTTGATCGCCGCGATCGCGCCGGGCGGCGTCGACCACATCGTCGAGGTGTCGATCGCGCAGAACGCCGGTCTCGATGGTCAGGTGGTCGCGAATCACGGTTCGATCGCGTACTACGCCGACAACGGCGGCGAGGAGGCAACCATCCCGGTGCGGCCGACCTTCGCGAAGAACGTGCGCATCCAAGGGCTGCTGCTGTACACGGTCGGCGCAGCCGCCTTGGAAGCCGCCGCCGAGGACATCACCTCCGCACTGCGCGACGGCGCGCTCCCCGTGGGTGAGGAGGCGGGGCTTCCGCTGACGTGGTTCTCGCTCGAGGAGACCGCGACGGCACACGATGCCGTCGAGCAGGGTGCCGTCGGCAAGGTGCTCATCGACGTCGCGGGTTCGAACCGCTGAGGACGGATGCCGCAGCGCCGCCCGCGGAACAGGGTGGGGCAGGGCGCGACGCGCACCGCCGGCGAGGTCGGTGACAGTCCGTACCCGCGGCCCGGTGATCGTTGCATCGCGCCCCGCCGCTACCCGGCGGGGATGAGTCTTCGCGGCGCTGACCTCGGAGCCGCGGCCGCGGGAACTTCGCCCGCACCGGTCGGGCCGCATGACGATGGAAGTCGCGGTCGGTTTCCGTTCCGGCGGAATCCCCGGTAGCCGGAGTTCGCACCCGTCGAGGAGTGGATCGACCGCAGCCCCCTGGTGCGGGTGAACTTCAACTGACGCGGGCGCGCGCCGCCGCGGCGCGGCTGGGAGGGGGCGCACGGGACGCGGCTCGCGTCGCGATGGATTTCCCGCATCCGGCCCCGACGCCCGCGCACCAGGCGTAGCGTGCCGACATGACGCCTTCACCCGCGATCACCACCGTCGACCAGCTGCGCGCATCGGGTCACACCTACCGGCCCGTCCGCATCGAGATGCGCGAGAACCTGCTCGCCGCCCTCGCGAACGGCGACGATCCGTGGCCGGGCATCCACGGCTTCGACACCACCGTCATCCCGCAGCTCGAACGGGCGATCCTCGCCGGCCACGACATCGTCCTCCTGGGTGAACGTGGCCAGGGCAAGACCCGCCTCCTCCGCAGCCTCAACGGCCTGCTCGACGAATGGTCGCCGGTCATCGAGGGGTCGGAACTCGGCGAGCATCCGTTCCACCCCATCGCCCCAGCATCCATTCGTCGTGCAGCCGAGCTGGGCGACGACCTCCCCGTGAAGTGGCGCCACCGCCGCGAGCGGTACGCCGAGAAGCTCGCCACGCCCGACACGTCGGTGGCCGATCTCATCGGCGACGTCGACCCGATCAAAGTCGCCGAGGGGCGCTCGCTCGGCGATCCCGAGACGATCCACTACGGGCTCGTGCCGCGCAGCAACGGCGGCATCGTCGCGATCAACGAGCTGCCCGACCTCGCCGAGCGCATCCAGGTGTCGCTGCTGAACGTCATGGAGGAGCGCGACATCCAGATCCGCGGCTACGTGCTGCGCCTCGACCTCGATGTGCTCGTCGTCGCCACTGCGAACCCCGAGGACTACACCAACCGCGGCCGCATCATCACGCCGCTGCAGGATCGCTTCGGCGCCGAGATCCGCACGCACTACCCCCAGACGATCGATGAGGAGATCGCCGTCATCCGCCAGGAGGCCGACCTCGTCGCCGAGGTGCCGGCGCACCTGCTCGAGATCCTGGCTCGGTTCACCCGTAATCTGCGGGAGTCGGATGCTGTGGACCAGCGCGCGGGCGTATCCGCGAGGTTCGCCATCGCCGGCGCCGAGACGATCGCGGCCGCGGCTCTGCATCGCGCGACGCGTCAGCACGAGGAGGTCGCCGTCGCCCGTCCTGTCGACCTCGAGACCGCCGTCGACGTGCTGGGCGGCAAGATCGAGTTCGAGACGGGGGAGGAGGGTCGCGAGCGCGCCATTCTCGAGCACCTGCTGCGCACCGCGGTCGCGGACACGGCGCGGGCGCATCTGCGTGGGTTGGACTCGCGTGCGCTGGCCGACGCCCTGCACACCGGCGCGACGGTGATGACGGGGGAGCAGGTGCCCGCGGCCGAGGTGCTGTCGGCGATGCCGGTGCTGGGCGAGTCGGACCTGTACGACCAGGTGGCCGATCGGCTGGAGGCGGTGACGCCGGGTGAGCGGGCTGGTGCGCTCGAGCTGCTCCTCGAGTCGCTGTACCTCGAGAAGAGGATCGGCAAAGACAGTGCGGGCGGTGAGACGGTCTATGGCTAGGTACCCGGCGTCAAACCCCCGCTCGTTGAGCGAGCGAGGAACGAGCGAGTCGAAACGCCCCGAACGCGGTCGCAACCCATCCCTGAGGCATCCGTAATGCCCCGCTCCTTCCACCGCACCCCCGCGCACACCTCCCGTTACGGCCGTTACGCCGGCGGTGACCCGCTCGCGCCTCCCGTCCCCATCCAGTCCGCGCTCGAGGCGATCGGCCGCGAGGTCATGGAGGGAACCTCCGCCGAGCGCGCGATGCGCGAGTACCTCCGTCGCGGCGACCAGAACCGCCTCGGCCTCGACGAGCTCGCCCGCCGCGTGCGCGAGCGCCGAGCCCAGCTCACCCAGCGTCACCGCCTCGACGGCACCCTCGAGGAGGTCCGCCGCCTGCTCGACCACGCCGTGCTCGAAGAGCGCAAGCACCTCGTCCGCGACGTCGATCTCGACGACGACACGCGAGCCTTCGCCGAGATGCGGCTCGAGAATCTCCCCACCAGTACCGCCGCGGCGGTCAACGACCTCGCCGACTACGACTGGCAGAGCCCGACCGCACGGGCCGATTACGATCGCATCCGCGAGCTGCTCGGCCGCGAGCTCCTGGATCAGCGGTTCGCCGGCATGAAGAACGCACTCGAGAACGCGACGGATGCCGACCGCCAGGCGATCCGCGACATGCTCAACGATCTGAACGACCTGCTCGAGAAGCGCCGGCTCGGCGAAGACACGCAGGAGGACTTCGACGAGTTCATGCGCACGCACGGGGATCAGTTCCCCGAGAATCCGCAGAACCTCGACGAGCTGCTCGACGCCTTGGCGCAGCGTGCCGCGGCGGCGCAGCGGATGCTCAACTCGATGACCCCGGAGCAGCGCGACGAGTTGATGAGCCTCGCCGAGCAGGCGTTCGGCTCGCCCGACCTCATGCAGTCGCTGTCGCGCCTCGACGACAATCTGCGGTCGCTTCGGCCCGGCGAGGACTGGTCGGGTTCGGCATCCTTCTCCGGCGATCAGCCGACGGGTCTCGGCGAGGCGACCGGCATCATGCAGGACCTCTCCGACCTCGATTCGCTGACCGATCAGCTCGGCCAGATGTATCCGGGCGCGCGCATGGACGACATCGATCTCGACGCGCTCGAGCGGCTCATGGGCGAGGACGCGGCCGTCAGTGCCCGCACCCTGCGCGAGCTGGAGCAGGAGCTGAGGGATACCGGGATGCTGCAGCGCGCGTCGGACGGACAGCTCAGGCTGACCCCGCGGGCGATGCGGCAGCTGGGGCGCGCGTTGCTGAGGGACATCGCGACGCGCCAGTCCGGTCGCTCGGGGCGTCGTGCGACCCGCAACGTCGGTGCCGCCGGCGACCGCACCGGGTCGACGCGCGAGTGGGCGTTCGGCGACACCGAGCCGTGGGACATCCCGCGCACGGTGTCGAACGCGGTGCTGCGGACGGTGCTCGACGGGGGAGAGGCTTCTGCCGGCGTGCGGCTGGACACGCGGGACGTCGAGGTGGTCGAGACCGAGGAGCGCACGCAGGCCGCGGTCGCGCTGCTGGTGGACACGTCGTTCTCGATGGCGATGGACGGCCGCTGGGTGCCGATGAAGCGCACGGCGCTGGCGCTGCATCACCTGATCTCCACGCGGTTCCGTGGTGACAAGCTGCAGCTGATCGCTTTCGCGCGTCACGCCGAGGTGATCGACATCGAGCAGCTCACCGCGAAGGACGCGGTGTGGGACAAGGGCACGAACCTGCAGCACGCGCTGCTGCTCGCGCAGCGGCACTTCCGCAAGAACCCCGTGGCGCAGCCGGTGCTGCTGATCGTGACGGACGGCGAGCCGACGTCGCACCTGCGTCCCGACGGGAGCGTGTTCTTCGCGTACCCGCCGGACCCGCGGACGGTGGCGGTCACGGTGCGGGAGCTCGACAACGTGCAGCGGATGGGCGCGCAGACGACGTTCTTCCGCCTGGGCGAGGACCCCGGGCTGGCGCGGTTCATCGACGCGCTGGCGCGGCGGGCCGGCGGGCATGTGGTGGCGCCGGAGCTCGACGACCTGGGGCGTGCGGTGGTCGACAGCTACCTCGGCGCGAGGCACACGGGGCGCGGAACCCCGGAGGACTTCGGCGACATGCTCCACGGCCGGTCGTGGTGGTGGTGAGGGAACGGCGGCGCTGATAGAGAAGTGGAGCTCGCAAGCACACTTCGGCGGGCATGACGAGTCGCCGGCGTTGGCCGAGCTGGACCGCGACGCCGCTCCGTTCCTCGGCGGAGCGACGTCATGGACGACGATGGCCCGTCTCCTGGTCGAACTCGGACCCGCATCTGTGCTCTGACTGGTCCTCGCGCCCATCAAGAGTTGCTCGGCCTGGTTCACTGCTCGAGCCGCAGCCAAGGTGCGCCGACAGCTATGCGGAAGGCTTGCGCACCGGGTTTCAGCCCAGCGAGTTCACGAAGGCTGGCGTCATCGTCGAGCAGGTGGAACGTATGGGCCCTACCCCAGTCGCTCACCCCGAAGTGGTCCCCGTCGCCGCACGCGAAGGTCCAGTCCCCACTGTCCCGATCTACGTACCTGACGGGGCGCTGCCTCTCGATCGCGTGCATGCAGGTGAAGCAGAATTCCGGGAATCCGATGACTCTGCGGGTGCGGGAACACATAGGGGCGTACCTCTTCCATTGATCGGAGAGGGGCACGTCTCTCGGTGGTGAGTCGACCCTACGGATGGCTTCCGACAAGGACATCGGGTATGGGCTCATCTCGGATCAGGTGACCGTGCCTCCGGTTGCTCAGGTGACCGTCGTGGGCACGGCTGCCGGTGCTGCGCCCGCACCTGCGCCCGCTCAGCCCGGGTCAAGATGTGACCCGAACTATGCCGGCGCTTGCGTGCCTCAGGCGAGTGACGTCGGTTGCGCATGGGCGCGGGAGCGGGCCGGCCTACTTGGACGGGGTGGCTCGAGTGGTCAGGAGGGACATCTACGGCCTCGACCGGGACGGTGACGGGTACGCCTGCGAGCAGTGGTGACCATGGGACAGCAATCTCAAAGTTGAGTGCCATCGCCCGCCGGCAGGAGTGGATGCGGAGGGCTTCCGCGCGTGCCGCCACGGGCGGAACTGGTGATAGGAGCCTTCCTGCGCCGCGCGATCAGGACGGTGCCGCGGGCTCCTCACAGCGAGGAGCCCGCGCCGTTCGTCAACCGGACGCGCCCTTGCGTGGCTTGATGAACGCCCGTGGCTCCTGGCTCGCGCGCTTCTCGGCGCGCTTTTCCTTCGGTGACGATCGGGCGACCTTCTTCGTGTCGCGTGCTCGCGGTGATCGGCCTGACATACGGACTCGCTTCCCCTGGGTGGCTGGCGGGTGAACCCACGACCATAGCCGTCTTCCTGGGGAAGTCAACTCGCGCACCTCTAGCGCAGAAAAATCCGCTGACTTGCCTTTTTCTGGAAGCGGGCTATGGTGATGGCCATGACCCCGATGACCCGCCCACACCGCACGAAGCGTCTCGCCGACGCCTCCGTGGTGACGGCAGTGGTCGACATCGCGGGCGCCCGTCACGAGGTGCTGCCGCCCCGGCGGCGCGACGCGGATGGTCTGTCCGTGCAGCCCATCCGTCGCGTCGCGCCCCCGTGATGTCCGATCTGAACGATCGGTCCAACCGGACACACCCGCGCGTCGCACCTGCGGCGCTTTTTTTGTACCCCGAGGAGCACCAATGCCCATCAAGACCACCGAACCCGTTCCTCTCGACGGCGTGCAGCGCGAGCTCGAGCGGCGGCTCGAGGAGCGGCTGGCCGTCCTCCAGGAACTCGAGCCGTTCGCTCTCCCGAGCGTCGATCCCGTCGCCTACCAGTCGGCGGCATCCCACCGGATCGCGATCGAGCAGATCAGCGCGGCGCTCAATCGCATCACCCAGGGCACGTACGGCCGCTGTACCCGGTGCGGAGGGCAGATCGCCCCCGAGCGGCTCGAGGTTCTCCCGTACGCGGCCGCCTGCATCGAATGTCAGAGCCATGCCGAAGCCGCGTGACCGCAAGCCCTTCGCGATTCCGTCCGTCCCGCCGGTCGCCTGCGCCGGCGCGGCCGGCGCGCATCACGCAGGAGCACCCGTGCCGTCGCTTGCCGCCCGGGTCATCGTTCGAGCAGGCGCGCTCTTCCGTCTGCGCGGCGACCGTCAGGTTGTGCACCGCAGACTCGTCGATCGCCGCCCTGCGACGCCGCCCGCTTCGATTGCTGCGCCGGGAGCAGCGGACGCTGGCCCGGCGAGCACTTTCCGCGGTACCACCGCTCGCTACGTCGCGTTCGGCTGAACCCGACTGAGACCCGCACGATCAGGTCGGGGTCGGTCGTCGTGGTGGGGAGCGAGGCCGTGCCTGGGCGAAGCATCCACTTCGCCCAGGACGGTGCGCCGGTGCGGAGGTGGGTGGCACGAGCCCGCTCGTCGTTCCATCATGGTGAGGATGGGCGTGGCTGGGAGCGCTCAGGCTCCACGCGTTCGCCCTTCGTCCGGCGACGGGAGGTCGACGGTCGCTGAGGACCTGTCGGCAGACCTTCGATGGCGGAAGGAGTCACCGATGAACCAGCACGGATGCCGACTGCCCAGCGCCCTCGCCGTCGCGGCGTCGGTCCTCGCCCTGTCAGCGTGCTCGCTGATGATCCCCGTCGGGCAGATGACCTCCGAGGAGCGGGATATCGGCGAGGTGTCGCGCGTCGTGCTCGACACTTCGGGTGATCTTGTCGTGTCTGAGGGGGAGCCGGCGCTCACGGTGCACGCGCCGGAGGGGGCGATCGATCGCCTGACCTCCGAGGTTGAGGGCGACACCCTCGTGCTGGGCGCCGAGCCCGGCTTCACGATGGGGTTCGGCGACGTGCGGTACGAGCTGACTGTGCCACGACTGGAGCTGATCCAACTGACCGGCTCCGGCGATGTCGAGGCGACCGTGTCGGCGGACGGCACCGTGCAGCTCGACATCGACGGCTCGGGAGACGTCGACTGGTCGGGCATCTCGGCTGATCGGGTCGAGGTGCGCCTCTCGGGCTCGGGCGACGTCACGCTGACGGGCTCTGCCGCCGAGCTCTCCGTCGACCTGGAGGGCAGCGGATCCGTCGACGCCGAGGAGCTCGAGGCGCAGGATGCCGTCGTCAGCCTCTCCGGATCGGGCGAGGTCGACGTCGCTGCGAGCGACAGTCTTTCGGTCGACCTTTCGGGCAGCGGTCAGGTCACGTACTCGGGTGACCCGAGTACGGACGTGCGCGTGTCGGGTTCGGGGGACGTGGAGCGGCGCTGAACGGACGCAGGGCCGCGGCGGCATGGTGCCGGGTTCGTGCGGATCCGCTGCTCCCGGCTGTGCCATACGAGATCCGGCATGCGCGGCACCCCCTTTCCGCGCTCGTCACCCGAGCGGCGAGCCGAGCCGCAACGGGCCACCTCGATATCCTCTCCTTGTGACCCTGCGTGACGATGTCGCTCCCGAGCGGACCAGTATGGGCCGCGGGATGGACGTGGTGTCCTGCGTAGCGGAGATGTCCGCAACGAGCGGGCAGGGCGTATCGGTGCAGACCATTGCGCGAGCGCTGCAGCGCGACCGCTCGCAGGTCTCTCGCACCCTTGCCGCGCTGGCGGAGGAGCGGCTGGTGTCGCGAGGCCCCGACGGTCGCTACCGACTGGCGTGGGCTTGGTACGCCTCGGCGGAGCAGCTGGTCGAAAGGCGTCTGCGCAGCGACGGCCTCTCGATTCTGGACGAGCTGTCAGCGGATGTCGGTGAGGCGTGCTTCCTCGGAGTCCTCGAGGGCGATGCGACGGTCACGATCGTCGAGAGCGTGCCGCCCGCCGCCCGGTTGATCGGCTCGTGGGTCGGGCGAGCGTATCCGGCGTTCTGCAGTGACGCGGGTCAGGCGGTGTTGTGGGATGCCTCCGATGAGGAGGTTCGCGGTGTGTTCAGCCGCACGAGCTTCCGCAGCGCCGGTCCCAACGCCGCCGCATCGGTCGATGAGTTCCTCGTGCGCCTGAAGGAGTCGCGGACCAGGGGCTACGCGATCGTGGCGGAGGAGGCCGAGCCGGGCCTGTACTCGGTCTCGGCGCCGGTGTGGGACTTCCGGGGCGAAGTCATCGCCGGCCTGCAGATCGTGGGGGAACGGCACCGCCTGGAGTCGAGGTCGAAGACTCTGGGAGCGGCGTGTGTCGACGCTGCCCAGCGTCTGTCGGCGATGCTCGGCGCGGGCGAGGCTCGGGGCGAGTGAGCCGGAGCGGGTTGCTCACGACTCCTGGATGAGCTGGCTCAGCCGCGCGCAGGCGTCGCGAAGCGCACTCTGCGCTTCGCGTGTGCGGCGCTCCGAGAGGCCGCCGCTGCTGATGCCGATGGAGACCACGATGCCGCGCTGATCGCGGATCGGCAGTGCGAAGTCCCGCACGCCTTCGACGTATTCCTCGCGGGCGTCCACCATGCCGAGGTCGCGGTCCCGCTCGAGCAGCTGATGGAGCTGATCGACCGATCTTGCCGCGCCGGGGCCGCCGACTCCGACGAATTGCACGTCGGCAAGGAGGGCTTCGAGGTCATCGCGTGTGTGGTCCCAAAGGAGGGCCCGGCCGGGTCCGGTGCACCAGATGGGGGTCAGGATGCCGGGGCGCAGGTAGTCCGCGGACACGCCCGGGCCCTTCTCGGAACGGAGCAGGATCGCGCCCGGGCCCTCGGCGGCGACCAGTTGCGCCGAAACCCCCAACGTGGAGGCGAGCACGCGCAGACTCTCACGTGCTGCTCGGAGCCACGGCCGGCTCAGGGCCCCGGCGGCGCGGAAGTAGCCGTCGCCCGCCTTGAGCACCGCGGCGTTGTCGCGATCGAGGTAGCCCAGGTCCCGCAGCTCGCGTGTGAGGCGCGAGACGCGACTGCGCTCGATGCCGGTGGTCTCGGCCAGACGTGAGGCGTTGTGCCCCTGCCTGCCCGATCGCTCCTGCGCCACCGCCGCGTCAAGCAGCGCGAGACCCTGCAGCAGTGAGGACGGGGCGCTCATGATCTGGGGTGCTTTCTGGGCCGATGGACGAGGGGCCGGTCACCCGGTGGGGACCGATTCGGAGGCCGGCACGTCGACGACGACGCGCGGGTTCAGCCGAGCCCACGCGGTGTACGAGCCGGCGGCGATGGTTCCGCTTGCCCGTTCGATGTCGGCGGAACGGATCTGTGCGGATCCCTGCCGCCCGTAAAGTACCACTTCGTCGCCGACCTGGGCCGACGGCACCTGGGTCACGTCGATCACCAGACTGTTCATGGCCAGCCGATCGATGACCGGCGCGAAGGTGCCGTGGACGAGAACGTGCGCCCGGCCGCCGAGCGTGCGCGGGTACCCGTCGGCGTAACCGACGGGTATGACGGCCAGCCGGCTGGAGCGATCGATGCGTGCGGCCCTGTCGTATCCGACCGTGTTGCCCGCCGGGTAAGGGTTGATCGCCGCGATGCGCGACACCAGCCGCATGGCGGGGAGCAGGTCAGGAATCGCGGCCGAGGTGTCGCCGTACAGTGCCGCACCGATCCGGACCATGTCCATGCGCGAGTCGGGGACGGTCAGCGCCGCGTACGAGGTGGCGCAGTGCTTCTCGAATCGGCCGCGCGGAGCGCCCAGCACCCGCTCGGCCGCGCCGGCCTGGTTCCGGAAGGCAAGGGCGCCGGCGCGCACATCGTCGGCGTCTTCGCAGGGGAAGTGCGAGCAGACTCCGACGATCGCGAGCTCAGGGCTCGCGGCGATGCGTCGCAGGTGAGGCTGCGCCTGAGGGTCGTCCCAGTCCATTCCGTCTCGACTGAGCCCGGTGGAGTTGAGGGAGAGATGGACGCGGAGAGGACGCCCGAGCGAGCGGGCGGCGGCGACCACGACACGCGCGTGATCGCCGCCGCCCACCCACTCTTCGATATCGAGCCGGGCACCCTCCTGGATCTCGTCGCGCAGTGCTGTCCGGAGGCGGATGATGCGTCCCGGAAATCCCAGCCGGCGTACCTCCTCGGCCTCCTGGTTCGAGGTGATCCCGATGGTGTCGACACCAGCCGCCGTCAGGATCGGCAGGACGACGGGGATGCCGTGTCCATAGGCATCCGCTTTCACCACCCCGCAGAGCCGCGTCGTGATGCCGACCTCGCCTCGTACGACGTCGAGGTTGTGGGCGATGGCGCCCGCGTCGATCTCGACCCAGACAGGACTCGTGGTGCGCATGCGTGGAGGTGGTTGGTCGGCGCGGTTTACCCGCGGGACTGCCGCACGGGTTCTTCTGCGACGGGGTCGTCCGCCTCGTCGACGGGGGCCTCCTCCGACACGGCGACGACCGGGCGCGCGCCACGGCGTCCGTAGCGCCACCAGAAGTACAGGTAGCACAGCCCCACGAACGGAACCCCGAAGTACAGGGCGGCGACCTGGTTCGGGTCGAACGCGATGGCCACCAGCGAGATCGACAGCAGCACGAACGCCAGGATGGGCAGCACCGGGTACAGCGGGGTGCGGTACGGCAGCGTCGTGATGTCGCCGCCTTCGCGCACGAACCGGCGGCGGTGGAAGAACTGCGACGCCACGATCGACATCCACACGGCGACCACGGCGAAACCCGCGATCGACACCAGCACCAGGTACACCGTCTGCGGCGCGATCACGCTGGAGATCAGCGAGACAAGGCCGAGCGCCAGACTGACAGTGAGGGCGACGAGCGGGATTCCTCGGCGGGTGAGGCGCTGCAGCACCCGCGGCGCGTGCCCTTCCTCCGCGAGGGAGAACAGCATCCGCGCGCACGAGAACAGGCCGCTGTTGCCGGCGGAGAGCAACGCGGTGATGATGACGAAGTTCATGATGTCGGCGGCGTAGGGGATGCCGACGTACTCGAACACGTCCACGAACGGGCTGCTGGTCAGCCCGGCATCCTCATAGGGGAGAAGCGCGGCGATGACGGTGATCGACCCCACGAACAGGATCAGCAGGCGCAAGACCGTCGAGCGGATCGCCTTGGGGATGTTCTTGCCCGGGTCCTTGGTCTCACCCGCGGCGACGCCGATCAGCTCCGAACCGCTGAACGCGTAGAAGACGGCGAGGGCGGTGACGACGACGCCGGCGACGCCGCCCGGGAACAAACCCTCCGGCGTGACGAAGTTGCTGAACAGCGGGGCAGCGGGGTGTTCGGTCGACAAGGGCGTGAAGCCGAAGATCGCCATGCCGCCGAACACGATGAGCGCGACGATGGCGACCACCTTGATCAGCGAGAACCAGAACTCGGTCTCACCGAAGACCCTCGCCGAGATCGCGTTGATGGTGAACAGCGCCAACGCGAAGATCAGGCACCAGACCCATACGTCCACGCCGGGGAACCAGCGCTGCATCAGGATGCCGGATGCCGTGAACTCCGAGCCCAGGGCGACGACCCAGCACAGCCAGTACAGCCACGCGGTGGTGAAGCCGGTGGCGGGGCCGATGGACCGTGCCGCGTAGATGTGGAAGGCGCCCGAGACGGGATAGGCCAGCGCCAGTTCGCCGAGGCAGGCCATCACCAGCCAGACCACGAACGCACCGATCAGGTACGCGATGATCGCACCCAGCGGGCCGGCCTGGCTGATGGTGTAGCCCGAACTCAAGAAGAGTCCGGAGCCGATCACACCGCCGAGGGCGATCATGATCAGGTGTCGCGCGTCCATGGAGCGCTGCAGTCGTCGCAGTGGCACTTGGGTCGCGGTGGTGTGGGGGAGGGCGTTCGGAAGCGCACTCTGGTCGGGCAGCGGGCTCATGACTTCTCGCATTCGAGTCGGGAGTCGGTGTTGGAATGTCGCCGTGCTACATCATCACAACCATGTGTCTATGATGCACGACGCGCGTGTCGGGCAGATTACGGGGCGCGGGGGTCGGTGCACAAGGCATCAGCGGGAATTAGCGGCGTGCAAGGGCGATTCGGGCAGACCTTCTCCGCGGTGGTCAGTTCGGCATCCTGTGCGAGCGATCCGTCAGGCGCGGACTGACGCGACCGCTGGGGATGCTGAATCGAACCTCTTCCCGATTCTTTCAAGGAGCTCGACGTGGACCGTCATGACATTGCGCTGATCGGCTTCGGCGGCGTCAACCGTGCGCTGGCGCAGATCATCCTCGACCGTGGCGACGAACTCGCCGCTGACCTCGGCTTCGCCCTGCGTGTCGTGGCGATCACAGACCTCCGTCTGGGATCGCTCATGCAGGCCGAGGGCATCGACCTGGCCGACGTGTTCGCCATGCGCGACGGTGAGACCTTCGCCGGCCGGCCGGGGGGAACGGCGGCGCCGCAGAACGATTACGTGATCCGCAACAGCACGGCCGACATCGTGGTCGAAGCCACCTTCACCAACCCCATCGACGGGGAGCCGGGGATCTCGCACGTGCGTGCTGCGCTGGCGAGCGGGAAGAGCGTCACCACGACGAACAAGGGCCCGGTCGCGCTGGCCGGGCGCGAGCTGAACCGCCTCGCGGCTGCGAACGGCGTCACGTTCCAGTACGAGGGCTCGGTGGTCAGCGGCACGCCGATCCTGCGGTTCGCGTCCGAGACGCTTCAGGGGCTGCGCATCAACGCGGTCGAGGGCATCCTCAACGGCACCAGCAACTACGTGCTCGGTCAGATGGAGTCGGGCATGACGCTGGAAGGCGCGGTGGCGGAGGCTCAGTCGCTCGGTTACGCGGAAGCTGATCCGACGGCCGATATCGAAGGCTCCGACGTGCAGCTGAAGGTCGTGATCCTCGCCAACGAGCTCCTCGGTGCCGACATCACCACGGCCGATGTGACCCGGCGGGGGATCTCCGAGGTCTCGGCCGCCGACATCATCGACGCGGCTGCGCAGGGCAAGCGTTACAAGCTGATCGGCTCGGCGTTCCGCAGCGCCGCCGGAACGGTCACCGCCAAGGTCGAGCCGGTGGCGCTGCCGCTGACGCACCCGCTCGCCAGCGTCACCGGACCCACCAACGCGGTGTCGTTCGACACCGATCTGCTCGGCACCGTGACCGTCTCCGGCCCCGGTGCGGGGCGCATCGAGACCGCCTACGCCCTGCTGTCGGACATCATCGCGATCGACGCGCACCAGCGGGCTCGCGTCGAGGCCGGCCGGTGAGCATTGTGGAGGGCACGCACGCCATCACCTCCGGGTACCCCGACTTGATCGTCACGAGCCCTTTCGACGGAGAGGTGATCGGTGCCGTCCCGCAGAACGGGCCGGCCCAGCTCGAGCAGATTCTGCAGCGTGCTCGTACCGGATTCCAGCTGTCGCGGTCGTTGTCGCGGTTCTCGCGGCACGAGATTCTCCAGCGAGCGTCTGCGCTGCTGTGCGAGCGAGCCGAAACCGCCGCCGACCTGATCGTGCGTGAGGCGGGAAAGACCGTCCGGCAGGCGCGGAAGGAGGTGTCTCGTGCGGTCATGACGCTCTCCCTGTCGGCCGACGCGGCCCGCTCCGATGCCGGAGAGGTCGTCCCTTTCGATGCGTTCCAGGGGTCCGAGAACCGCCGCGGGTGGTTCACCCGCGAGCCGCTCGGCATCATCGTCGCCATCACCCCCTACAACGACGCGTTGAACCTCGTCGCGCACAAGCTGGGGCCGGCGATCGCCGGCGGCAACGCCGTCGTGCTCAAGCCGTCGCAGCTGACCCCGCTGACCGCGCGGTTCCTCGTCGACCTGCTCATCGACGCGGGCCTGCCCGATGAGATCATCACCGTGGTGCACGGCGACCGTGAACTGGCGCAGGCGCTCACCTCGGCCCGCGAGGTGCGCATGGTCTCCTTCACCGGAGGGTTCGCGACAGGGGAGGCGATCGCCCGCAACGCCGGTCTGAAGAAGCTCGCGATGGAACTGGGGGGCAACGCTCCGGTCATCGTGTTCTCGGACGCCGACATTCCCGCCGCGGTCGAGGCATGTGTGTCGGGAGCGTTCTGGGCTGCCGGGCAGAACTGCGTGGGCGCGCAGCGCATCCTGGTGCAGACCGAGGTGTATGAGGAGTTCCGCGACCGCTTCGCGGCGCAGACCATCGCTCTGAAGGCCGGCGACCCGCGAGACGACACCACCGATGTCGGCCCGATGATCTCCACCGCGTCCGCCGAGGCCGCTGAGCGGATCGTGGAGGATGCCGTCACGGCGGGCGCGCGCGTGCTCGCGGGCCACCGCCGGGACGGGGGCGTGTACTGGCCCACCGTCGTCGAGGGAGTGCCGTTCTCGTGCGAGCTGTGGGCTGACGAGGCGTTCGCGCCGGTGGTCGTGCTGTCGCCGTTCGAGACCGAGGAGCAGGCGATCGCGCAGGCGAACGATGTCGACTACGCGCTGCACGCTGCCACCTTCACCCGCGACATCGCACGTGCGCTTCGCGTGTCGGAGCAGCTCGACGCCGGCGGCGTGATGATCAACGACTCCTCCGACTACCGCGTGGACAGCATGCCGTTCGGGGGCTCGAAGTACGGCAGCATGGGCCGCGAAGGCGTGCGATTCGCGTACGAGGAGATGACCCAGCCCAAGGTCGTCTGCATCAACACATGAACCGCCTCGACACCCGACTCGAGCGCGATTCGCTCGGCGAGCTGGCGGTGCCTGCCGACGCGTACTGGGGCATCCACACGGCCCGGGCCCTCGAGAACTTCACGATCAGCAGCACGCCGATCTCACAGCATCCCGATCTCATCGACGCGCTCGTCACGGTGAAGGATGCTGCTGCCGCCGCCAACCACGAGCTCGGGCTGCTGCCGGCAGGCGTGGCGGACGCCATCGCCGTCGCCTGCCGGAGGGTGCGCGACGGCGAGCTGCACGACCAGTTCTGTGTCGACGTGCTGCAAGGCGGCGCGGGCACCAGCACGAACATGAACGCCAATGAGGTGATCGCCAACGCCGCCCTGGAGCACCTGGGGCTGCCGCGCGGCCGCTACAACCTGGTTCACCCCATCGACGACGTGAACCGGAGCCAATCGACCAACGACGTCTACCCGACTGCGGTCAAGATCGCCGTGGCGAAAGGCCTGCTGCGGCTCATGCCGGCGCTGGAGGAGCTCGCTGCGGCGTTCGAGGAGCGAAGCGTCGCGTTCGGCTCGATCGTCAAGATCGGCCGTACCCAGCTGCAGGATGCCGTGCCGATGACGCTCGGCGACGAGTTCGCCGCGTTCGCCGTCGCCATCCGCGAAGACGTGGTGCGCATCGCCGACACGGTGCCGCTGCTGCTGGAGTGCAGCCTGGGCGGGACCGCCGTGGGAACCGGAGTGACCGCTCCGGCCGGCTATCGCGAGATCGCTCTGGAACGGCTCCGTGAGCGTTCCGGACTCCCGATGACCCCGGCGGCGCACCTGTTCGAGGCGAGCTGGGACGCCAGTGCCTTCCTGCAGTCGTCCGCGGTGCTCCGCCGCAGCGCGATCAAGCTGTCGAAGATCAGCAACGACCTACGGCTGCTCGCCAGCGGTCCGCAGGCGGGGCTGGGTGAGATCCGCCTGCCGGCGCGGCAAGCCGGGTCGTCGATCATGCCGGGCAAGGTGAACCCGGTGATCCCCGAGGTCATGAACCAGATCGCGTTCGCGGTCATGGGCGCCGACGTGACGATCGGCGTCGCCGCCGAAAGCGGCCAGCTGCAGCTGAACGCCTTCGAGCCGATCATGGCGCACTCGCTCCTGCAGTCGCTGAGCTGGGTGACCAACGGCGTCTCGGCGCTGCGCCGATTCTGCGTGGAGGGCATCGAAGCCAACGACACCGTGCTCGAGCGCTACGTCGCATCGTCCATCGGCACGGTGACGGTCCTGGTGCCGTCCATCGGCTACGAGGCGGCCGCCCACGCGGCTCAGTACGCGCTTCGCACCGGCATCCCGATCGCCGACGCGGTGGCGCAGCACTCAGAGCTCTCTCGAGAAGAGGCGGCAGCGCTCCTCGCGCACTGAGGCGCTGCCGCCCGGTTGCCCGGGCGGCAGCGTCACCGGCGATCGATCGCGCGCGACAGCGACACCGCGGTCACGGTGTCGGCCACGCCGGGCAGCGCCGCGATCTGCTCCCAGATGTGACCCACGCGATCCATCGAGTCGGCTTCCAGCGTCACGAACAGGTCGTACGCTCCCGACAGCACGTCGCAGCGAGTGACCTCCGGGATGCCCCGCAATGCGGCGATCACCCGATCGTCCCGCATCCTGTCGACGCGATAGACCATGACCATCGCTGTCGCGCGTGGCCGCGACGCGGTTCCCCTGATGACGCTGTAGCCGGCGATGACGCCGTCGCGCTCCATGCGCTCGATGCGCTGCCGCACCGCATTGCGCGACAGATGCACCTTGCCGGCCAGAGCGACCATCGGCATCCTCGCGTCCGCAGTCAAGGCTGCGAGCAGCTGTTGGTCGATGTCGTCCAGATGCGATGCGGCCATCATGCCTCCGTGCGTGATTAGCAATTGCAAGTGTCAATATCACACAGTACCGTAGATCGGGATGCTGTCACAGATGGCTCCCCTGATGGCACGTCTCTTCGCGGGAGAGTAAGGAACGAAATGTCGCAACGGCCGGACCGCCGACGGGCTGAGACCCTGTCAGACCTCACCCTCGCCGTGCACGGCGGCAATCGCCTCGACTCCACGAAGGCGCTGCGGACGCCGTTGGTGATGGCGAACTCCTACGAGCTTCCCGACGATCCGAGCGACATCAGCTGGTCCGCCTCCGCGCCAGGGCTGTACACCCGGAACACCGGCGTCAACCAGGCCGGCCTCCAAGACAAGCTGGCCGCCCTCGACGGCGGCGAAGACGCCGTGGCGCTCGCCTCCGGCGTCGCCGCCCTGCACGCCGTCTTCTTCACGCACGTCCGCGTCGGCGATCACGTCATCGTCAGCGACGTCACGTACGAGGCGACCTGGAGACTGTGGACCGAACTCCTGCCGCAGCGATACGGCATCGAGGCGACGTTCGTCGACGTCGGCGACCTGGACGCACTGCGCGCCGCCTTCCGCCCCCACACCCGGCTCGTCTGCATCGAGGCGATCGCGAACCCCACCACCAAGGTGGCGGACGTCGGTGCGATCGCAGAGATCACGCATGCCGCCGGCGCGATCCTCATGGTGGACTCCACGTTCACTCCACCGCCCTTCTACCGCCCGCTCGCCGACGGCGCCGATCTCGTCGTCCATTCCCTGACGAAGTACATCAACGGTCACGGCGACGCCATGGGCGGCGCCGTCATCGGCTCGCGCGAACTCATCGAGCCGATCAAGGCCGACGCCATGGTCGATGTCGGGGGAGTGATCTCGCCCTTCAACGCCTGGCAGATTCACCGCGGTTCGGTGACCCTCCCGTTGCGCCTCCGGCAGCACCTGGCATCCGCACTCGCCGTCGCGGAGTTCCTGGAGAGCGATCCGCGAGTGGAGTACGTCTCTTATCCCGGCCTGCCGTCGCACCCCGAACACGACCTGGCGACGCGGCAGTTCGGCGGTCGCGGGTACGGCGGAATGATCGCCTTCGCCGTGGCCGGCGATCCCGACACGCAGAATCGGTTCGTCGCCAACCTCCGGCTCATCACGTCGGGCTTCTCTCTCGGGCACGACGACTCACTGATCGTGCACACCGGAACCGAGGGCGGTCGCGTCGCGGCCTACCCGCTGCCCTTCCGCACGTTCGGTCATCTGCGTCTCTCGGTCGGCATCGAGGAGACCTCCGACCTGCTCGCAGATCTCGAGGCGGCCCTCGACGCGACGTTTCCGTCGTCGGGGTGCCTCGTCGAGCCTCGTGCCACAGACTCTGCCCTGACCCGATCGGGGAGGATGAGCGGGTGACGAACCCGACGACACCTCGCGTGATCGTGCTCGACGGCGGACTCTCCAATGCGCTCGCCGAACGGGGTCATGATCTCACCGACGAGCTCTGGACTGCCCGACTGCTGCGCGACGCTCCGGGCGAGGTGGCGGCCGTACACCGCGCGTACTTCGACGCAGGCGCGCAGGTCGCCACGACCGCCAGCTATCAGGCGAGCGTCGCCGGGTTCGAGCGCGAGGGGATGACGCGCACCGAAGCGGAGAGCCTCATCACGCGGAGCGTGATGATCGCCCGCGAGGTGCGCGACGACGTCGCCGAGTCGACCGATGACGACGTCGTGCGTCTGGTGGCGGCATCCGTGGGTCCCTACGGTGCGGTGCTCGCCGACGGATCCGAGTACCGCGGCCGGTACGGGTTGAGCCGCGCAGCCCTTCGCGACTTCCACGCCCCGCGAATGGAACTGCTCGCGAGCGCGGGGCCCGACATGCTCGCCTTCGAGACGATCCCGGACCTCGACGAGGTCTCGGTGCTCCTGGAGCTCGCTGACGAGTTCGCGATCCCCGCCTGGTTGTCGTGCACGGTCTCCGGTGATCGACTTCGCGACGGCCGGCCGGCAGCCGAAGCCTTCGCCCTCGCCGCCGGCCATGATTGCATCGTGGCCGTCGGGGTGAACTGCTGCGCACCCGACGATGTGCTGCCGGCGGTGCGGGCGGCGACCGCCGCGAGCGGCAAACCCGCGATCGCCTACCCCAACTCGGGCGAGACATGGGACGGCGCAGCACGCCGATGGATCGGCGACCCGGAATTCGATCTGGCGCTCACGACGGCATGGACCGAGGCAGGCGCGCACTTCATCGGTGGATGCTGTCGCATCGGGCCGTCGACCATCGCAGCGATGGCACGCGCACTGGGCTGACGATCCCGCTCCCGGTGCAGCTGCGTGGCGCGCTGACTCGGATCAGGATCCGGAGATGCACGACGAGGAGAGGGCCCGCATCGATACCGGCATCGACGTGTTCTTCGGCGACCCACACGCGCTCTGGCAGTCGCTCCAGGGTCGACGCGACGGCGGGAGTCGAACTCGACCTCGGCGTTAACGACGAGGGTCATCAACCTGCAAAAACCGGGAAATTCCGCGGGAGTTGGGTCTTCGTGGATCCGCCTCGATCACGTCGATTGGGGGTCGCTTTCGCGAAAGTGTGGGCAAAGTGTGGGCAAGTTTTGGACGCCCCGCGAGGGGGCGATGCGGAGCGATCGGGATGCTGTCGATCGTCGTCGTCGTCGCCGATGCGCGCCACGGCTCCTTCGGCAGTGTGGCACATCCGCCGCGCTCCGTGCGGCGCTTTCGCGGCGTATCCTCAGCCCTCCGCTGGCGCTCCGGGCCTGCGGTACTCCACGGTCACCGCACTACGCACGACGGATGCGCTTTTGAGCAAGGAGCGCCGCGGCGGGGGAGTGTGTGAAGAGCCGCCCCGCGCGCAGGAGGATCCGTATACGGGCAGTGCGCGAAAGCGGTGCGTCGCGGGCAGGTGCGAGAGCGTGCGCTTGGCATCCCGCTGCGGGCACTGCCCGAAGCGGGGACGGCTTAGGGCGCCAATTCGGATCCCTTATCGGGCAGTGCGATTGGTGCGGCGTTCTGCCCGCGACGTCACCCATCCGACACGCGCGTGCAACCGACGCCGACTAGATTCTCGGGATGAGCGAATCCGTCGAGGCGTACCTGGCACTCGCGCTGACCTTGATGCTGCTGATCGCCACGATCTGGATGGGGATCGCTGCGGGCCGAAGCCGAAGGCGGTGACCTCGTATCCACAGGGAGCGGTTCGCGCGAATGCTGGGCCTGGATCGCGGATGATCCGCATAACGTCGGGGGCGGAGTAGGGGTCGGGCGTGCGCGTGGCAATGGTCTGCGCTTTGGTCCGGTGCTCGGCGAGGCTCCCCATAGTCGTCTGGCCCACGCACGACGGCTGGCCGGGGTGAGCGCTTCCGCTTGCGTCGTCGGGGTGAGCGCTCAGGCTCTGCGGCGTCGGGTGAGGACCCAGGCCACGAGTCCTGTGATCGCTCCGACGGCGACGCCGAGGAGGGCCGCGGCCGTCCAGCCCTGATCAGTCGGGCGCTGTTCGATGGCCCACTCGCTGACCAGGTCTCGCGCGAGGTCGGCGGATCCGATCGACGCGGCGGTGAACCCGGAGTCGTAGGTCGCGAAGGTCTGCGCGGTGCCGGTGTCGGCGTTGACCCACTGGAACTCGGCGCTGTTGTCGTCGGCGTAGCTTTGCAGCACGATCGTGTCGTCGTCGCGCCAGCCGAGGGCATCCGCATGCTCGACGCCCGCGAGCGGGAGCATCCTCGTCGCCCCGCTGGACGCGCTGGAGATCTGCAGCGACGCAGCCGTCGTCAGCCTGCGGCCCGTCGGCTCGTCGACCCATACGTCTTCGTGGACGAGGGTGGCCAGGCGGTTCCCGTCGGGTGACCACGCGTCGTCGCTGAACGCCTGCCCATCCAGTTCGGCGGGGAGTTCACGGATGCTGCGGCCCGCGGCATCCGTCACGACCGCACCCTGCGGGGTCTGCGCGACGACCCGCGATCCATCGGACGAGATCGCCGCCGACGTGACCCCCTCGAGCGGGTACTCGACAAGGTCGCCCGTGGAAAGCTCCAGCAGTGCAAGCGTTCCGCTCATTCGCGGTTCGGTGTACCTGCTCAGCTCACCGTCACTCACAAGGACGAGGACGTGATCGCCGTCGGAGGCGATGCTCAAAGGCACGCCACTGCGCCCGGCGCCGACCGCGACCTCTCGCGCGGGGCCGTCGACCAACGACTGGACGACGACGCTGCCGTGACCGTTCGCGCCGGCGATCACCGCGAACGTGCCGTCCGCGGCGAGCACCATGACCGCCGGGTCGCCCTGATCGGTCGGGACCGACCGATCCTCGGCTGAGCCGACGCGCCGATAAGTGCTGCCGTCCGCGCCGAGCGCGACCGCTTGGGGGAAGTCCATGAATTCGACACCGATCCCGTTCTGGTAGATCATCGTCGCCGGCATCCCCAGGTCACCGCTCGACGTGAACCAGGAGTACGTCGCGACCTCCTCAGGAAACACGACACCACTCGTCGCCGGCACGTTCCCCGACGCGATCACACCAGGAACGGCGGCGACGACGAACCCGGCTGCACCCGCGATCAGTGCGGGGAGTATGGGCTTGCGCGGCCGCATAGCAGCCGGCGAGCCGACCGAAACCGCCGCCGTAGACATCGCACCTCCTGCCTGCACGATAACGGCGGCTAACAGGCGAGCAGTGACCGGCTCGTGAACGTAACGCGACGCTTCCATGCTGAATGTGCACTAAACGGGGTCGCCCAGCGCGCCGATCTTCGGCTTTGTCGCGGGACTTGGGGCCCGAAGGCAGCCGTGAGTAGCGGGCCCATCACCGGGCGTCGCACGGGAGTGAGCGGCTTTCGTAGTGCGGCTCAGTCTCCGGCGCTCCCAGGTAGGACGTCATCCGCTCGGACAGACGCTGAGTCCAGCCGCGGGTCGTTGCGCAGCTGCCGGAAGACCGGCAGCTCGGCGGCGATGATGAGCGAATCCGGATACAGCCGGCCGCCCCATGCCAACCGATTCTCGACGTCCCATGCGAACTCGGGCACCCGACGCCCGGCCTCCACGTCAGCGGCAATCAGATTGGCTGCGAAGTAGTCCTCACCATGCACGCGGACGGGCGAGTCGGTGGGCACTTCGCCGTATCCCACCCAGCGGAGGCATCGAAGCGCGAGGTTGTCTATGGCCTCGCGCAGCGCCTCAGCGGTCGAGCTGTCGAGCACGCCCATGCACGAGACCAGTTCCCGGACCTCAGGCTGGGTCGCGGCAAGGTGCTGCGTCGCTTCGAACCAATTCAGCGATGCCGGATGCTCGTCGACGTCCACGTATCGAGACCAACGCACGTAGTTCCCGGCGCGGTCGATGAACGGCAGATAGACGCGGAGCATCGGCAGATCCCGGTGAGACGCCGGGATGAAGTCGCGGGCGGGCGTGTGCCATCCCGACTGCTCCAACTCAACTGTCGTCTGCGCCATGCGTTGACCGTAGCGAAGGTCGCCGATTTCGCGTGCTCGCACCTGGCGGCGAGTACCGGGATGGAACTTGCTCCCACCGGACCGTAAGCCGGTCCGGTACCGCGCCGAGCGGCTGCTCAGCGCCAGGGGTCGACACGAGGCGTCCTCGATCACCGCCGGGCGGAGGCGATTCCGAGCCAGGTGTGCCGGTTTCCCCACCAGCACCAGCCGAGCTTGGGCGCACCTTTGCGCTCCTTGCCGTCCCGGCCCGTGCCCGATGCGTTCCAGAGGGCGGGCGTGCGCGTGTCGTAGACGACTTTGCCGGCGCGATCGACCGCCTTCACCTTTCTCGAACCGATCGTCATGAAGCAGTTGTTCGCTTCGATGACGTCGGGGTGGGTGATGGCCCAGCTGAGCCCTTCGTGAAGGGTGAGTCCCCGTCGACCCACCGCAGTGATCTGAGGAAGTGCTTCTTCGGGCGTGACGTTCTGCAGTTCGTCGCCTCGTTCGACGCCGTAGACAAGGTAGAGCGGATGCTCGGGGAGGCTGAACCCGAAAGGAAGGAACTGGTCGACATCCGTCATGTCTTCCACGACGAAGCCCGGTTTGCCGACCCGTGACATCAACGGTGCGAGCGTGGATGCCGCAAAAGTGGCCGGATGGAGCCCGACGAGCGCGGTCTCGTCGCGTGCCGTCGACGCGCGCAGCGACTCGGCCGCAGCTTTCACCGCAGCCCGGTCTCCGTGTGCGAGTTCGAACAGTCCCACTGACTCCAATGCGTCGACTTGCTCAGCAACCGTCTTGGTCACGCGGGCCATGGTCCTCCTCGATGGTTGGAATGCAGCCTGTTCTGGAACCCGCGCCTTCTGAGTCGTATTCCCTGGCCGTTCCCTCCGCCGCCGCCCATGCCGGTCGCCAAGCGCGCGGACAGGGGTGAGTAGCCGGACTTGAACCCGATACCCACTCGACTGCACGACGGTCCCTCAACGATCGGCGCGAGCGTCGACCTCTCCGTGAGCGTGCTCGGGTGCGGCTGAGCGGCGGGCTTGCCTGTTCGTGACATGGAGTTGTCGAAGATAATTCGGATGAATGAGCTCCGAAAAGCAGAACCAGGCGTACGGATGGGGTAGATCGCGGAAGATGCCGCGCCACGCTGCAGCGGAGTACAGGATCGTCGATGCGCCGACCGCGAGGACGAACACGATGGCGGCGGCGAAGTTGCTGGCGTCGATGGCCACTAGCGCCACGGCCGCGAGCACTAGGAGGATCACGCTGCTAATCAAGGGGACGACACGAACTCGGGGGACGCGGCAACTTGCGAGCAGAACGCCGAGGCACGCGCCAACCAGGGTCATGATGGCGGCAATCATCAGTCCAGGTTCTCCTCGCGTCGATGTGAAGTCGTGGTGCGATGTCCTCTGATCCTCGCATTGCGAGGACCGAGCACGGGTGCGGAACTCGCTCATAAGCCGGTCCCTCTGCGTGCTCGGTGACGCGCCTGCCAGACTTTGCAGATGGAAGTGCACGCCACCGGACATGCCGAGTCCAGCCACGAGCTTCGGTCTCCCGCTTACCGTGTGCACTTCTGGGAGCAGCCGGCTCCGGGGTATGCGTTCAACCTGGACGCCTACGTACTCGTTGATGCCTCGGACGTCGAGGAAGTTCAGCGATGGGTATTGAACAACGCTCGTGGCAGAGTGTTTGAGCTCTTCCTCGAGATGGAACGGCAACCGGTCAGAGAGGGGCTGGAACGCCGGACCGTACCCCTTGTCCGCCTGGCTGGACAGAACCCCACAGAGGTCGAGCACGTCGTCGTCCTCACTGATTAGTCGCTCGGTAAGCGAAGCGAAGGGCCAAGTTCGCGGCGTCGACGATGCCGTCCCACGTCGGGTGGCTCGCTCGCAGGCCGGTCGCTCACCGGGCGCCCTTCTCGCTGCGTGCGAGTCGTTATGGCCAGACGTTTTCGTCGAGGAAGCGCTCACTGGCGGTAGCCAGAACGGCAATGTTGTGTGCTGACGGTTCCAGCGGGCCAGGCAGGAAGAGACCATGGTCGGCTCCCTCCAGTTCCAGCACGTGCGGTGTCAGAGAACGAGCGACCGCGCCGTCCCACAGCGGATCCGCGGTCCCTCCCACCAACAGGAATGGGGCGGTGCTTTGGGCTAGAGCGTCACGCACAAACGAGTTCGTCAACAGAGGGGTGACCCAGATCGCCGGGACTGAGAGCCGCGCGGCAGCGGACGCCGCGTGCGTACCGAGCGACTTCCCGATCATCACCGCCGATCCCGGCTCAAGGGCCGTGAGGCGTGGTTCGACACGGGCAGCCACCCACGAGGCGACTTCTGAGCTGTCCAACCCATCGACCGTTTCGGCATCCGTCCACTCGATAGGCTCCGGCTTGGCTCCTCGGCGGATGGCCGCGAATGTCGGGAACAGCAGCTGCGGGACGTAGGGACCCATGTTGCGCCCTGGGACGATGATGGCGCGGCGGACGGAAGGCGTCACCGAAGCGGCAGGGGCGGTCATCCATGAACGCTACAACGCGGAGCCGCCCGCAAGTCGGTCCGCTTGCGAGCCGCTGTAGTCCGTCGATTCGCCGGTCGCAGCGTACAGGTCAGCGATGGTCGGACGCCTTTACGAGCTGGGACGGTATCGACCGCGTCTCGCTGGGCGCGACGATCGAGGTCTCGTTAGCCTCCGTTGGGAACACTCATCGCGAACAGCGTGAAGAAGAGAACGGTGAAGATGATGCCACAGGCGATCGCTACCCAGGCGATGATCACCGCGGCGAGCGCGAGGCCGCGACCGCCCTCACCGGTGCGCTTGATCTGCGACAGTGCGATGTAGCCGAAGACGAGACCCAAGATCGCTCCGAACCACACCGTTACGATCGCGACGATCGCGAACGTGTTGGTTCGAGGCGTTGCGGGGTAGCCGGGCTGGGGAACTGGCGTGGGAGGGTTGGTCATGCCCGCACACTATCGCGGGCCCCCTCACCTAAGAACCTGTCGACCCAGCAACGACGCTCGCGTTCGTGGAGGGGAATGGTTGCGGTTGGAGTCGCGCCGGCTGCGCAAGGCGGTCCGCTACCGGGCCCGCGCGAACCGGCGGGACCGATTTGGTCCTACGACGTTCTGCGTGCCGGCCAGTCAACGAGGGGTGAGTCGCCCTTGACGTAGAGCGGGTGCTGAGGGTGTCCGTGCGTCGTGATCTTGAGCGCCTTGAGCGGCGGCAACAGCGTAAGCGCTAGAGCGACTCGGGCTGGGCTGGCATTCGTTCCCCAGCCGGCTACGACGGTGCCCGTAGCCTCGGCCAGGATGCGGTCATTGTCGGGGCCGATGGGGTCGGGTGCGGCGAGCATCTCCTTCGGGCTTGGCGTGCGGTAGGCGTACAGGTTGAGAACCTTGAGACCGCCGTACCCGTCTCTTGATGCGAAGCTCACACAGCGTCGAAGGGTGGGATCAAGTTCCTCCGCGTCGGCGGTGCTTGGATTCAGCAGCACGAAGGTCATCGTCGGCAGCGATTGGTCCCAGACGCGAGTCAGGCTGTATCGGTAGTCGCCGCGGATGTCTGCGGCGGCGGATACGAAGTCAGTCACCGTCTGATCGTATTTTGAGTCGCCGACACCGCCTGGGTTCGGGCGGAAGAGTGGTGGGCAGGCCCGGGCGGGGTCCTCCTGCGTGCGCGAGAGGAATGGGTCCAGCCCGACGGCAGTGGTCCGTGTTTGGCTTGTCTACGGGAAGTCGCTCGACGAGGCTGGCCGGTACTCGGCGGCGGTAGGCGTGGTCCTGTGGGTGTGGTTACTCGTCGCCCAGTTTGCGAGGAGTTGTAGGCGGTCGTGCGATGCCGATCCGGGTTCGGCGGAGAAGACGAGCATCTGCAGCCCGCGGTCGGCGGCGAGATCCATGCTCTGGTAGGTGAGGTCGAGGTCTCCGACGAGCGGGTGGTGGATGCTCTTGATTCCGGTGCGGTGCTCGCGGACGTCGTGTGCGCCCCAGAGTCTGCGGAACAGGTCGCTGCGGGTGGACAGTTCCCCGACGAGATCGCTGAGTTGCCGGTCGTAGGGTGATCGGCCGGCTTCGGCGCGGAGAATCGCAACGATCTGTCGGGTGGTGGCCTCCCAGTCTTGGTAGATCTCCTGGGCGCGGGGATCGAGGAACACGAACCGGGCGGCATTCACCGGCGGCTTTCCCGGGTCGAACATCTCGGAGAACAGGGCGCGGCCAAGTTGGTTGGTCGCGATGGCATCGAGGCGACCGTTCTGGATGAAGACGGGCACCGTGGACATCGCATCGATGGTCTGCTGCATGCCCGCAGTCAGCGTCGTCTTCCGGGTAGACGCGCGTCGCCGTTGCGGGTGGGCGCCGGCGTTGGCGGTGCGGATCAGGTCGTACAGGTGCGCGTGTTCGGCTTCGTCGAGTTGCAGGGCCCGGCTGACGCCATCGATCACGGCCTCCGAGACACCGGTGGCGTTGCCTCTTTCCAGGCGCTTGTAGTACTCGGAGCTCATTCCGGCAAGCAGGGCGACTTCCTCGCGGCGCAGCCCCGGCACGCGTCGACGGCCACCGAAGTCAGGCAGGCCTGCCTGGGCGGGGGTGAGTCTCGCGCGCCGGGAGGTGAGGAACTCTCCAATGTCGTCGTGGGCGTCCATGCCATCGACGGTACGCCGACTGGCGGCCGCCCTGGGGGTCCCTGCGAAGGCACCCATAACCAGGGCCGCGCTAAGAACCCCTGTACCGCGTTGACTCGAATCAGCCGACCGGCCACGGACGGCACAGACTTCGAGAAAGGCACATCATGATCAGCAAGGCTTGGCTCATCACTGGCGCAGGCCGCGGCCTCGGCGTCGACATCGCCCGATCAGCCCTCGCGGCCGGTCACTGCGTCGTCGCCACCGGCCGCGACGCCTCCCGCGTCGAGAATGCGATCGGTTCGCACGAGAACCTGCTCGCCGTCGCGCTCGATGTCACCGACCCGGCGGCCGCCGAAACGTCGGCAGCGGCGGCGGTCGACCGGTTCGGGCGAATCGACGTGCTCGTGAACAACGCCGGCAACTTCTACGCCGGCTACTTCGAGAACACCAGCCCCGCACAGCTGCGCGCCCAGATGGAGACCAACTTCTTCGGACCCCTCAACGTCACCCGCGCCATCCTGCCGGTGATGCGCACGCAACGCTCCGGCCAGGTCATCACCATCACCTCGGCTGCAGGGCTGATGGGCCAGGAGTTCGTCGCCGCGTACGCCGCGTCCAAGTTCGCCCTCGAAGGATGGATGGAGTCACTGCGGTACGACGTCGAGCGCTTCGGCATCAAGACGATGGCCGTCGAACCGGGGTTCTTCCGCACCGAGCTGCTCGTCGAGGGCTCCTCAACGATCTGGCCTGCGCTGGAAATCGAGGACTACGCCGACCTCACCGCGCAGACCATCGCGGCATGGAAGAGCATGAACGGCCTCCAGGGCGGCGACCCGAAGAAGCTCGCCGACGCCCTCGTCACCCTTTCCGACTCAGAGGAACTCCCACTGCGGTTTCTCGCCGGCGCCGACGTCATGGCCGGGGTCGAGCAAAACCTCGCCGTCATCCAGAGGCAGATCGACGCGCACCGCGACTTGTCCGCGTCCCTCACCTTCGACGAGTGAGCTGGCAGGGGGCTGACGCCGCTCGGATGCCTCATCTGTTAGCGCGTGCCGCTGGCGTCCGGAACCGTTGAGCAACCAGAGAGCATGCTCCGCTGCTCGGTTGCCGGTCCCTCAGCGATCGGCGCGAGCGTCGACCTCTCCGTGAGCGTGCTCGGGTGCGGCTGAGCGGCGGGCTTGCCTGTTCGTGACATGGAGTTGTCGAAGATAATTCGGATGAATGAGCTCCGAAAAGCAGAACCAGGCGTACGGATGGGGTAGATCGCGGAAGATGCCGCGCCACGCTGCAGCGGAGTACAGGATCGTCGATGCGCCGACCGCGAGGACGAACACGATGGCGGCGGCGAAGTTGCTGGCGTCGATGGCCACTAGCGCCACGGCCGCGAGCACTAGGAGGATCACGCTGCTAATCAAGGGGACGACACGAACTCGGGGGACGCGGCAACTTGCGAGCAGAACGCCGAGGCACGCGCCAACCAGGGTCATGATGGCGGCAATCATCAGTCCAGGTTCTCCTCGCGTCGATGTGAAGTCGTGGTGCGATGTCCTCTGATCCTCGCATTGCGAGGACCGAGCACGGGTGCGGAACTCGCTCATAAGCCGGTCCCTATCGGTGCGCACGACGAACGCGCCGTGGACTTCTGCGACCCTCCGTCTGCTGTTGTCAGCGTTAGGTCCGCTCAGGCGTCGACTGACGACCACGTCGATACCGTCCCAGCACCGCCCGGCAGGGTATCTGGTCCATCGAGCTGCCTGGACCTCGCAGATCCCTCGCGAAGGATCTTGCACGACGACGCGAGAGCGTCGCAGTTGACCGGCTCGCGTAAAGGCCCGATGGACGTCCCACCTACGCGCGGCTCCACGACCGGCCAAGCACGCCCCTCGCCCCCACCCCTGGACCGCACGTCTGTCCAACCGCCAGTTTCCGCCGCCGACATAGGCGACACCCCCAACAGAGATGCAATGCACGTAGGCACCATGCCTGGTGATGACACGACTGCGCATGTATCCTGTCAGCATGCGCGGGGGACTGCGAAGCTGGAAGCGGGGAGCTGACTCCCGCGGCATCCGCAATGCCATCTCGTACGCGTTCGAGGGAACCTGCGATGCTCACCATCGTGAGCCGATTGGTGCCGACATGGCCGCCCGCTATGCGGAACGCGATGAATCGACCGTTACGCGCTTCACAGTTGTAAGCGGCGCGATCGCCCGGGACGAACTCGATGCACCCGCACTCCGTCGCTGGATTCAGGGAGAGAACCCTGCGACGGGCGAGCCGCGTGGGCTGGTGAGCCGCTCCGAGAATTCCGATCTGATGCTGGACGGTACGATCAACTTTCCGAAGTCGTACAGCATCGCAGCTTTGCTCGCTCCTGATCTCGCCCTCGAGTTCGAAGCGCTGCAGGATCGGATGCGCGACAGGACGATCACGCTCTGGCAGCGCGAACTCAATGCCCGCCGCGGTCATGGCGGCAGCATCCGTGAATCCATCGCCAGACTCGAGGTCGTCGAGTTGCAGCACCGTCGATCGCGGGCCCTCGACCCGCACATTCACCGGCACCTGTGGTTGAACATGAAGGTCCAAGGTGCCGACGGCAAGTGGTCGAGCCTGGATTCGCGGGTCGCGATGAAGTTCCAGACGGTGGTGAACGCCGAGGGTGAGCTGGCTGCGCGCACCGATCCGAGATGGATCGCGGTTCTCGCCGCTCACGGGTACACGCTCGATGACGACGGGGAGATCGTGCAGCTCGCGCACGTGGTGCGCCCGTTGTCGCGGCGCTCGAACAAGATCGAGGCGAACAGGATGCGCTTGATCGGGGCCTGGCGTGGCGAGCACCCGGGCCGCGAGCCGGGCGCCGAAGAGCTGCACCACATCGATGCCCTGGCGTGGGCGCAGGGTCGCCCGAACAAACCGACGCACCTTGACGAAGCGGAGTGGGAAGCCCGAGTGCGTGCCGAGCTTGGCGAGATCGACCCGCTCTTGCTCGGGACTCGCAGCGGCGCCCGGATTGAGCCGACGCTGCTTGTCGATCTCGACCGCGACCTGCTTGCGCAGATGGCAATCGCCGATGCCGACGCCAGGTCGGTGTCGAGCAGCGGGCGGTTCTCGCCGTGGGACATTCGCGCGGGAGCGATCCGAGCGATCTCGCGCAGCCGGGTGATGGCAGACCGGGCATTGCTCGATGAGCTGATTGACGATGTGGTCGCGCGAGCACTCGATGACACCGTTGATCTGGTGCCCGATGACGCAACTAAGCCGCCGCACGTCAAAGCGCTCATGGCGTCGGCGACAGTGCTGCTCAAGCTGCGCGTCGGCAACCGGTTCGCCGGCTTGGCCACGCCCGGCGTAGTGCCGCAACAGGGGCAGATGCGCGAACTCGCGGCCCGCTGCGCGGGGGAGCACGGCGCACTCGACGATGCGCAGCTGGCCGCGGCATCCGTCATTGCCGGCACAGGTCGACTCGTCTCGATCACCGGCCCCGCAGGATCTGGAAAGACGACATTGCTCCGCGTCGCACGCGAGGCGCTGGCACTGCAACGCCGAGCGCTGATTGTCGTCGCGCCGACGAAGAAGGCCGCCGTCGTCGCTGAGCGTGAAGTCGGCGCGCCGGCCTCGAGCCTGCACGCCCTGCTCGCGGACTACGGATGGAGATGGGGCGAAGATTCCGCAGGCGGTCAGCGCTGGTCGCGCCTGAGCTTCGGGGATATCGACGAGTCCACCGGTCGGCATTACCTCGGACCCGAGCGATTCGCGCTGAGGCGCGGCGATCGCGTCATTGTGGACGAGGCCGGAATGGTCGACCTGCAAAGCGCGGACGCGCTCGGCGCCGTGCTCCAGGAGACGGGCGCGGGAATCGCAATGATCGGCGATCCGCGTCAGGCGGCGCCGGTCGGTCATGTCGGTGCGATGGCGTTGCTGACGCGCCACGCCGACCACGTCGTTGAACTCCGTTCCGTGCATCGCTTCGCTGATCCCGCGTATGGCGAACTGACGTTGCGACTGCGTTCCGCGTCGACATCGGCGGAGGCGCTTGCGGTCGCGGAGGAACTCGACGCCGGCGGTCATGTTGCCCGTGTTGCAAGCACCGATGCCGCACACGATGCAATGGTCGACGCGTGGTTTGAGGGCGTTGCTCGCGGGGAGCGCGTCGCGCTCGTCGTCGCAACGAACGACGATGCCGATGCAATCAGCGGGGCGATCCAGCAGCGCCGACTTGAGAACGGGGAGCTCGCGACGGATGCTGTCGCATTCGGGCGGGACGGCCAGCGGATGCTCGTCGGCGACATCATCCAGACGCGGCGCAACGACAGCGTGGCCGGCGTGCAGAACCGCGCAACGTGGATCATCACGGGAATCGATGGCGATCGGCTCGCCCTGACCAACCTCGCCGACTCCACCGAGAGACGGACGGTGCGCGCGGAGTATGCGGCGGAACACGCTCACCTCGCGTACGCGTCAACGGTGCACGGCATCCAAGGCGAGACGGTGGATACGTCGATTGTGGGTCCGGGCGTTGATGCCGCCGGCCTCTATGTCGGGCTCACGCGGGGGCGTCGCTGGAACGAGGCGATCGTGGTGGCGGGATCTGCTGATACTGCGCGGGCCGAGCTGACGGATGCGATGCGTCGCGGCATCCCGGAGCCGACGATCGAGGACTCCCGAAGGGCTGCGCAGATCGACCTCCGCCGGGCTGCGCGGCGGGTCGTGGCGCCCGTGTCGACGGGGCCGGTGGTGTCGCCGGCCCAGGGTCGGGGCGGGCTGGGACTGTAGCCGTGTAGCGCTCAAACTGACGACTCGTCACCTTTCACACTGACGACTCAGTCATTTCGCTCGTCATGACGCTTCCCGTCGTCCAGCGCGCTTGGCGAATTGGTCGAGCGCAGCGAGTACCTCGTCGCTGCGCCAGAACGGGCCGAGCTGGTGTTCGGCTTTCGACTTCAGGATGCCGGCATCCACGAGCGCGGTGAGTGGTGGGTAGACGTTCGGCTGCTGCACGCCGAGCTCCGCGGCCGCGGCGGCAGAAGAGAGCACGGGGCGTCGCAGGAGGATGTCGAGCAGCTTCCAGGCGTTGCTGGAGCGGCGGACGGTAAGGCGAGTGTCCCAGCTTGCGCGGATCTGGTCGAGCTCGGCCACGAGGGTGCGGGCGTTGGCTACGGCGCGCAATGCGGCATCCGCGAACGCCGTCACGATGGGCGAGACATCGCCCTCTCGATAGGCGGTGAGGGCACGGTGGTACCCCTCGACGTCGGCGAGCAGCCCGGCAGAGACGGGCACAGCCACATTGCGAGTGACTCCCCGGTATCTCAGCATCGCTTGGGCCAGTGCTCGCCCGGTACGACCATTGCCATCGGAGAACGGATGGATCGTCTCGAACTGCGCATGCGCGATCGCTGCCGACACGAGAGGAGCGACATCCGATCGGCGTGCGAATGCGGTGACATCCTCGATCAGCGCCTCGATGCGCGAGTGATTCGGCGCGACGAACTCGGCGCCGACGGGTGAGTCGCTGCGCGTGCCGATCCACACCGCCTCGTCGCGCCATGTCCCCGGTGTGTGGCGAGGCTGCTCGGCCATCAGGACCTCGTGCATGCGAGCGATCGCATCGGGCGTGAGGCTGTCTGCGAGTTCGATGGCTGCGGTCATCGCGCGCGTGTTGGCCGTGACGAGCTCCGCATTGCGACTCGTCTTCGCGCCGAGCTCGGCGCTGCAGATCGCTCGCGCGGATGCCGTGATGTTCTCGATCTGCGACGAGGATGCTGCCTCCGAGCGCAGAAGGATTGGAGCGAAAGACGCCACGCGCTCCCCGAGCTCGGCGTCGAGGCGGCTCAGCTCCCTCGACGCCACGTCGGCGGCGGATGCGGCCTCCGTCAAGGGGTCAGGAGTGAGTTCCGCGATCCGAGCAGGAAGCGCTGACCGGTACGTCGCTCCATAGGCATCGAGACCGGGACTCGCTGCCCACGCCGTGCTGGGTAGCCAGGTCTGGTCTTCCCACTCGATCGCCGGCCAGGTCGACGCCTGCCGAGGTGTGCTCATAATGTCGATGCCCAATCTTATGAGTAACTTGGTTAATCATAAGGCTGCGCGAGCGCCCTATGGGTAGCGGCAGCTCCGTGTGCCTAAATTCGCGCTACCTCGCCGCGAGCACGTCATCCGTCCGCGTGCAGGCGCGACTCTCCATCCACGCGACCACTTCGGACCGCTTGTAGAGGATCGTCTTCGCCGAGAGGCGGTAGAACTTTGGCCCGACACCGCGGTAGCGAAGCTGCGCGATGGCGGCTTTCGTCATGCACATGAGCGTCGCGGCCTGGGGGAGCGTGAGCCACTCATCGTCAGCATCCATCTCGACCTCCTTGCGTCACCATGTCATCGATACGCACAAGGTAATCCCATTGCGTACCCATGTCAATAGCGCGCAATGTATGCGAGGATGCACGCGTGCAGAATCTGGTGAAGTCGTCGGGCAAAGGCATCCTCGTTCCGCCCGGCATCCTGGTGCGGCCAACCATCGTCGCTGCGATTCCCACTCCGCTCGGCGGACTCGGACCGGACGACGACGAGGGCCTCGCTCGGGCAAACTTTCGCCTTGAATACTCGGAGCCGAAGGGGCGCTACGAGATCGCCGCCTTCGGCATCGACCGACGCGACACGCCGATTGAGATCACCGGTGCGTTCTGGCGCACTGTTCGAGTCCACTCGATCGTGCGTCCAGCGATCGAGTTGGCCCTCCCTTCGTGGACGTGGCCTATCTCGGCGCTGAGGACGCCGCGGGCGTCGGATGCTCCTACCGGCGTGACGCGACTCGAGGCTCAGTCGGAGGAAGGGCTGCTTCTCGCTGCAACGGCGTATCGGATTGCGGAGATTTCGAACGAGAATCCTGCGCTCGCTGTGGCGGAGTCTCTCGGCCTGAAACAACGGACTGCAACCAACTGGATTCAGCGGGCCCGCGCTGCGGGCTACATGACAACCTCCGGCAACGAGAGCGCCGTCCGGCGCATCGCCGAAGAGATCAAGAGGGCGAACCCGAACACGCTCCCCTCAGAGGAGGAGCTCGTGCGGCGCATCGTGTGGAGTGCCGAGCAATTCGAGTTCGAACGCACAGGAGTATTCCGTGGGGACGATTGAGGCGTACGAGACTGCGCGCGGCAAGCGGTACCGCGTCCGCTACCGCACGCCAGATCACCGGCAGACGGACAAGCGGGGGTTCCGTACGAAACGGGATGCCGATCTCTTCCTCGCGACCGTCGAGGTGTCGAAGGCCACGGGGGAGTACATCGAGCCGGCGCGAGCGCGCACGACCGTCTCGGAGCTCGGACCCGGATGGCTCGAGGCCAAGAGGTCTCGCCTGAAGCCATCGAGCTATCGCGCGCTCGAGGATGCGTGGCGTGTCTACGTCGTGCCGCGGTGGGGCGCCACGCCCGTCTCGGCAATCACACACAGCGACGTGCGTACCTGGGTATCGCAGCTCGCGGCCGGCACGGCGAGAACCGACCGGCGTGACAGCATCCGCACCCGCGGGCAGGCTGCCCGCAAGAAGAGCGCCACGGTCGTGATCCGGGCGCATGGGGTGCTCGCCTCCGTTCTCGACATCGCGGTCAAGGACCGCCGCATCCCACACAACCCTGCGCGGGGCGTCGACAACCTGCCGCGCAAGCACCGCAAGGCTCATCAGTACCTCAGCCACGAAGAAGTCGAACGGCTCGCCGTCGCCGCGGGCGAGTACTCGACGCTCGTGTACCTCGCCGCGTACACGGGGCTCCGCTGGGGAGAACTGACCGCTCTGCGGGTGCGTGACGTGGATGCGCTGCGGCGGCGTCTCGCCGTGAACGAGAACGCAGTGCGTGTCGGCGCCGAGATCCATGTCGGCACGCCGAAGACCCACGAGGTGCGGTCGGTGCCGTACCCCGAGTTCCTCGAGCTGCCGATCGCGAAGCTGTGCGAGGGCAAGCCGCGGGATGGTCTGCTTTTCGGCGACGGTGTCGGCTACCTCGGCCGCCCGCGCTCATCAGGAGCGTCGCGATCATGGTTCATGACGGCACTGGATGCTGCGGGCCTCGAGCGGATGACCGTTCACGACCTGCGGCACACCGCCGCGTCGCTCGCGATCAGCTCGGGAGCGAACGTCAAGGCGGTGCAGCGGATGCTGGGCCACGCGTCGGCCGCGATGACGCTCGATGTCTACGCCGACCTGTTCGACGACGACCTCGATACGGTGTCGGCGTCGCTGAACGAGGCGCGGATCCAGGCGATTGCCTCTGGTCAGTAGCCTCCACGGTGATAGCCCGCGAGGTGAACGAGCTCAGGCGGATACGTGGTGCGGGTCGGGTGTTTCGGACGTCGTCAGCACTACCCGCAAGCCCAAGGCACGTGAGAGGCGATCAATCGTCGAGAGGGTGGGGTTTGCGACCCCGCGCTCGATCCTGCTGATCTCGCTCTGCTGTACACCTGACAGTTCGGCGAGTCGCGGCTGGGACAGGTTCAGCTCGTTGCGCCGCGCCGCAAGGTCCGCGCCCAAGGCGAGGTGGCTCTCACGCTCGTCGGAGAAGACCTGCTCGGCGACCTCGTACGCCGCCCGCTGGCTGGCGCTCCAACGAGACTTCCGCCTGTTGGCGTAGTCCTCGAACGAGGTGGTCATGTTGTTCTCCAGAGATGTGCCTCAGCGTGGGCCGTCACCCGATTATGGGTCATTGCACATAGAACCTCACAGAGGTCCTGACGCACCGCAGGCGAGTATCTTCATTCGCCCTCTCGAAAAGTGTGGGCAAAGTGTGGGCAAAACCGCGTCGGCCACAAACCCGAAGGGCCGCGATCCCTTGGAAACACTGGGATCGCGGCCCTTCCGAAGTGGACGCGACGGCGGGAGTCGAACCCGCAACGCACCCGGGTATGAACCGGTGCCCGGGACCGCCCGGATCGCCGCGATGACCCCACGGTAATCGCCGCGGGCACGGATCGCTCGTCGGTGTCAGAGCGTGTCCGGCGATGACGAGATGTGACACCACGCCACAAGTCGCAAGAATCCGTCCGCGCCTGCATCCGAACTCCTCCTCCTGCCGGAAGAACTCTTCAACATGCGGCGACCGGCCGCTCGGAGAAGGAGGAACACCGTGCGAAAGAAGGTTCTCGCGGCGATCGCCGTCGGCATCGCCGCCGCGCTCAGTGTGGGTATCCCCGCAAGCGCAGCCACGAACACCAACGCCGTGCTGTCTGTCCTGCACGGCATCCCTGACACGCCCGTCGACGTCTACGTCAACGGGGCGCTCACCCTCGACGACTTCCAGCCGGGTGACCTGGCAGGTCCGCTGGATCTGCCCGCCGGCGCCTACGAGGTCGCGCTCACGGCACCCGATGCGACGGACGCCAGCTCGCCCGTGCTCGGCCCCGTCACCCTCACGCTCGAATCCGGCAAGAACTACACGGCGGTCGCTCACCTCGACGAGTCCGGCTCGCCGACGGTGACTCCGTACGCCAACGACACGTCGCCCACCGCGGCGGGGGAGGGGCGCCTCACGGTCCGGCACGTCGCGGCCGCACCCGCGGTCGATGTGCTCGCCGGCGGCACTGCGGTGATCGAGGGGCTCGCAAACCCCGATGAGGCATCCCTCGACCTGCCGGCCGGAACGATCGAGGCCTCGGTGGCCGCGGCCGGCACCACCGATCCCGTGATCGGACCGGCGCCTGTCGACGTCCAGGAGGGCGTGCTCACGATCGCGTACGCGTGGGGCAGCCTCGAGGACGAGAACCTCGAGCTCGCGGTGCAGACGATCACGGGCCTGCACTCGGCACCGGACGGCGTGAACTCCGGCACGGGTGGCCAGCTCGCGCAGCGCGACATGTTCCAGCAGTGGATGTGGGCGATCGGCGGCATCGCGGTCGCCGCGGCGGTGGCGGCATCCGCTCTGGTCGTCGCGCGCAGCCGGGCGCAGCGCTGAAGGGTCACGACATGAGCAGGGCGATCGCAGGAGTCGGAGCATCTCTTGCGATCGCCCTCGCGCTGACGGCGTGCGGCTCGCCCCCAGGGGCCGCCCCGTCGGCGCCGGCACCTTCTGCGACTGCGACAGCGACGGCGACGGCGACGCCCGACCCGACGCCCGCCGTCGAGGTGCCGATCGCGGCGGCCACCCCGTCTCCGGCCCGGCGGCCCGTGCCGCCGGTGAGGGTGGTCGCCGCCTCGATCGACGTCGACGTGCCGGTGGTGCCGGTCGGCGTCGAGACCGGGGGCTTCATGGAGCTGCCGGCCGACCCCGCGATCGGCGGGTGGTACCGGTTCGGCGCGGACCCCGCGGCATCCGATGGCAATGTCGTGATCTCGGCCCACGTCGACTCGCCGCAATTCCCGATCGGGCCGTTCAGTCGGCTGCGCGACCTCCCCGTCGGGGACGTCGTGGACGTGACGGACGCCGCGGGCGATGTGCGCCGCTACGCCGTGAAGAGCGTCACCTTCTACCCGAAGGCGGAGCTGCCGGTCGACCAGCTGTTCGCACGCTCGGGCGCGCGCAGCCTCGTGCTGATCACGTGCGGCGGCGACTTCGACTCCCGCACGGGCCGTTACGCCGATAACGTGGTCGCGATCGCGACCCCGGTCACGTGAGCCGGCGATGGCGCCGGACGAGCAGAGGGGAACCACCGTGGACGACGAGGAAGAGCGCGAACTGTGCGGCCGTTTCGCCGCCGGTGACGAGCGCGCCCTCGAGCAGATCTACCGGCGATGGTCGCCGATCGTGTTCACCCTCGCGCTGCGGGTGCTCGGCGACAGGGGGGACGCGGAGGACGTGACGCAGAAGACCTTCGTCTCGGCGTGGACTTCGCGAGCGTCGTACGACCCGGCCAAAGGAAGGCTGTCGACGTGGCTCGTCACGATCACCCGCCGCCGCATCGCCGACACCCTCGATGCGCGCCGGCGCGTGCGCGAGCTGCAGGAGAAGCTGCAGCGCTTCGCCGTCACCGATGAGCCGCTGTCGTCCGAGATCGATCTCGGAGACCGGATGCTGCTGGCCGATGAGATCGACCGCCTCGAGCCCGACGCGCAGCGCGTGGTGCGGCTGGCGTTCTACGACGACCTCACCCACCAGCAGATCGCGATGCGCCTCGACATGCCGCTGGGTACCGTGAAGAGTCACATCCGCCGAAGTCTCACCCGCCTGCGTGACCGATTGGAGGTGTCTCATGTCGCACCTTGACCCCGAGCGTCTTGCGCTGGTCGCCGTCGGAGAAACGCTGACGGATGCCGAGCACGAACACCTCGCGACCTGCGACGTCTGCTCGATCGAGCTGGCAGAGCTCGAGCACACCGTGGCTGTCGGCCGGTCCACCGTGACCCTCGGCGAGCTCGAGACGCCGCCCGAGCGGGTGTGGGACCGCATCCTCGATGAGGTCCGGTCGCAGCAGCCGGCGGCAGCCGATTCGGGCATCGTCTCCTCGCCCGCTGCCCCGCCGACCTCGGCCTCTGCGCCGCCTGCCGCCCCGCCGACGGCGGCCTCTTCTCCTGCGAGCGCGTCGTCTGTCGCAGACGGACAGCCGAAGCGCCGCGGACGGCCAGGGGGACGGATGCTGTTCGCCCTGGCGGCGAGCGTCGCCGTCGTCCTGGCGATCGTGGGGGTGTGGAGCTTCGTCAGGGCGCCGCAGTCGGTCGAGATCGCGTCGGCGACCCTGGCCGCGTTCCCCGATCACCCCGGCGCCGCAGGCACCGCGCAGGTGATCGAGCTCTCCGACGGGGAGCGCACGCTGACCGTGAGCGTCGAGGACTTCGACGAGAGCGACGGTTTCCGCGAGGTGTGGCTGATCACCGCGGATGCCTCGGCTTTGGTGAGTCTCGGCGAGCTCGACGGGAAGGAGGGCACGTTCGTGGTTCCGGACGACGTCGACCTGCGCGACTACGTGCTCGTCGACGTCTCGCAGGAGCCGCTGGACGGAGATCCCACCCACTCCGGCGACTCGATCGTGCGCGGGGAGCTGGAGTTCAGCTGACGCCGAGGGCGTGCCGGCGTGGTGTGTCCTCGCTTCGAGCTCGGTCGTGTCCGAAGCGGACGCCGTGCCGCTGCATCCAACTCCCGAGGTTCGGGCGAATACCTCTATGGCACCGTCCGTTCGGACCGTGCCAGGACTCGCATCGAAGGAGATCGGAACCATGAAGAAGTCTCGCCTTGCCGTCGCGGCGGTCGCCGCCCTGGCACTCGTGTTCACCGCCGCGCCCGCCCAAGCCCACGGCGGCTCCGCCCCCGCCCCCGCCGGCACGATCGTGGACGTCGCCGTCGCCGCATCCGGCGGTGGCACCCCTGACAGCAATCACTCGGATTACGACATCCTCGTTCAGGCGGTGCTGGCCACCGGGCTGAACGGTGCGCTCGCCGACACGAGCCAGACCTACACGGTGTTCGCGCCGAACGACCGCGCGTTCCTGCGGCTGTTGACCGACCTCACGGGCACGGCGCCGGCCAGCGAGGCTGACGCGCTGGCCGCCATCACGTCGACGTTCAGCATCGAGCAGATCTCGAACATCCTGCTGTACCACGTGGTCGCAGGCGAGAAGCTCGGCCCGGTGAAAGTGCTCACGGCGCGGTCTCTGACCATGGCCAACGGCGGTGTCGTCAACCCCCGCGGAATCAACCTGCGTGACGAGACCCCTGCCCTCAGCGACCCGCGGCTGGTGTTCTGGGCGAGCAACATCCCCGCGACCAACGGCGTGATCCACACGATCGATCGCGTCCTCGTCCCGGCCTCCTGACGGCGGGTGGCGGGCCGTGGTGGACCTCGACCGACGCAGGGAGGCCACCACGGTCGCGCCGCCGAGATCGGCCGCGATGCGGCATCCCGTTCAGTGTCCGTCGTGGGTGATGACGGGGAGAACGGTGCCGTCCGCGTTCAGGAGCGCCGCGCCCTGGCAGGCGCCGAGAGCGGGCACCACCACGACGGTGACCAGTGCTGCCGCGGTGAACAGGCCCCACAGGCTCGACCGCGGGGACGGGTGCCGCGTGCCCCGCACAATCCCGCAGGCGGCGGCGACGCCGAGCGCGAGCAGGACCGCCACCGCGAGGATGCTCGCGCGCCCCGGCGCGGTCGCGAGCAGCGCGACGGCGACGCCCATGCCGACGAAGAGGCCGGAGGCGGCCACTCGCGGAAGCGGGGTGCGGTCGAGCCAGAGGCCCGCTGCACCCCATCCGAGTGCCCCCAGGCCCACGCCGACCGAGAGTGCTCCGAGAACCGGGGACAGCGCGTCGGCCTGCACCGCCACGATCGCCGCCGCGCCGAGCGCGACCGCGACGAGCCCGAACCCCCACGCGGCGACCGGCACCCACGACGGCGCGCGGCTGACGCGCTCCGTCGTGGGTTCCCTCGTCGCGGCGGTCATGCGGTCGCGACGCGCGATGTCCGCTCGGCAGCCAGGCCGACGCCGAGCAGCACGATGGCGCTCGCGAGGTGCAGGAAGTGGTCGGGCGCGTTGAGCGCGAGGATGTTCGCCGGCGTGCCGACGAGGAAGAAGCCGACGACTCCGAGCAGCAGGTACGCGGCGCCGACCGTGATGTTCACGATCTTGGCCGGGCGTGCCCCGGCGATGCCGGCGATCAGGAGCGCCGCTCCGATGAGCAGGTGGGCGACGTTGTGCAGCGGGTTGACCTCGAAGATGCCCAGGAGCAGCCCGCCCTCGGTCGCGATGAAGCTGACGGGACCGGTGACGAAGAACCCGAGAAGGCCGACGAGGAGGTAGACGGCGCCGAAGACCGTGGCGACGATGCGGTTCGGTGACGAGCCCATGAGAGTCCTCTCTTTCCCGCGGCGATCTGCCGCGCTGTGAAAGGTCTTCGGGGCGGGGACGGAATCGGATGGGATGCTGCGCCGCAGGGCAGCTCGTTGATCGGGGCGATTCGTCCCGATGCGCTCTCTCGACGGCCGATGGGGTGCCGACTGCATCCATGACCGCCCATCCGCCGGAATACATCCTCGAGGCTCGATGACGAGCCTCGAGCGAACGGCAGGAGGGGATCGCGATGCGAGCACCGACGGAGGCATTCACTTACCGCTACACCCACTACGGCGACGCTGACGTACTCAAGCGTCATCAGTACCCGATGCCGGCTCCCGGGCCGGGAGAGGTGCTGGTCGAGGTGATCTCGACGGCGATCAACCATATGGACGCCTTCCTGCGCAACGGCAGGGAGGACACCTGGCACGACGACCCGTGGCCGCGGTCCTCCGGCAGCGACTTCGCGGGGATCGTCCGTGGCTGCGGCCCGGGCGTGACCACGTACCGGGTCGGCGCCGACGTCGTCGGGCACACCCGCACCGGCGCTCACGCGAGCCACATCGTCGTGCCGGCAGACCAGCTCGTTGCCAAGCACGGCGCGATCGAGTGGGAGGTCGCCGGCGGTCTCTTCCTCGCGGGCGCCACCGCGTTGGAGACTCTCGACGACCTTCGGATCGGCCCCGCCGACACGGTGGTCATCTCCGCGGCGGCGGGGGGCGTCGGCAGCATCGAGGCGCAGATCGCGAAGCACCGCGGCGCCCGTGTGATCGGCACGTGCGGCGAGCGCAATTTCGACTACCTGCGGCAGCTGGGCATCACGCCTGTGAAGTACGGCGAGGGAATGGCCGAGCGGATCCGGCGTGCCGCGGGCGGACCGATCACGGCGTACATCGACAACTTCGGCAAGGACGGGCGGGAGGTCGCGGAGGCCCTCGATGTTCCTCCCGAGCGCTATCGCTCGAGCGCCGACAGGCGCCAGGTCGAGCTGCGGCTGCTCCGCGACGACGCCGAGTCCGTCTCGCATGCGACGCAGGTGCTGCAGCGCGTGGTGGACCTCGCCGGCGCAGGGGCGTTCCGCCTCCTCGTCTCGGGCCTGTACCCGATCGAGGACATCGTGGACGCCTTCGAAGACCTGGCCAAGCTCCACGCGCGCGGGAAGATCGTCCTGGCCACCCGTCCGGTCACGCGTGCGCGCACGCTGCGAGCCCGGGAGGTGTTCGAGCGGATGCCCTGACGCGGGCTCCTCATGGCGCCGACCGAGCGGGGGACTCAGACGATCTCAGGACCGCCTGAGTCCCCCGCGCGAGGGGTGGGATCAGCCCGCCATGACTCGGGCGTGAAGAGCCTGCACCGCGTAGCGCGCCGACCAGAATGCGCCGTGCTGCCAAGCGGAGATCTCCGACATCCAGTCACCCGCGAAGTACACGTTGCCGGCGCCGGTCTGGAGCTTCTTGAAGCCCGCTGAGCTCGTGTTGGGGAACGCCCACGCCCCCTCGATGTAGGGCACTCTGTGCCACGCGATCGAGAAGGACTGCTCGAGCTCGGTGCGGTACTTCTCGCCGTGGATCTTCACACCCTGCGCCACCGCACGGGCCTCGCGTTCGCGTGGGCTCAGCGTCGCGTAGGTGCGAGCGGCGTTGCCGGTGTTGTAGTAGCCGACGACGAGACCCTTCTTCTCGCCGTACCCGTACGACGGGTACCAGACGTGCTGCAGGTCCATGTCCGTCTCGGTGATCCCGCCGTAGATGCGGTGGTCGTTCTCCCACCACCGCGAGCGGTACTGCAGCCCGATCTTGCCCGCCGGCGACGCGGCCGAGAACTCACCGAGCGCAGAGTCGATCTCGGATCCCCAGTTCGATTTCCACTTCCGCATGAGGTGCGCCGGCGCGCTCACGATCGCGAAGTCCGCGTCGATGACACGCGCCGGTCCGTTCGGCGGCTGGTACGTCACGGACACCCCCGACGCCGTGTTCTCGATGCCGGTGACCGGGGACTGCAGGAGCACGTTCTGCTTGCCTATCGCCTTCACGAAGTAGTCGTAGATCGAGTCCATGCCCCCCTTCGGCTGGAACATCAGCATCGCCTGCTCCCAGTTGATCTCGAACGGGAAGTAGTTGCCCATCCTCGTGCCGAGAACCTCCGAGATCGTGCCAGGGCCGGGCAGGGGAGTCCCGTGCTCGTTCCAGGCGGACGGGTAGACGGAGTAGCCGCGGTTGGAACCGCCCTTGTAGGTGCCGTCAGCCTGGAGAGAGCCCCAGCGGCTGAGGAAGTCACGCAGCCGCTCCTTGTCGGTCGCCGTGATCTTCTGGTCGAGTGCACCCTGATCGGTGGCATGCCGGAGGAGCTCGGAGGTGTAGCCGAACCAGTCGGCCTTGGCGGTGCGGTAGCGGGTCGGATTTCCCGGAGTCGAGCCGGAGTTCTCGTTGTAGAGGTAGGCGTCGGCGTTCGCGTTGGTGAAGACCTCGAAGGGCACGCCGAGCTCGCGGATGTAATCCATGGTGACCATCCACTGCGCGATGCGTCCTGCGCCGGCATTCATGTAGATGCCGTTGTCCCAGTTCGCCGTCTGCGTGTTGCCGTCGAGGTCGGTCTCTTTGTCGCCCGGCCGTAGGGTGAGAGTCCGCCCACCCGCACGGTGGCGCGCCTCGAGAACCGTGACCTTGTAGCCCGCCTTGTGGAGTTCGTACGCGGACGCGAGCCCCGCCGGGCCCCCTCCCACGATGACGACCTTCTTCGAAGAGCGCCCCGTCAGGGAGAAATCGCTTCCGCTGGGCGGCGTCCACGCCATCTGGGCGGCCTGGGCCTCGGTCGGCGCGAGGCCGAGCGCTCCCATCGTCGCCAAGAGCACGCCGGCGCTGGAGCCTGCACCTACGGCGTGCAGAAAGCTGCGGCGGGAGACGCCGGCCGTTTTCAGAGTTTCCACGTATTGCCCTCTCGATCTCGCGCACCGCCCCGCGACGACAGCCGCCCTGCGAGGCATGATCAGCGCTTCATGTGCACCCGTGGGCAATATGTCACTCCGGTGAATCGCGGCCATTTCCTCGCGTTGCAGCGATGTAAACGCCGGTGGTTCGGGCATGTCACCACGCCGCCGGAATGTCTCAGGTCCTGTCACCTTGGGGACTTTCCGGTGACATCCATGGGAAACAAGTGAGTGCGAGGCTTCAGCGCCATGACGCAGGCGCCGGCACGGCTGGTTCCTTGCCTGGAATCCGAGGAGACGACCCCATGAAGACCCGCACCAAGCTCGTACTCGCCGTGGCCATCACCGCGGGAATCGCCGTCCCCGGCACTGCGGTGGCCGCCGAAGGGCTGTTCAGTCCGAAGCCGACGGAGGCCTTCACCTTCGTCACCGGTGACACTCCGTCGATCGCCGACGGCGTGGCGATCGGCAAGAATGTCGCGTGGTACAAGTCCTCGGGCCTCGGGCCCTCCGCTCTCAACACCGCTTCCGGCGTATCGGCCGAGGCCCGTTACATCCCCGGTGACGTGTTCCCCGGCGGTGTGCTGCCCGCGGGCGTCACGATCACCGAGGCGCAGTCGATCAACGTCCTGATGAGGATCGGCGAGAACCTGAAGAAGGCGGGCCTGTCGTATGAGGACGTGACCTCGATGCGCGTGTTCCTTCAGAACCCCGCCGGCGAGCAGGCGGCGGACTTCGCCGGGTGGAACCGCGGCTACCGTCAGTTCTTCGCGAACACGAACCTGGCCACCGGGGAGCCGCTGCAGGTTCAGCTGGGCACCACGGTCGGTGCGCCGAAGGTCGTGAACCCCGCGCGTCCGTCCCGGTTCACGATCGAGGTCGAGAACCTGCCCGTGAACGGATGGCTGGTCGAGGTGGAGGTCGACGCCGTCTATTCCGAGTGAACCCACGGCGCGCTGTGCCGGCTGCGGCCGGTGTGATCGCGTGAGCTGAACGGCACGCGAGGGGCCCTTCGTCTCGTTCATCGCTCACTCGGTGACCGGCTGCCGGGGGCGGGCTGTCCGCCGCCCCCGGCATGCTGGCCCGGGCACGCAGGGAGGAACGGATGCTGCGGGCCGAGGTTGCTCGTCGGTGCGGGGCGTTTCGACTCGCTTCGCTCGCTCAACGACCGGGAGGCGGGGAGTGGCAGGCTGGGGCTATGCGAGAAGGAGATGCGATGAAGCAGCGCACGCTGGCAGGGCGGCAGGTTTCGGCGATCGGGCTCGGGGCCATGCCGCTGTCCATGAACAACGACAAGGTGTACCCGTCGTTCGACGACGCGGTCGCCACCGTGCACGCGGCGCTGGACGCCGGCGTCACGCTCATCGACACCGCCGACATCTACGCGCCGGACGGCGAGGAGATGGGGCACAACGAGCGCATCGTCGCCGAAGCGCTGCGCACGTGGGACGGCGATGCGTCGAGCATCTTCGTGGCGACCAAGGGTGGGATCACGCTCGGCGCGGACGGCTCGAAGGGACGCGACGGGTCAGAGGCGTACCTGCGGTCGGCGGCCGAGAAGTCGCTCGACATCCTCGGCGTCGAGCAGATCGAGCTGTACCAGTACCACCGCCCTGACCGCTGGCTCGTCTACGGCGACATCATCGCCGGGTTGAAGGCCATGCAGGACGACGGCCTCATCCGCGCGGTCGGCATCTCGAACGCGAGCGTCGAAGAGATCCAGATCGCCATCGACGTGCTCGGCGAGGGCAACCTCGCGAGCGTGCAGAACGAGTTCTCGCCGAAGCATCCGGGAAGCATCGACGAGCTGCGCTTCTGCGAGAAGCACGGCATCGCGTTCCTGCCGTGGAGCCCGCTGGGCGGCACGGGCGGGGGAGCGCGCCGGGTCGGCGACCGGTTCTCGGCGTTCCGCGAGGTCGGCGAGGATCATGGCGTGAGCCCGCAGCAGGCGGTGCTCGCGTGGGAACTGGCGCTGGGCTCGCACGTCATACCGATTCCGGGAGCTCGCCGCGCCGCATCCATCACCGACTCGGCGCAGGCGGCGAACCTCGAGCTCAGCGCGGACGAGGTCACGCGGCTGTCGGAGTCGGTGGGGATCTTCGAGGACTGACTCACCCGGCGGGAGAGGCGGCCAGAGCGGCGAAGGCCAGGGTCGGCCCAGGGCGCTCGTGCTGCGCGGCTGCCTCTGTGCGGAGCGCCTCGCGGCCCGGCCATGTGGGATCAGCGAGAGCAGCGATCGCCTCGCTGAGCTCGTGATCGGTCGCGGTGTTCGGCGCAAGGGCCAAGCCGGTGCCGGAGCGCTCGACCGCGGCGGCGCCGGCGAACTGGTCCGTCGAGAACGGAAGCACGAGAACGGGCACACCCTGCCCGACCGACTCGGTCACGGAGTTGTTGCCGCCGTGGGTGACCGCGGCGGCCGCGCGGCCGAGCAGGCGCACCTGCGGCACGTATTCGCGCACCAGCCAGCCTTCCGGAACCGGCCCGAGAGCGCTCGCCGGAGTCGAGCCGATCGCGATCGCCGCGCGCAGCCCCGTCCGCGCGATCGCCGCCGCCACGCGCGCCAGCACATCGCCCCGCACCGACAGGAAGCTGCCGAAACTGACGTAGACGAACGGCGTGACGTCGCGAAGGAACTCGTCGATCTCGGGATCGTCGCGCTCGTCGCGGCGCGTCGAGCCGAGGAAGACGTGGGGCGGCAGCATCCGTCCGTCGTCCGCCAGAAGGCCGGGGTAGTTGTACAGCACGACGTCGCCGTGGAGGGCGAACGCATCGGCGACCTCGGCGGCTTGCGGATCGAGCGACCGAGCCGCGGTGTTCCACTGATGCGCGAAGCGGTCGGACACTTCGACGCAGAGTCGGCGCAGCTGCGCGAGCTCGGCGGGGCCGGGGTCGAACGCGCGTGGCCAGGCCGGCGGAAAGCCGTAGACCTCGCCTTTCACGGGCAGCGCGGACGGATGGCCGAGCACCACATCCGCGTAGTCGATGCCGGCGGTGTGCAGCGCGAGGCGGGCGCTGAAAGCGAGGTGGTCGACGAGGATGGCATCCGGGCGCACCCGATCGACGACCTCGAGCGTCGCTCGCGCCCGCTCTTCGGCCTGCCACATCAGGTCGGTCAGGCGCTCGCGGGCCTGGTACATCAGGGTGGGAATCATCCCGCGGCGGGTGGCGTCGAAGAAGCGCTCCAGAGATGCCGCCTCCGCCGTCTGCTGCTCTCGCGTGCGCATCACCCCCGCGTTCGCCCCTCTGCTCAGGGGCAGGTCGACGCGCTCGAGGCCGAAGTCGGCGACGATCGGCGCCGTCGCCGAACCGGTGGCGACGACGACGCGCTCCCCGGCATCGCGCCACGCGGTGGCGAGCGTCGCGAGCGGCAGCAGGTGCGAGGCGTAGTCGGGACTGATGACCAGGAGCGTCATGCGGGCTGCCTCGTCGCCTGCGCGAACTCGGCCTCCTGCGCGACGACCGAGGCGTAGATCGGGCCGAGGGTGGCAGCCATCGCCTGGATCGTGAACTTCGATGCGACGACCTCGCGTGCTCGCACCGCGCGGTCCTCGTCGGCGTCGGCTGCTCGGTCGAGGGCCGACGCGATGGCGTGGGCGAGACGGTCGGCGTCCCACGTCGCCGTGAGGAATCCGGTGTCGCCGTGGTCCACGTAGGTCGCCGGCCCGCCGCCGTCGGGTGCGACCACCACGAGACCTGTGGCCATCGCCTCGAGCACCGCGAGGCCGAACTCCTCCTTCAAGCTGGCGCACACGTACACGCCGCCGACGGCCGCGAGCCGCGGCATCCCGAATCTCGCCGCCGCCATCCAGCGTGCGGCGACGTCGTTGGGGCGATGACCGGGAAGAATCAGCCCGCGGCGCGCGCGTTCGTGCGGGGGTACCGCGGCGGCTATGCGATCCAGCTCGCCCTGCTCATCCCGCGACGGATTCTCGAGGTCGCCTCCGATGATCAGCAGGTTCGCGCGGTCGGCGAGGGGCGATCCGGCCCACGTCTCGACGAGGGAGGCCATGCCCTTCACTCGGTGCAGTCGCCCTGCCGAGACGAGCAGTGGCAGCCCCCGGCGATCGGCGTCGAGGGAGCCGAGCAGCGCCTCGAGTTCGGCGAACGCATCGTGTGCCGGCGTCGCATCCGCGCCGGTCGCTGCCCGCGCCTGGGCGACCGCCCTGTCGGTGACCGCGAGATCGACCCCCTCCGCGACGACGGTGTGCCGCTCGCTGCGCGACGTCATGTCGATTCCCACGAGTTCCCGCATCTCGTCGACGAGGTTCGGGCGCGGAAAGAACACGGTGTGAGACGCCGATGCGGCGAGCTCCTTGACCAGTCGGACCCGGAACCAGAAGTGCTCGCGAAGGTCGGCCTCACCGAACCTCGCCCGCGTGAGGGCGCCGGATTCCTGCAGCGAGTGGATCACGCTGTGCGGATCCGGCGCGACGGTGAAGATCGTCGGGATGCCGAGCTCCCGGGCGACGTCCGCGGCCGCCAGGCTTCCCACGTCGGCCATGCGCAGGTGCAGGACGTCGACGTCGCCCGCGGCGCGGAGGATGCGACGAATGCCGCGCCGCGCAGCGACCCGGTACGGCCACGCGGCCGCGGACGCCGCCGGCGTATCGGGGAGAGGGATGTGCCCGTAGAGGTGGCCGGTCCCCGTGCCGGCGAGCTGGAGCAGATCGACGGTGCTCTGCCCGGGCCGGCCGCGAGACAGAGTGAGGACACGCGTGACCGGGCTGTCGTCGGTCGCGATCAGCGCATCGCCGAGGCGCACCAGCAGAGTCGCGATTCCGCCGTTGTCACCTGCTCCGGCTGCCGAGAGCGCGGGGTCGATGTCGGCATGCAGGAAGAGCTGCGCGACCGTGAGCGCTCGCGGCGTCCGGTCCGGGAGCGAACGGCGGAATGCGGGCGGAGCGGTGCTCGCGCCGGGGAGGGGGTCGAGATCGATCAGCGCGAGGCGAGCGATCGGAGCGAGAGGACCGCCGGTTGCCAGGAGTGCACCGAGCTCCTCCTCGAGGCCCGCGGTGTCGCGGCGCTGCCCGAGTGCGGCGATCGCGGTCGCGCGCACAGCATCGTGCTCGGCGGGGTCCGACGCAACTTCGCGCAGCAGGCGTGCAGCGACCGGTTGTGTCACGAGCCCGAGGGTTTCGACGAGCGCTGCTCGGGGCGCGGCATCCGTGAATCCCAGCAGTGCTGCCTCGATGCCGATCGCGATCGTGTCGCTCGCGTGGCCTGACCACCTCTCGATGGTGTGCTGAGCCAGCATGCCTGTGAACCCGCCGGCGGCGACCAGCGCGAGCAGGCGTCCCACGGCTTCCGGGCGGGGCAGACTCTGGCCGAGCGCCCAGGCGGCATGCTCCCGGATGAACGGCCGCTCGTCCGACAGCAGGCCGGCGAGCTGCCGCTGCGCTTCGTCGTCGTGCATCTCCGCCAGCGCGTGCACCGCCGCGATGGCGGAGATGTCGTCGGTGCCGGCGAGCGCCGTCGACAGCACCCGCAGAGTTCGTACGCTGGGGTCGCGGCCGGCTTCGAAGGCGAGATCGTCGGCGGCGAGCAGCGCCTTGACGATCGTCGGGGCGTCGAGAACGTCGTCCATCGCGGTCTGCACGCCCACGTTCCACCTCACTCACCGCACGGGGCGCCCGTGCTGTCGAAAGGCTATGCCTCCACGAGGACGCGCACGGGTGCTTGACAAGATGGACGGGCCGGTGCAGGGAACCCGGCGACCGGCGCCACCTCATCGGCCGGCGGCGATCTCCTGCGTGCCGATCACGGAGAGCAGCTGCAGGCGCTCGGAGCTCGGGGTGCCGGGCGTCGCGGTGAGCACGAGGAGGGTCTGCCCCTGCTCCGGGTCGATGAGGAACTGGCACTGCATGTCCATCACACCGACCTCGGGGTGCTGCAGCCGCTTCTCGCGCGCGTGGGTCGAGCGCACCTCGTGCTCTGCCCAGAGCGCGGCGAACTCGGGGCTCTCCTGCAGCAGCGACGACACCATCCCGCCGGCGCGGGAGTCGGCGCCGAACTTCGCGTAGGCGGTGCGGATCTCTGCGGCGAACGCGCGCGAATGCATCGGGTGGTCCTCGGCCGGGTACACGGTGCGCGCCGACGGATCGGTGAACCAGCGGTAGCCGACGCTGCGCGCGAACCCCTCGAAGCGCGTCTCGTCGCCGAACAGCGCGCGGGCGGCCGGGGTCTGCGCGAGCGTCTCGCCGAGCTCGGTCATCACCTGCGCGGGAGTGTCGGCGAGGCGGTCGAGGATGCGCATGAGGCCGGGCGAGACGTGCTCGCTGCGCAGTGCCCGCGCCGGTGCCGTGTGACCGGCGAGCCGGAACAGGTGGTCCCGCTCGTCGAGCGTGAGCCGCAGCCCGCGGGCGATCGCGGCGAGCATCTGCTCCGACGGCTGCGGGCCGCGGGCCTGTTCGAGCCGGCTGTAGTAGTCGGTCGACATGTCGCAGAGCACCGCGACCTCCTCGCGCCGAAGCCCTGTCGTGCGGCGCCGAGACCCGCGGCGCAGTCCGACGTCCTCGGGCTGCAGCGCCTCGCGGCGGCGACGCAGGAAGTCGGCCAGCTGTGCTCTGTCCATCACCTGAGTCTGCGGCATCCGTCACTCCTCATCCAGGGCGTTCGGTCTCGCTTCGCCCGGTCACCGACCGGGGGTCGCCACCCGCACGCCGGTGAGCTGCTCGGAGAGCTCCCACACGCGCCGGGCGTCGGCCTCGCTGCGCAGGCGCGAGTACAGCGGCTGCTCCGCGGGCAGCCCGCGCAGATGGCGGAACCCCTTCGGCCCGTAGAGGTGGCCGCCGCGGGCGGCGGGGCTCGTGGCCGCGTACACCGCCGACAGCGCCGCCGACGCGGGCGTGCCGAACAGGAGGCCGCGGCGTGACATCGCCCGGATGAACTTCACCGCGGTCGTATCGGTGGACCGCCCCATGCCCGGCTGCGCGGCGAGCAGATTCGTCGGCGTGATGCCGGGATGCGAGAGGGTGCTGCGGATGCCCCAGCCCGCAGCATCCGATCTCCGCTGCAGCTGCATCGCGAACAGGCCGAGCGCGATCTTCGACGAGCTGTACGCCTTCATCGGGTCGTAGCCGTGCTCCCAGTTCGGGTCGTCCCCGTTCACGGCGCCCTGATCGGCGGCGATGCTCACCTGGCTGGTGACGTGCGCCTTCGCCTCGACGAGCAGCGGAAGCAGCTCGGCGACGAGCGCGAAGTGGCCGAGATGGTTCGTCGCGAGCTGCAGCTCGAACCCGTCGACGGTGACCTGGCGGGTCGGCGGGGTCATCACGCCGGCGTTCGCGATGAGCAGGTCGATCGGGCGGCCTTCGTCGTTCAGCTGCGCGGCGAGAGTTCCGACGGAGTCGAGCGAGGCGAGGTCGAGGGGGAGCACACGGATGCTGCCGGCTCCGGTCTGACGGCGGATGCGGGTTGCTGCGGCCTGACCCTTCTGAAGATTGCGGACGGGCATGAGGACGTCGGCACCGGCGCGCGCGAGGCGCGCGGCGATCTCGAGTCCGACGCCGTCGCTCGCGCCGGTGACGAGGGCGAGCTTGCCGGTGAGGTCGGGAACGGGGATGTCGAGAGGCTTGGGCATGAGGGGCTCCTGTGTGGGTGGTGCTTCTCATGCTGGACGCGGGGGCGGCGCGGATTCAGGGCGCGGTCATCCAGGGATCGGGGGTCCGTGGATATCGCCCGCAGTTCGTCACGCGTCGGCGCGCGAGATGTCGGCGAGCCAGGCGCGCAGGTGCTCGACGACGAACGCGTGGTCGTCGGCCTGCGGGAGGCCCGAGACGCCGACGGTGCCGACGACGCCGACGCCATCGATCGAGATCGGGAACACCCCGCCATGCGCCGCGTACCGGGTGGTGTCGAGGCGGCCGTCGGTGTCGAAGTCCCCGCCGGCGGCGCGGAAGGCGAGGCCCACTCCGTACGAGGAACGGCCGTAGCGGCGGGCGACGCGCGTCTTGCGCTCCAGCCAGCCGTCGTTGTCGGCGCTCGATCCCGGCAGCGCGGCGTGGAACACCCGCGCCTCGCCGAGCGAGATGCCGATCACGATCGGCAGGCCGAGGGCCGCCGCCTCCTCGCGCATGCGGGAGCCGAGGGCCCAGGCATCCGTCACATCGAAGCGCGGGAGGATCACCTCGGCTTCGTCGGCTTCGACGCGGGCGAGCAGGGCGGCGATGTCGTCGGTCATGGGACGAACGTACCCGCTGGGCGGGGCGGTGGCGGCTCAGCGTCGTGGGGCCGCGGCGCCGATTCCTCCCCAGGCCGTCGCGCGCCGGGTCTCTTCGAGGTTATCCAGAGTGGGAAGCACGTCAGTGGTCGCCGGAATGGCGTGACAGGCGGGTCTCCTCGAGGTCGAGCATGGCCTGCGCCTCGGCGAGCACGCGTGAGGAGTAGACGCCTTGGGCACGCAGCTCCAGCAGGCGCTCGCGCTCCGCATCGACGACGGCGAGGCGCAGCTCGCGGTACCGCTGATGCGGCATCTCGCCGGGTTTGCGCACCACGCGTGCGCGCTCCCAGGCGGCCTCGGTGCTGAGGAAGGAGGCCCGCCTCACGCGTTCGATGACATCGGGGTCTATCGGGGCGGTGGTGGCAGCATCCGTCTCGATCTCGTTCAGTGTCTCGAGGCCGACGTTGCTGATGTCTTCGAGGAGCGACGCGAGCTCCCTGCGGTCCTCTTGAGCATCGATGCCCTGCACGTTGAGCAATCGGATGAGCCACGGCAGCGTGCCGCCCTGCACGACGATGCTCACCACCGCGACGGTGAACGCGATGAGGATCAGCTGCGACCGGTACGGGGTGTTCTCGGGCAGCGACTGCGCGGCGGCGAGCGTCACCACGCCGCGCATGCCCGACCAGCCCAGCACGATCCCGCCGCGCCAGTCGATGTGCTCCTGGCGCTGCTGCTCGAGGTCGGCACGCCGGCGCTCGTAGTCGCGCTCGAGGCGATCCCGGGTGCGGGCCTGCCGCGCCGTGCTGACCGGGTGACTCCGGTAGTAGTACAGGGCGAGAAGCGCGTGGTACGTCCGCTTCTCGGTACGCTCCTCGCGCTTGCCGAGCGCGTAGACCATCGGTCCGATCCAGAGGAACCGGATCACGATGAGGGCCGCGGTCGCGAGCAGGCCGATGAGGATCGCGTCGCCGGCGCTGAGAACCGTCGGGTCGACGTGATCCACCAGCGTGCGGATCTCGAGGCCGATGAGCAGGAACACGCCGTTCTCGAGGAGGAACTGGATCGTGCGCCAGTTGATGCGGTCGCTGATCCTCGCCTGCGCGCTGAACTTGGTGGGGGCCGCGTGGCCGGTGTAGAGGCCGGCGACGACGACCGCCATCACGCCGGACGCGCCGAGCGCCTCCGCCGGGGCGAAAGCGACGAACGGGACCGCGATCGACAGCGCCGTGTCGAGTACGGGATCGCTGAGCTTGGAGCGCACGAACACGGTGACGTATCCGGCGACGAGGCCGATCACGACCGCGACGACGACGGCGTAGACGAAATCGACGACTCCCGCCCACGGCGTCGTGAGACCGCCCACCGCCGCGGCCGCGACAGCCGAGCGCAGCAGCACCAGCGCCGTCGCGTCGTTGAGGAGGCCCTCGCCCTCGAGCACGGTGAGCAGCCGCGGCGGAAGGCCGAGGCGCCGGCCGATCGAGGTCGCCGCCACTGCGTCGGGCGGGCTGATGACCGCTCCGAGTGCGATGGCGGCCGCGAGGTTGAGGTCCGGCAGCAGCGAGAACAGCAGGAAGCCCGCGGCGAACGCGGTCACGATCACCAGCACGACGGACAGGCTCGCGATCGACCCCACGTTCCGGCGGAAGTCGGTGATCGGCACACTGATCGCGGCAGCGTACAGGATCGGCGGCAGAACCCCGTCGAGGATGATCTCGTGCGGCACCTCGATGTCGGGCACGCCCGGCAGATACGACAGCCCCACCCCCACGACCACGAGGATGATCGGCGCCGCCACCCCGAGCTTCTGGGAGAACGCGGCGACCGCCACGATGACCGCCACGGCGATGACCGCGTAGATCCCCAGCTCCATGGGCTCAGCCTATTGAGCGACTGTCCGGTTCGAGGGGTCGTGTGCCGATGGGTGAGCGAGGGGACGGATGCTGCGCTTGTGGGTGGTGCGCCGCGCTCCGACGTTTCGACTCTCAAGCTCGCTCGACGAGCGAAACCTTGGCCCCCGGTCGGCGCCCGAAGTCGAAACGCGACGGTCTGCGAGCTACGCCGGCAGCTGCCGCTTCCGGGCCAGCGCCCGCTCGGGCGGCACAGGGGGAGCGGGCGCGTCCAGGGCTCGCAGCATCCGTTCGAGCGTCTCGCGCAGCTCTTCCCGAGCCGGCGACGGCAGGTCCGTCGTGTACTCCACCCCTGCCGGGATCCATGTCAGGCCGTACATCGTCTCCCGGAAGTCCGAACCGCCCACCGGCCAGCGCGTGTGCGCGGCGTCCTCGGCGGTCGCGCCCTGACCCCACTGGCCGAAGTAGTCCCGCATCTCGTTCAGCGGCAGCTCCATCACGGCATCCGCCTCGACGGCCTGACGCGCCCACGAGCGCGCGACGAAGATGAACTCCTCGATCTGCTCCGGCGTCAGGGGCTTCGGCTCGAAGAGCACGCGGGTGTGCGCGACGTCCGCCAGCCGATCCACGCGGAACGTGCGCCAGTCCTCCTTGTCGAGATCCCAGCAGAGCAGGTACCAGTGCCGGTCGGCGGGCGCGAGGGCATGCGGTTCGACGCGGCGATGCGTGACCTCGCCCGACGCCGCCGTGTAGGTGAACCGCACCCGCTCGTGGTCGCGCGTGGCGAGGGCGAGCTCGCCGAGCACCTCGCCCGACACGGCGGCGCCGGCGTTGAGTCCGGCGGGCTGCACGGTCTCGGCCAGCGCGGCGACGCGGCGGCGCAGGGGAGTGGGCAGCACCTGCTCGAGCTTCGCGAGCGCGGTGATGGTCGTCTCGGGACCGCTCACGAGGCGCTGGGATGCCGCCACCCGCAGCCCGATCGCCATCGCCACGGCCTCTTCATCGGTGAGCAGCAACGGTGGCACGGCGCTGCCGGCCTCGAGGCGGTAGCCGCCCGCCGCGCCCGGGATCGACTCGATGCGGTAGCCCAGCTCGCGCAGCCGCTCGACGTCGCGCCGCACGGTGCGCTCGGTCACGCCCAGGCGATCGGCCAGCTCGGAGCCGGGCCAATGCCGGTGAGTCTGGAGCAGGTTGAGCAGCGACAGGGCTCGCGTGGTGGTGTCGGCCATGCCAGAAGAATCTCATGCATCGCGGACAATATCTGTCCGCATCCGCTCGTAGCTTGGGGCCATGGCGAACGAATCGATCATCCAAGCGCAGGGCTTGACCAAGCGCTTCACTGTGAAGGGCAAGACCGTCGAGGCCGTCGACGACCTCGCGTTCGAGGTGTCGCGCGGCGAGCTCGTCGCGTTCCTCGGACCCAACGGCGCCGGCAAATCGACCAGCCTGCGTCTGCTCACGACCCTCATCCCGCCGACATCGGGCACAGCTCGGGTCGTCGGGTTCGACATCCTGAAGCAGCCCGCCGAGGTGCGCGCCCGCATCGGCTACGTCGGCCAGCTCACGAGCGGCAGCTTCTCGCAGCGCGCCCGCGACGAGCTGCTGAGTCAGAGCGCGTTCTACGGCATGTCCAAGGCCGCGGCCCGCGCGCGCGCCGACGAGCTCATCGAGTCCCTCGACCTCGCCGGCTTCGCGACCCGGTCGGTGCAGCAGCTGTCGGGCGGTCAGAAGCGCCGGCTCGACGTCGCTCTCGGCCTCATGCACGCGCCGCCGCTGCTGTTCCTCGACGAGCCGTCGACCGGACTCGACCCGCAGAGCCGCGCCAACCTCTGGCAGCACATCATCGATCTGCGCGCGCAGTACGGCACGACCGTCTTCCTCACGACGCACTACCTCGAGGAGGCCGACCGCTACGCCGAGCGCGTCATGGTCATGGACAAGGGCCGCGTGATCGCCGACGACACCGCGGCACGACTGAAGGCGGAGCTCGCGGGCGACGTGCTCACCTTCGGCTTCGGAAGCGAGACGGATGCTGCGGCCGCCGTCGCCGTGGTGCAGCGGCTCACCGGGCGCGAGGTGCGGCGGGTCGAGGCATCCGTCGTCCTCACCGTGCCGGAGGGTGACGCGCTGCTGCCCGCCGCGGTGCGCGCGCTCGACGCGGCCGGTCTCATGGTGCGGACCGCGACCGGTGTGCCTCCGACGCTCGACGACGTGTTCCTGGCGCTCACCGGCCGCACGCTGCGCGAGGCCGGCGAAGGCGAGGGCGAATCCGACGAGAGCGCGGAGGCGTCGGCCGAGGCATCCGGAACCGCCAAACAGGTGACCGAGACGACAGGAGCGAAGCGATGACCGACCAGATGCAGACTCGGATCGAGAGCCGGCCCGACACCGCAGTGCGGGCGAACCCGGCGCGCGACACGTGGAACGTGCTGACGCGCGAGCTGAAGCCGGTCGTGCGCGATCCGTTCACGCTGATCTTTAGCCTGGTGCAGCCACTGGTGTTCCTCGGGCTGTTCGCGCCGCTGCTCGTCGGCTCGTCGGGCGCGCCGGTGGGCGAGACCCTGCAGTGGTTCGTGCCCGGCGTGCTTGTGATGATCGTGCTGTTCGGCACCGGCGCGACCGGGTCGAACCTGCAGTACGAGATGATGACGGGCTCGCACGAGCGCACGCTGGTCGCGCCGCTCGCGCGATCGTCGCTGCTGGTCGGCCGTGCGCTCAAGGAGATCGCGCCGATCGTCGTGCAGGCGCTGATCATCGTGCTCATCGCGTGGCCGTTCGGCTTCACGATCAACGTGTCCGGACTCGTGATCGGGCTCGCGCTGCTCGCGGTGTTCGGCGTGGGGCTGGGGTCGCTGTCGTACACGCTCGCGCTCAAGACCAAGGACCGCGAGTGGCTCTTCTGGGGCGTGCAGCAGACCCTCATCTTCCCGCTGCTGATCCTGTCGGGCATGCTCCTGCCGCTCGACGAGGGGCCGGCCTGGATGCGCGCGGTCTCGACGGTGAACCCGGTGAACTGGGTCGTTCAGGCCGAACGCGCGCTGTTCGCCGGCGACCTCGGCGCGATCGAGGTGCTGTGGGGCTGGGTCGCGGCGATCGTGCTCGCGGTGGTCGGGCTGGCCGTCGGGATCCGCGCGATGCGCAAGAGCAGCTGACGCGGGATGGATGCCTCGGGCCGGCGCTGCTCGCCGGTCCGAGGCGTTTCGTCTCTGCGTTTCGACGCGCTTCGCTCGCTCACCGAGCGGGGATCGGCGTCGGCAGCGGGGCTTACTGGAGGACCGGAGTCGAGGCGGTGCGGGCGACGGCGACGCGGTCCCCGCCGGCCATCTTCGCCTCGTACATGGCGTGGTCCGCGGCGCGGATGAGCTGGTCCATGACCGGGGCGCCGTCGTTGCCCACCGTCACCACGCCGACGCTCGCCGTGATGGACAGCGCGGGCGGCAGATCGTCGTAGGGCTCCGCGATCGCGGCGCGGATGCGGTCGGCCAGCGCTGCGGCGTCGCCGACGCTGTCCACCGCGGCGACCGCGATGAACTCGTCTCCACCGAACCGCCCGAGCACATCCGACTCGCGGATGACCCCGCGCAACCGCTGCCCGATCTCCCGGAGGAGGGCGTCACCGGCGGCGTGACCGAGCAGGTCGTTCACGGCCTTGAATCCGTCGAGATCGATGAAGATCACGGTGAGTGCCGAGTAGTCCTGGAAGAGCGTGCGCGTGACGTCTTCCTCGATCAGTCGCCGGTTCGGCAGTCCGGTCACCTCGTCGTGCATCGCTGCGCGGCGCAGAGTGTCTTCCAGCCGGATCCGCGCGATCGCCTGAGCCGCCTGATTCGACAGCGCCTCGGCGAGCGGAACGGCTTCTTCGTCGAACTCGCGCGGGTGGTCGAAGAAGCAGACCATGGCACCGACCGCGTCTCCGTGGGACCGCATCGGCGAGGCGATCGCCGCGTGCACGCCGCCCGCGCGATAGATGTCGCTCATCCCGACCCCGGGCACGAAGGAATCCGCATGCTCGGGGGAGCGCACGATCAGCACCTTGCCGCCGAGGAAGGTCGTCGTTCCGGCCGGACGGAGGCCCGCCGGCCAATGGGCGGCGAGCGGGTTCACCCCGGCGACCTGGACCAGCCCGTCGGGTCCGCCGATGTGCACGCTCACCGCGCTCGCGGCGAACGCGCGCTGCGCCACGTCCACCAGGAGTTCTGCCGCATCGGTCTCGGTTCTCACATTGCCGAAGCCGACCGCCGCGTTGAGGAGGATCTGCAGTCGCTGCCTGCCGCGTTCCGTCTTCGCCTCGGCCCCCTGGAACCCCAGATTGAAGGATGACCGCGGCGACACGTCGTAGACGGCGATGCGCTCCGCACCGCTCTCGTCCTCACCGAGCGATCCGACCACCACCGGGCGGACGACCCCTGAGACACCATGCAGAGTGGCATCCGTCGGGCGCATACCGCCCTCGTCCGCGAGCGGCATGCGCAGAGTGAGCAGGGCTTCGAGCGGCTTTCCGATGACGTCCTCACCGTCGGAGCCCAGCCACTTCAGCACTTGCGCGTTGGCATCGAGAATCGTCGACTGACGGTCGACGGTGATCAGCCCGCAGACCGCGAGACCTAGCACGGCAGACTCATGGCGTGCGGGTTGGTCGGTTCGAGGCATCGGGTCGGGGCATCTCCGTGGGTCACGGTGGCCTCCTGGCTTCTCAGTCGAGGCGGCGGGTCTTGGGAACGACGAGTGACGTCGCCTCAGCGGGTGTGTCCAGTCTAGTCGATGCTTCGAAGACTTAGGTAAATATCTTAAATATTTGTGGATCTGAGCTATTCTGGTCCCCACGCGGCTGAGAGAGAATGACGGCATGGCGAACGACACACCGGCGCTGACCCTCGGTGTGGCGTTGCGTCGGTACATCGATGCGCGCAACGCGGCACTGGTGACGGCGCGCGCCAGCCTCGGCATCAGCGATATGGACGCCCGCGCGTTGCTGTTCGTGGTCGGCAATCCGGGTACGCGGCCGACGGCGCTGCGTGAGTATCTCGGCATCACGTCGGCCGGGGTGACGACATTGATCGATCGACTGGTCAGCCGGTCTCTCGTGCGGCGTGATGTCGACCCGGACGACAGGCGCGTGAACCGCATCACCGCCACCATCGACATCGCCGAGGACCCCTGGTCAGAGCTCAACCGATTCGACGACGACTTCGACGCCGCGGTCGGTGCTGCGGATCCGACGCTGGTCCAGAATTCGACCGTCCTCCTCGAGGCCCTGACCGCGGCCACAGTGGGGGCGCGGCGCTGACTCGCCGTCAGGCGTCGTCGGTGCCCTGATACGCGAGCGACTTCGCCTCGAGGAACGCACACAGTTCGGAGACCGCGGCCAGCTCTGCCGACAGTTGGAGCACCCCGGAGGCATCGAGGACGAGGTTCTCCTCACGAGGCTCCATCGTCGCGACCCATGCGGTGGCGTCCGGCGTCTCAGGCTGGATGAAGACGCCGGTCGGAGCGTGACCGAGCCGGAAGACCACGAGGCCGGTGTTCGCGCCGCCGTCGCCGTCCTGCACCGTGACGCGGGCAGCGTCGGCCATGGGCTTTCCCTCCGCGCGATACTCGGCGAGCCAAGACTCCAATGTCTCCCGATTCCGAAACGCCATCGCGATCCTCCTGCTGCCTCCTGCGACGAGAAAAGTATAGGTATCCAGGGATCCCTTCATCGAGACACCGGCCGGGGCGTGGCAGGGCGGACTCTAGCCGATCGTCGTGCTTCGCGCGTCCGCTTGCGGCGGCGCTGCCGCGCAGGGCTGACTTGAGGGATGCGCACCACCCCCGGAGACCTCGAGGATGATCTGGCCGCCGCTGTCGGCGGCGCTGAGATCTTCGCCGTCTACCAGCCGCAGGTGTCGCTGGAGAGCGGGTCGATCGTGGCAGCCGAGGCGCTCTGCCGCTGGCGGCACCCGCGCCTGGGCGACATCGATCCGGTGACGATGATCGGTGTCGCCGAGCGCACCGGGGTGATCCATGCGCTCGGACGGCGGATGCTCGACGAATGTCTCGGCACGCTCGCCGGATGGCGGGAGACGGGCCGTGACTGGGCCGTCTCCGTCAACGTGTCGCCGGTGCAGTTCGAGGACGAATCCTTCGCGGAACACGTCGCCGGCGAGTTCCAGCGACGTGCGCTCGCTCCCGGCTCACTCGTGTTCGAGCTTCCCCATGACCTGCCGCCGGTCGACGATGGTGCGGTGCTGTCGCAGCTGCACGTGCTTCGCGACATCGGTGTGGAGTTCTCGCTGGCAGGTTTCGGTGACGAGCCCCCGTCGCCCGACCTTCTGCGGGGCCTTCCGGTCGCCGAGGTGAAGCTGCCGGGCCACCTGGTGCGGGCTGCCGAGCGGCCCGCGCCGGCATCGCTGCGCGATCGGGTGGAGGTCGCGCACGAACATGGGCTGCGTGTGGTGGCGGAGGGGATCGAGACTCTCACCCATCTCGACATCGCCGTGGAGCTGGGCTGCGATCGTGCGCAGGGGTTCCTCATCCGGCAGCCGCACGAAGAGATCACGTTCCCGTAGATCTAGGATCAAGGGATGACGACGGCGCGACGGCGAGGCATCCTCGCTGTCGTCACCTCGATCATCCTGCTGGCGCTCGGCGCCGGGGTCGCGTTCGCCGTCGGAGACGCGCTCGGCATCCGCACCGAGCCCTCGGCCCAGATGGAGCCGCAAGCCCCTGTCGTGCCCGCGGTCGCCGCCCCGGTCCTCCCGCCTTCGTTCACATTCGACGCCCCCGCCACGGAGCGCGTGTCGGTCGCCCTCGAGGAGTTGACGGATGCGGTGACCGCAGCATCCGGAACCTCCGGCGAAGCCGTGCTCACGGTGCGGATCGACCCGACCCTCGCCGCGACCGACGACGCGTACGCCGTCGAGGGGGATGCCGCCGCGCTGCTCATCCGCGCCGGAGGCGAAGACGGCGTCACGCGCGGCATCTACGACCTCAGCACCCAGGTCCGCGCCGCGGCACCGGTCGCCGACCTCGTCGGCGCGCACGAGGCGTCGCGACTGCCGCTGCGCATGACCGACCTCGGCGCGGTCGGCGTGATCCCCGACCCGACGGAGTGGGAGTCCGGCGACGACTACTCGCACGCGTCGAAGGCGTTCGCCGCGGTGATGCAGCCCGAGCCGCCGTACGTCGACCAGACCGCGCTCGCCGCCGCGTTCGACGACTTCGACGGTTTCCTGCGGCATTCGCTCGCGAACGGGTTCAACGCCGTCGCGTTCCCCGGGTTCGTCGAGTACGTCACCTTCGACGGGGCGCCCGACGGCCCGGTCTACGCCGACGGCGACGACCATCGCGACAAGGCGCTCGCCCTGCGCGACGCGTACGCGCCGTTCTGGGAGCGGGCCGACGAGCTGGGCATGAAGGTGTTCCTGCGCACCGACATGCTCGCGCTCACCGGTCCGCTCGAGCAGTACCTCGCCGACGAGTTCGGCTCGCTCGACACCGAGAACCCCGAGCTCTGGAACGTCTACACCGCCGGCCTCGACGAGCTGTACGACGCGGTGCCCGCGCTCGACGGCGTGCTCATCCGCATCGGCGAGGCCGGTCCGGTCTACGACGTCGGCGGCTGGGACTATTACTCCGCGCTCGAGGTGACATCGGTCGACGCCGTGCGCACGATGCTCGAGGCGTTCACCGCTCAGGCCGAGGCATCCGATCGCGAAGTGATCTTCCGCACGTGGTCCGTCGGCGTCGGCGCCGTCGGGGACATGCACACGAACTCGGAGTCGTACGAGGCGGTGCTCGCACAGCTCGACTCGCCGGCGCTCATCGTGTCGACGAAGTACACGCTCGGCGACTTCTACACGTGGCTGCCCCTCAACGAGACCCTCGAGCAGGGCTCGCAGCGGCGCATCGTCGAGTTCCAGAGCCGGCGCGAGTTCGAGAACTTCGGCGCGTTCCCCAACGACCTCGGCCCGCAGTACCAGTGGGCGCTGCAGCAGCTGCTCGCCGCGAACGACCAGGTCGAGGGCATCTGGGTCTGGACCCAGGACGGCGGTCCGTGGCGCGCCGGACCCATGAGCCTGTACCTGAAGTCGGGATTCTGGCAGCTGTACGAGCTGAACACGCAGCTCGCCGCATCCCTCGCTCAGAATCCCGAGGCCGACGTCGCCGGCATCACCGCGGCGTGGGCCCGGGAGCACTTCTCCGAAGACCCCGCCACGGTCGAGGCGGTCGTCGAGGCGATGACGCACTCCCGCGACGCCATCGCGCAGGGCATGTACGTGCCGCAGTTCGCCGAGCAGCGCGTGTTCGCGATCGGGCTCGAACCGCCGCCCATGATGTGGATCTTCGAGTGGGACATCCTCACCGGCGACTCCGCCGTGCTCGACGTGCTGTATTCGATCGTGCGGGACAGCGGTGCCGACGGAGTCGAAGCGGCGATCGGCGACGGCGCCCAGGCGGCCGAGGCGGTCGAGCAGATGCGCGATCTCGTTTCGGAGACGGATGCCGCGACCTGGCGCTCGCCCGAGATGCGGGCCGCGTTCCTCGACACGCTGGACTACGAGCTCGACACCCTCCGGCTGCTCGAGTCGTATCGCGCGATGATCCTGCATCAAGGTCAGTGGCACGACACGCTCTCGCCCGAGGCTCATGCGCAGTGGGAGTCCGACCGCGTCGTGTACGAGGAGCGCGCGGCCGAGCACCTCGCGAAGTACGAGGGCAACGTGGACTACCCCGCGTTCAACCTCACCGCCGCGCAGCTCGGCGTCGAGCGCGCGGTGCGCGACGAGCCCATGGCGTGGGTCGCCCGCGTGCTGCTCGTGCTCGCCCTGGCCTGGGTCGTGATCGGCATGCTCGCCGCACGCACGAGGCTGGTCGGCAAGCCCGGTGCTGCGGCGGCGCGCGCGACGTGGATCGCGTCGACGCGGCCATGGCGGGCGCGCGAATCCACCCTCGGCCTGCTCGAGCTCGACCGGTGGCTGCTGCTGGTCGTGCCGGCGGGGCTGCTCGTCGCGACGCGCGCGGTGCAGACGTCGTTCCTCTCGTGGACGCACCTCGCCGTCATCATCGGCGCCTGGGTCGTGTTCGCGCTCGTGCTGCGCCTCTTCGTCTGGGAACGCTCGCCGTGGCCGGTCATCGCCGCCGTCGGCGGGGTCGTGATGCTGCGCTGCATCGTGACGCTGTTCGCCCTCTCGTTCACGGGCCCGGGAGGGTACTGGTTCGCGTTCTGGACCGACCCGCTGCTGCGCACGGTCTACATCAGCGTCGCGTTCGCGCTGTTCGTCTGGGTGTTCGTCGCCGCCGGCTGGGCGCTGTCGGCGCAGGTGCGCGCGCGGCGTGCGACCGGATACGTGCTCGCCGCGGTCGGCGCCGGACTGCTCGTGCCTGCGGTGGCCGTCGGGGCGATCGGCCTCGAGACCGCGCTCACGCTCTGGAACGACGAGATGGGTCTGCTGCCCTGGGGTCTCGCCCGCATCCTCGGCATCACGACGTACCTCGAGATCCCGTCCGTGACCCCCTGGGTGGCCGCCGCGTTCGGCGGTGCGCTGCTCCTCGTCGGCCTGCTGCTCGCGGTGCCGTGGCGACAGCGTGGGGGCCCGGCATCCGGTCCCTCCTGAAAGGCGGGAGGGCACGGCTGCGCGTGGTCGGACCACACGTTTCGGAGGAGTACTTTAGAAACATCCCCGAAACAATTCGAAGAGGTATTCACCATGCGCTCACGAAGCACAGCACTCCTGTCCATCGCCGCCGTGTCCGGCCTTCTGCTCGCCGGCTGCGCGTCCACCGCCACCCCCGAGCCGACGTCCTCGTCGGCTGCTGACTCCGTCGTGACCTCGTCGGTCACCGAGCCCGCCGCTGCCGGTGACCGCGTCGGCGCCGACGGCACCGAGCTCGAGGTGTGGAGCAGCATCGTCCCCGACGAGAGCGCCGCCGCCACCCTCGACGAGCCCGCCGAGGGCAACCAGTGGGTCACCGTCAACGTCGCCCAGTGGGTGTCGGAGAAGGGTCAGTCCGACGTGGATGTGGCGCCCGTCCTGCGCTCCACCACGGATGAGTCGTTCTCGGCCGATGCGGTCTCGCAGCGCTCCGTCGAGGTTCCGATGACGCCCGAGAAGTCCTACACGTTCGTGTGGAGCTTCCAGGTTCCCGAGGACCTCGTCGACACCGAGACCCTCGTGGTCTGCGTCGGCTCGGGCGACGAGGGCTGCAGCAGCCTCGTCGCCGAGTGATCGCCAGGCGTCGGCCGCCCCACGGCCGGCGCCTGATCCACCGCGTTCGCGCCGTGTGCCTTCGGGTGCACGGCGCGTTCGCGTGCGCGGACGCTCAGGGCGCTGAAGCGGCGGGGGCCGTCACGGCCGCCGTTTCAGTCCTCGCCGCCGAGCATGATCTCGTGGCAGAGGGCGCGGCTCGTGTCCACGTGGCGCAGCGCGACATCGGCAGCCGCGTCGGCGTCGCGCTTCGCGAGGGCCTCGACCAGCTCCCGATGCTCGGCGAGCAGGATCTCGGGCGACCGGTTCTGGCGGAGCACCCAGTGGAGCCGCCCCTCGAGCGGCTCGAGGGTCGACGCCAGGATGCGGTTGTGCGCCATGCGCGGCAGGGCGTCGTGGAAGGCCTGGTTCAGCTCGGCGACCGCACCGAGGTCGCCCCGCACGAGCGCGGCGTCGGCTTCGTCGGCGATGGCGGCGAGCGCCTGGATCTCCGCATCCGTCGCCCGCGCGCTCGCGAGTCGCGCGCACTGCACGTCGAGGGCGACGCGCACGTCGAAGAGGTCGTCGACGTCCTCCTTCGCCAGCACCGTGACGATGACGCCGCGACGCGGCACCTCCTGCACGAAGCCCTCGCCCTTGAGGAGGGTGAGCGCTTCACGGACCGGGACGCGCGAGACACCCATCTCTTCAGCGAGCACTCGCTCCACCAGGCGGTCGCCGGGCACGAGATCGCCGCGCACGATGCGGTCGCGAAGGAGATCCCGCACGCGTTCGCGCAGCGGTTGATGCGTCGCGCCGATCGTGGCGTCTGCCGCCGTGCCGGCGGATGAGGGCTGGGCAGTCACGGGCAGACTCAGACCGGCTGCAGCGTGCGGCTGTCGACGATGACCTTGCCGAGGGGCATGAGCGAGATCGGGACGAGCTTGAAGCTCGCGATGCCCAGCGGAATGCCGATGATCGTGATGCACAGCGCGATGCCGGTGATGATGTGACCGATCGCCAGCCACCAGCCGGCGAGGATCACCCAGACGACGTTGCCGAGGAACGAGCCGACCCCCGACGTCGGCTTGTCGACGATGGTCCGGCCGAACGGCCAGAGGGCGTAGAGGCCGATGCGGAACGAGGCGACGCCCCACGGGATGGTGAGGATCAGGATGCACAGCACCACCCCCGCCAGCATGTAGCCGAGGAACATCCAGAAGCCCGACAGCACGAGCCAGATGATGTTGAGGAGGGTGCGCATGAGGTCCATCTTGCCCACTCGCCGCTGAAAGCTCCCCCCAGCCGGCCCCCGAGTCTTGCGTGCTGCCGTGGTCGCCGATCTTCCCCGCCGCGTGGTGCGTCCCTAGGCTCGGGGGATGCTCAGGTCGCGGGAGAACCCCACCGTCGGGGACGTGCTGGGCGAGATCCTGCGCCGCGCGGCGGCCGAGGTCGAGCAGAGCGCCGCCGCAGCCCTGGCCGACGAGCCCGACGGGGTGCATCAGCACCGTGTGCGGGTGCGGCGCCTGCGCAGTGTGCTCGGGGGGTTCCGCGAGGCGCTCGACACGCGAGCTGTCGAGCGGGTGCGGGTCGCGTACGCCGAGTGGGGCCGCGAACTCGGCGTCGTGCGCGACATCGAAGTGCGCGCTGATGTCGCGGAGGAGATGCTGGAGCGCGCCGGGATCGACGACCCGGCCGTCGTGCATCGGCTCGTCGAGAGCCAGCGCGAGGCGTACCCCGCTGCGCACGGGCGACTCGTGGAGCTCGCCCGATCGCCGCGGGCGGAGGAGCGCGCACGGCTGCTGCGGGAGTTCGTCGACCCGGTGGTCGTCGTCGAGCCGGATCGGGCCGCAGCGGCCGTGCTCGCCACCGTGCTCGCGCAGCAGGCGCGGCGCGTGGAGAAGGCCGAGGGCCGACTCGACGGCTCGGACGAGGCGCACCACGAGCTGCGCAAGGCCGCACGCCGAACGCGGTACGTCGCCGAGGCGATCGCGGACGTGGCGCCGGACGTGTTCCCCCCGCAGGTCGAAGCCATCGCCGATGCCGGCGACCACCTGCATGACGCGCTCGGCGCGCACCGCGATGCGATGCTGCTCGCGCGGCGGGTGTCCCACGAAGGGGCGCTCGCCGGCCGGGCGGGCGAGCTGTCCGACGCGTACGAGACGATCGCCGACCTGCTGCGCGACGAGGCCGAGGAACGGCTGAAGGAGGTGCCGCCGGCGCTGAAGCGCCTGAAGGCGGCGGCATCGCGGCTGCCGTGAGGCGCAGCATCCGCGCTCTGCACCCACGTGAGCCGGGCGGCGTGGGTGTCGGCGTGCGCGCCTAGACTTGACGGGCAATGACGGACGCCAGCACCCCCATCATCGTCGGCAGAGACATCGGCCCTCAGGCCGCCGGCGCACGCCTCGACGAGGACCTGCTCGAAGGGCTCAACCCGCAGCAGCGGGAGGCCGTGACCTACCGCGGGCAGGCGCTGCTCATCGTGGCCGGCGCGGGATCGGGCAAGACCAGCGTGCTGACGCGGCGCATCGCGTCGCTGCTGCGAGGCCGCGAGGCGTGGCCGAGTCAGATCCTGGCGATCACGTTCACCAACAAGGCCGCCGGCGAGATGCGAGAGCGCGTCGAGCAGCTCGTGGGCGACTCGTCGCGCGGCATGTGGATCTCGACCTTCCACTCGGCGTGCGTGCGGATCCTCCGGCGCGAGGCCGAGCAGTTCGGCTTCACCAAGTCCTTCACGATCTACGACTCGGGCGACTCGCGCGCGCTCATCAAGCGCCTCGTCAAGGAGCACGAGGCCGACGCGTTCGGTCTCACTCCCGCGGCCACGCAGTCGAAGATCTCGCGGCTCAAGAACGAGCTGGCGGATGCGGAGTCCTACGCCCGCACGGCCAACATGAGCGACCCTGCCGAGCGCGTGTTCGTCGAGTTGTTCGGCGCGTACCAGCGGGAGCTGCAGAAGGCGAACGCCTTCGACTTCGACGACCTCATCGGGCAGACGGTGTTCCTGTTCCGCGCGTTCCCGCAGGTCGCCGACGTGTACCGGCGGCGGTTCCGCCACGTGCTGGTCGACGAGTACCAGGACACCAACCACGCGCAGTACGCGCTGATCCACGAGCTGACGCGTCCGCCGGGATCGGATGCTGCACCCCTCGCCGGCTCCGGCGGCATGATGATCTTCGAGCCCGAGCCGGCCGCCGAAGAGGGCGCGTCGCTCACCGTCGTCGGTGACTCCGACCAGTCGATCTACGCGTTCCGCGGCGCCGACATCCGCAACATCAGCGAGTTCGAGAAGGACTACCCGGGCGCCAAGGTGGTGCTGCTCGAGCAGAACTACCGGTCGACGCAGAACATCCTGTCGGCCGCGAACGCCGTCATCAGCCACAACTTCGACCGCAAAGACAAGAAGCTGTGGACCGACGTCGGCGAGGGTGAGCAGATCGTCGGCTTCACGGGCTACTCGCAGCACGACGAGGCGCAGTTCGTCGCCGACGAGATCGAGGCCCTGCGCCGCGCCGGCGTGGACTACTCGCAGGTCGCGGTGTTCTACCGCACCAACTCGCAGTCCCGTGCCCTGGAAGAGATCTTCATCCGCTCGGCGCTGCCCTACAAGATCATGGGCGGCACGAAGTTCTACGAGCGTGCCGAGATCAAGGACGCCCTGGCGTACCTCGTCGCGGTCGCCAACCCGGCCGACGAGATGGCGATGCGCCGCATCATCAACCGCCCGCGCCGCGGCATCGGCGACGTGACGATCGAGACGATCTCGCGGTACGCGGCCGACCAGCAGATCACGTTCCGCGACGCGCTCGCGAACTCGTCGGCGCTGGGTGTCGGCCCCAAGATCCAGGCGGCCATCGCACATCTCGACGCGGTGCTGGCCGAGGCATCCGAGATCATGCTTCCGGCGTCGGGCGAGCTCGCCCCGCCCACCGCGGTCGCCGAGGGACTGACGCTGCTGCTGAACAAGAGCGGCTACTACGACGCGCTGCGCGCCAGCAAGGACGCGCAGGACGAAGCGCGTATCGAGAACCTCGACGAGATGGTCGCCGTCGCCCGCGAGTTCGCGCGCAACAACCCCGAGGGCACCTTGCTCGACTTCCTGACCGAAGTCGCTCTCGTGTCCGATGCCGACGACCTCGAGGACGCCTCGGGCTCGGTGTCGCTCATGACGATGCACACGGCGAAGGGCCTCGAGTACGACGCCGTGTTCGTCACGGGTGTCGAAGAGGACCTCATCCCGCACCGGATCTCGGCGGGGGAGCCCGGCGGCCCCCAGGAGGAGCGACGGCTGTTCTACGTGGGCATCACGCGAGCCCGCAAGCGTCTGTACCTTTCGCTCGCGATGACCCGTGCGCAGTTCGGCGAGGTGACGGTGGCGATGCCGAGCCGGTTCCTGCAGGAGATCCCGGCCGAGCTGCTGCACTGGCGCCAGTCTCCGGGCGACGTCAACTCGCGCGGCGGAACGCAGTCGCGCGCGCTGAACGCGCGCCGCGATTCGGGGTCGGGCTCCGGCTTCGGCGGTTCGGGCAGCCGGCGCTACGGCGATGACCTGGTGCCGCTGGCGCGGCGCGAGCCGTCGGGCAACCTCGAACGTTTCGCGAACAAGATCCCCGCCAAGGTGCGCGACAACGGCGACCTCGAGCTGGCGCCCGGCGACCGCATCCGTCACGACGACTTCGGTGAGGGCCGCGTCGACGCCGTCACCGGCGAGGGCGCGAAGCGCGTCGCCCACGTGCGGTTCGACTCGGCGGGCCCGAAGAAGCTGCTGATCAAGATCGCCCCGATCGCCAAGCTCTGACGCGGGCTCAGTCGCGGGGCGCCGTGTCCTCGACCAGCAGGTGGTGGTGGGCCAGGCGGCGGAGGGCGAGCATCACCGGCTCGTACAGCGCGGTGCCGAGCACCGCGTAGGGCACCGCCTCGGCGCGCGACATGCCGGCCATCGGTGCGAGCTCTTCGGCCGCGACCCGGCGCATCGCGTCGCCGTAGCGGCGGAGCACGGCGGGGGAGGCATCCAATCCCGCCGCTTCCAGGGCCCGCAGCGCCTCGTCGAGCTGGGGGACCGCGGTGAAATCGGGGTCGTAGGTGAGGCCGAGTTCGCCGATCGCCTCTCGTGCGCGGGGGTAGTCGTCGCGGTCGGACTCGACGTACGGCGGGAGGGCGCCCACCGCACGCCCCAGGGTCGCGATGGGGTCGTCGTCGGGGGCGTCGATCAACGCGAGGATGTCGCGCACACGAGACAGGGGGAGTCCGCGCACATCGGCCAGTGCGCCGATGAGCGTGAGGCGGGCGAGGTGCTCCTCGCCGTACTCCGCGCGCGTCGGTGAGAGAGCCTCGCCTCGGGGAAGCATGCCCTCGCGGATGTAGAACTTCACGGTCGCCACGGGAACCCCGCTGCGCTCCGACAGCTCCGAGATCTTCATGACGCCGCCCCCTCGGTCTTGACATTGGATACTATAGCTATCCAATATTGGAGAGCGAAACTATCCAACGGAGGCCACGATGGACCCGATCCTCACGATCGTCGCCGGCGCGACGATCCTCACCGTCATCGGCATCATGTCGGGCGGCACCTTCCTGCTGCGGATCGCGACGCGCGGTCTGCCCTTCAACGGGCTGCAGAAGACCTTCTTCCGCGCCGGGCACGCGCACGCCGGCGTGCTCGTGATCCTGGGGCTCGTGAGCCTCCTCCTGGTGTCGGCGGCCGGAGTGCCGCTGCCGTGGCAGTGGGCCTCGGTCGGCGTGCTCGCGAGCGCGCTCCTCATTCCCGGCGGCTTCTTCCTGTCGGTGCGGGGACGCGACCCTCAGCGCCCCGGGCGCGCGATCGCGCTCCTGTGGGCCGGGGTGGTCGTGCTCGCAGCATCCCTTCTCGCCGTCGGTGTCGGCGTGATCGTCGCCGGGGTCTCCGCGCTGGGGTGAGGTCCGCGGCGTCGGCGCCGCGCGGTGGTCACGTCGTGGTCGCAACGCAGGACTACGGGGGCCGGGTGTGCCGGGATCCCTGCCGTCCCGCGAGAGTGGGCGCGCGCCGTCGCCGACGATCCTGAGAACGGCACGCGATCGAGCGGCGCGGGCGGGTTAGGCTCGCACAATGGCCTTGTTCTCGCGCCGTCCGAAGAAGCCCGCCGAGCAGCCGTCGACCTCCCCCGAGCCCGCACAGGCTGAGGGCGTCGCGGCCGAACTCGCATCCGACGGGGCGGCCGCTCCTTCCGCCGCGGCGGAGGCTCCGGCACCGGAGGCGCCCGCTTCGGAGACGGATGCCGCTGCCCCGGCGGCGGAGTCCGGCACCGCGCCCGACGCGCCGGCGGAGAGTGGAGAAGCCGTGGGGACGGTGTCCATCTCCCTCTCGTCGTTCGGCGGGCTCGGGGTGTCTCCCGCGGCGTCTGCGCAGGTTCAGCCGGCCGAGCCGCGCGAGCCTCAGGCCGGCGAGACCGTCCCTCCGGGACCGCAGCCGCGCATGGGTGTGCGGGAGTGGATGCGCACGGCGCCCGAGCAGACCGAGACGGTGCCGGGGCTGCGCGACAATGTGCTGCTGCGCGCCGCGCTCGGGCGGATCGGCGACGCTCCGGCGTCGCAGGCGCTGCTCGATGTCGCGCGGCAGCTGATGCAGGGGCACCTGTTCCTGCGGGTCAAGGGTGACGCCCGGGCGCTCCTCGCCGAGGGGAAGGGTCTGCCGCTCGCGATCGCGAACTCGGGCGAGCGCACGTTCGCCCTCGTCTACTCGAGCGGCGCCGCACTTCAGGCGAGCGTCAAGGCCGACGGCGATGTCGAGACCTCGGCGATGGGCCAGCCCGTGCTCACGGTGCTGCGGCACGTGTTCGCCAGTGCCTACGACGGGATCATCATCGACCCCGCGTCCGCGCCGTCCCGCGCGGTGCTGCCGAAGGAGCTCCTGGAACGCGCCGTCGAGCAGGCCGATCCGCAGCTGACCGTGAAGACCCTGCTCGCGGCGGAGCGCACCCCCGAGATGAACGGCAAGGTGGCCGAGGCGCTCACCCGCGTGCCCCTCTGGGTCGCGGTGGGGGTCGCGGACAGCGGCGCACCCGGCCTCGCGGAGGGACGCGACGCGGAGGGGCGTCGCTTCCTCGAGGTGTACTCGCATCCGCTCGAGATCGCGGTCATGGGTCGCGGTGACAACGCCGGTCCGATCACCGGCGCACAGCTCGCCAAGGCGTTGCGCAGCGACGAGGGGATCACGGGTGTGGTGGTCGACCCCGCGGGGCCGTGGATCCGGCTCAGCCGCGAGGACCTCGCACCGGTGCTCGCGCTCGCCGACTGAGGGTTCCCGCCGCGCGGGACAGCCCCGTTCCCACGGTGAGCGGGGTGCCTGTCCCACGTCCCCTCCACCCGCCGCCTGCGCGTCGAGCGGAGCCTCTGGTCGTGTGGCCCCTGTCGTGACTCCCCGGTAGCGTCTGATCCATGGCGTCCCCGCGGATCACCCTCACCGTGCCCGGTCCCGACGGCGATCGCGAGGTGGGGATCTCCAATCCCGACCGGGTGATCTGGCCGGAGGTCGGCATCACGAAGCGCGAGCTCGCGGAGTACCTCATCGCGGTGCAGGAGCCCTTCCTCGCCGCCAACGGCGACCGCCCCGTCTCGCTCGAGCGGTTCCCCGAGGGCGTCGACGGCGAGCGCTTCTACTCGAAGAACCCGCCGAAGGGGGCGCCGGCCTTCGTCGAAGCCCAGACCGTCACGTACAACAGCGGGCGGCGGCATCCGCAGATCATCCTCACCGAGATCGCCGCGGCCGTCTGGGCCGTGCAGATGAACACGATCGTCTTCCACCCGTGGGCGTCGCTGACGGCGAACACCGACAACCCCGTCGAGCTGCGCATCGACCTCGATCCGCAGCCGGGAACGGATTTCACGGATGCTGCCGCCATCGCCCCCGCGATGCGCGACGTCCTCGCCGAGGCGGGTCTGACGGCGTTCCTCAAGACCAGCGGCAATCGCGGCATCCACGTGTTCTGTCCCATCGAACCGGAGTGGGAGTTCCTCGACGTGCGGCACGCGGTCATCGCCGCCGGCCGCGAGCTCGAGCGGCGTCTTCCCGACAAGGTGACGATGAACTGGTGGAAGGAGGAGCGCGGCGAGCGCATCTTCATCGACTTCAACCAGGCGAACCGCGACCGTACGATGGCCGGCGCCTACAGCCCGCGGGCGCTGCCGAACGCGACCGTGTCGACGCCGCTCACGTGGGACGAGCTGGAGGCCGGGGTCGACCCGTCCGCATTCACGGTACGGACGGTTCCGCAGCGCCTGGCCGACGTCGGCGACCCGTGGGCGGACCTGCTCGCGAAGCCGGGGCGCATCGACACGCTGCTGGAGTGGTGGCAGCGCGACCTCGACGACGGGCTCGGCGAACTGCCGTTCCCGCCCGACTTCCCGAAGATGCCCGGCGAGCCGCCGCGCGTGCAGCCGAGCCGCAAGAACGAGGCGAACTGGCCCAAAGACGACGCCTGAGCGTGCGGTCGGGGCGGCGCCCCGCAGTGCGGAACTCACCCCGAGTCGGCGGACGCCCGCGTGCCGGGACGACCCGCGGGAGCGCCGGTGGTCGAGGCGGGCCAGGGATGCCTCCGTCAGCAGTGACCCTGACCGCACCGTACACCCGCCCCGGGCGGGCGAAAAGAGCACAGCCCGCAGCATCCGCCCGCTGCCGAAGGCGTCAGACGAGGACGTCAGCCAAGTCGTACGCGGCGACCACCTCGAGCTGCTCGTACGTGCACGAGCGCGGATCGCGGTCGGGGCGCCAGCGCTCGAACTGCACGGTGTGGCGGAAGCGCCAGCCTTCGAGCTGGTCGTATCGAACCTCGAGCACGCGCTCGGGGCGCAGCCGCACGAACGATGAGTCGGCCCGACCCGCCTGGAAGCGCGACTTCTCACCCTCGCCGCGCAGCGCCTCGCCGTCGGCGTCGCGCTCGACGAGGGGGGCGAGCTCGTCGATGAGCTCGAGCCGGCGGGCGTTGCTCCAGGCGGCCACGCCCCCCACGGGGTAGAGCGTGCCGTCCTCGCCGTACAGGCCGACGAGCAGCGAGCCGACGCCCTCGCCGGACTTGTGGATGCGATAGCCCAGCGCCACCACATCGGCCGTGCGCGCATGCTTGATCTTGAACATCGTGCGCTTGCCCGGGGCGTAGGGCTGGTCGAGCGGCTTCGCGACCACGCCGTCGAGCCCGGCACCCTCGAACTCGGCGAGCCAGCGGCGGGCGAGATCGGGGTCGTCGGTCGTGCGCGTGACGTGCACGGGGTCGGGCACGTCACGCAGCAGATCGACGAGCGTCTGCCGCCGCGTCTCGAACGGTTCGTCCTGGAGGTCGCGGTCGCCGACGGCCAGCAGGTCGAACGCGATGAACATCGCCGGAGTCGTCTCGGCGAGCATGTTCACACGTGAGGCAGCGGGGTGGATGCGCTGCGACAGCGACTCCCAGTCGAGCCGGCGTCGCCCGTCGCGGTCGACCGGCACGACGATCTCGCCATCGAGCAGGCACGGCTCGGGCAGGAGCCGCGCGAACGCCTCGACGAGCTCGGGGAAGTACCGCGTCAGCGGCTTCGCGCCGCGCGAGCCGATCTCGACGTTCTCGCCGTCCCACGAGATGAGAGCGCGGAACCCGTCCCATTTCGGCTCGTAGCTCAGCCCGCCCGTCACCTTCGCCGGTTCGGGAACGTCGGGGACGGACTTCGCGAGCATCGGCGCAGGGATCTCGTACGGCATGCGTCTCATCCTGCCGTTCCCCGCCGATACCCGACACCCCGGCTGCGGCCCGGCGTCCGCGCCGACGTCGGGCCGACGTCGGGCCGACGCGGACGCAGGGTCAGGCCGACGTCGAGGCAGACGCGGATGCGGCGTAGAGCGCGGCCGCCTCGGCGCGGTTGGCCGCCCCGATCTTGGCGAGGATCGCCGACACGTGCACCGACGCGGTCTTCGGGCTGATGAACAGCCGCCGGCCGATCTGCGGATTGGTGAGTCCCTCGGCCACCAGCTCGAGCACCTGGAGCTCGCGCGGGGTGAGCGTCGCGATGACGCCGCCCTCGCTCACGTGTTCGGCCTCCGCAGCGGGCGCGAGCCGGGCACGCGCCGTGAGCTCGGCGGCCCAGCGGCCCACCCGGGCCACCCCGTCACCGGACGCCGCGGACTGAACCTCCGCCAGGAGCGCGGCGGCCGCGTCGCGTTCGCCGGCGTCGAGGAGGGCGAGGGCGAGACGGCACCGGGCAAGATGCCGGTGCCACACCGCCAGGAGGTCGTCGGCCGGCCCGTCGACGAGTGACCGCCATGCGGCGATGCGGAGCTCGGGGCCGGCGCCGGCGGCATCGACGAGCAGAGCGCGCACGAACTCGGCGTGCGCGTCGGCCGCCGCGTGATCCGGCCACGTCTCGATCGCCGCGGCCAGCCGGTCACGGACCTCCGGGTCGACGGGGCGGTCGGGCGCGAGAGTGAGAAGCGCCGCGGTCACCACTGCATAGCGGCGCACCGAGGGCGTGCCCGTGTCGGAGGCGATGTCGAAGAGGTCGGCGAGCACGCCGGTGATCACATCGCTCGTCGCCCCCGCGCTCGTCCCGCGCAACGTGAGCAGCGCCTCCGCGCGCTCGACGGCCCACCACCCCCGCTTGTCGGGGAACCGTCGGCGCGAGTCTTCGATCGTGGCGCGTTCGGCCAGGAGGAGCTCCGCTCGCTCGGCGTCGCGGTCGTCCCAGGTCAGGTGCGAGGCCAGCATCCGGACGATGGACGCACCGTGCAGCGGATTCTTCATCAGTCGCCGCGCACGCTGCGCGTATCGTCGCGCGGCCTCGGGACGCCCGGTCGCGAAGAGCGCGACGGCGAGCGCGTACGCGAGCCCTGAACCCGACCCCCGCTCGATGCCGGCCCGGACGACGTCCTCATAATGCTGCGCGCCGACGACGGCGGCCTCGTCGAACCGCCCGACGCGCAAGAGCATGCCGGTGAGGGCGGATCCCGCGTACGCGCGCATCGCCGGGTCGAGGCGCAGCGTCACCGCGCGCTCGAGGGGTGCCAGGGCTCCCACTTCGTCGTCCTCGTCGCCGGCGATGCGCCATGCCTCCACTGTGAGCGCGACGGCGAGCGCGGCGTCGTCGCCGGCCTCCTCTGCCAGGGCGATCGCGCGTGCGGCATGCTCGGCGGCATCGGTTCCGTGCTCTTCGAGCGCGATGTTGGTGAGCACGCGTGACAGGAGGATGCGCGCCCGGGGTGCATCGATGCCCTCCAGAAGCGAGGCGGCCTTCTCGAGATCCTTGCCGCTGCCGCGGTGCTCGGCGTTGTACGTCTGCACGAAGCGCTGCCGCAGCAGCGCAGCGCGCGTGATCGGGTCGTCGGGGCACACCGCGAGGCCCTCGTTCGCCGATCGCAGCGAGCGCTCCGCCTCGCCGAGATCGTGCCAGGACTGGGCGGCCGCGAGGTGCAGCTCGGGGAGGGTCGTGCCGGCGCGCGTCTCGGCATCCGGAACCTGCTCCCACAGCTCGGTGAGACGCTCGGCGAGCTTCGCCGACGTGGCCGGCGAGAACCGTGACTTCGACTGCTCGAGAGCCGCGACGGTCGCGTCGAAGGCGGCGGTGAGATCGCGGGCGGCGAGCCAGTGCTCCGCGGCCGCGGAGGCGGCATCGGGGGAGTCGCCGCCGTGGTCGCGCAGATGCTCGGCATAACGACGGTGCACGCGCACGCGCTCGCTGGGAAGCATCTCGCCCTCCACCGCCTCGCGCGTGAGGGCATGACGGAACCGGTAGCCCGCGCCGTCGGCGAGGATGACGCGCGTATCTATCGCGGCGCGCACGGCGTGGTCGAGGGCCTCCTCGTCGAGCGCCGTGACGGCCGCGAGCACGTCGTCGTCGACGTGCATGCCGCCGGCTGACATCGTCCGCACGGCCTGTTGGGCCTCTTCCCCGAGCCGGGCGTATCGCGCGAGCACGAGCTCGCGCAGCGTGTCGGGAAGTGCGCGGTCGCCGAGGTCGACGAGCTCCTCGACGAGGAACGGGATGCCGCCGCTGCGCTCCGCGAGGGCGTCGACGGCGCGGGGGTCACGGCCGCCGACCAGCTGCGCGACCTGCTCGGCGACCTCGTCGGGGCTGAGGGGCGTGACCTCGACGCGGACGACCGAGCGGGTGCGGTCGAGCTCGGCGAGCAGCGGGCGGAGGGGATGGAATCGATCGATGTCGTCGGAGCGGTAGGTCGCGACGATGGTGAGGTGCCGCCCTCGGAGTGTGCTGGCCAGGGTCTTGAGCAGCGCCAGGGTGGCGGCATCCGCCCACTGCAGGTCTTCGAGCACGACGACGACGTGACGTCGCTGCGAGAGGCGCTCGAGGAGCACCTCGATCGCCTCGGCGAACTCTCCGGCCGGCTCGTCGGAGCCGGGCGCCTCGTCGGCGATCCCGGGGACGAGCGCCGCGAGGCTCGCGATCGCGGCCGCGGAGCCGGCGGCCTCGCGCAGCGCGTCGGTGCCGAGCGCGGTGTGCAGGTCGCGCAGCACGCGACGCACCGGGCCGAACGCGGCGCCGATGGGTCCGAGGTCGACGCACTGCCCGAACGCGATGACGGGTGCGTCGTCGGGGCGCGCGCCGAGAGGGTCGCCCGTCACGAGCGCGAGGAACTCCTGCACCAGTCGCGTCTTGCCGACCCCCGCTTCGCCGCGCACGACGACGGTGCGCGGGACTGCACCCACGCCGTCGTCGTACGCCTCGAGCAGGGCGGCGAGCTCGGTGTGCCGGCCGACCATGCGCGGGCTCGAGGCAAGAGCGGGCATGGTCATATCGTGGCACCTTCCCCGTGCCGGCGGACCCTCATCGCGTGGCGACGAACGTCGTGCGTCGGGCGGAGCTCATCGGACGGATGCCGGTTCGTCGCATCAGCATCCTCAGATCCGTGGAGTCCCGGTCAGTGGCCCGCGATGGCGGTGGCACCCGCACCGTGGTGCAGAACCCCGCGGAACCAGGCCGCCAGCGGCAGCCCGGCAGGCCGAGCCGGCGACTGCCCGCGCTCGCGGTGGGCGCGCATCATCTCGTTCTGGCGAGCGAGGTCGGCGGCGCGGTGCTGGTCGAGGATGTATCCGGTGTACGTCGTGTCGTTCATGGGTCTCTCCTGTCTGCGGCGGAACCGTCGGAATCGGTTCCGGTCGTGCTGACAGGTACGACTCTCCTCGCTGAGGCGGGTGCTCCTCATCGGGCGATCGCCGTGTTTTGGCGGCTGCGGGTACCTTAGACGCCGCACCGGCTGCCTTAGTGCGACGCCGGTGCGCGAGGCGGGCCCGTCCGGTCCTCGCCGCACGCGCCCGGCATCAGTCGGCGACGGGGTGCTTCGGCCGCGCCCACCGTGCCGGCAGATCGGGCCCGTCCCAGACCTGCACGACGCCCCACGCGGCTGCGGCGATCGGCACCGCGAGCACTGCGCCGACGATGCCGCCGAGCACCGTGCCCACGGTCAACGCGACCAGGATCACGAAGGCGTGCAGCTTCATCGACCGGCCCATCAGCACCGGCTGCAGGAAGTTGCCCTCGAGCTGGTTGACCAGCACGACCACGCCGACGACGAGGAGGGCGTTCACCCAGCCGTTGGCGACGAGCGCGACGAGCGCGGCGATGATGCCGGCGAGCGTGGCACCCACGATCGGGATGAACGCGAGCAGGAAGACCAGCACCGAGAGGGGGATCGCGAGCGGCACCTGGAGGATGAGCAGACCGATCAGGATGCCGATCGCGTCGACCGCCGCGACCGTCGCGGTGCCGCGCACGTAGGAGCCCAGCACGGTGGTGGTCTTGTCGCCGATGCGCCGCGCACGCAGGTAGTCGGCGCCGTGGAACGGCCGGAGCAGGAACTCCCACATCTGGGGCCCGTCCTTGAGGAAGAAGAACAGGATCGTCACCATCAGCACGAGCCCGGTGACGAAGTTGGCGACGGCGCTCACTCCGGCGAGGGCGCCGGAGCCGAACTGCGCGCTCGTGACGAAGTCGGTGAGAGTGGCGACCCACTCGTCGATCTGGTCCGGCTGCAGGAAGTCGAACGGCAGCGTCTGCACCCAGGCGAGGAGGCTCTGGAGTCCGTCTTCAGCCTGGGCGTACAGGTCAGCCCACTGGTTCTGCACCGCCCACGCGATGAGCCAGCCGAGGAGGCCCAGCAGCACCACGATCGCGAGCATCGTGATGAGGGTCGCGAGGATCGAGGGGACGCCGCGGCGCCGCATCCAGCTCATCACGGGGTGGAAGGCGCAGGCGAGGATGAGCGCGATCACGAGGGGGATGGTCACGATCGTCAGCGACTGGATCGTGAAGACGATCCCCGCGACCACCGCCACCACGACGATGATCTGGATCGACCGGATGCCGAGCTTGCCGAAGCCGTCGGCCCACAGGCTCCATGGCGCACGGGTGGCCTTCGGCTCGACGTCGTGCGACTCGAGGACCACGCGCTGCGGGTCGTTGCGGAACAGTCCCATGTGCCGAGGGTAGGGGGCGCCGGCACGAACCTGCGCGGGTTGCGCCGGAGCGCCGCCAAGAGCTAGGCGAATGCGCTCATGCCCGTGATGTCCCGGCCGATGAGCAGGGCCTGGATGCTCTCGGTGCCCTCGTAGGTGTGGATCGCCTCGATGTCGGCCAGGTGCTGCATGACACCGTTCTCGAGCAGGATGCCGTTGCCGCCGAGCATGTCGCGGGCGGTCGATGCGATCCGGCGCGCGGCGCGGGTGTTGTGGTACTTCGCGAGCGAGGCCTGCGTCGGCCGCAGCTCGCCGCGCTCCTCGAGATCGGCCATCCACCGGCAGTACAGCTGCATCGCCGTGAGCTCCTCGAGCATGTTCGCGAGGCGCTCCTGCACCATCTGGAACTTCGCGAGGGGCTTGCCGAACTGGATGCGCTGCTGCGAGTACGCGAGGGCCGCCTCGTAGCAGGCGGTCGCGTGGCCCAGTGCCGACCACGCGACGCCCGAGCGGGTCGAGTACAGCACGGTCGAGGCATCCTTGAAGCTCTTCGTGCCGGGGAGCACCGCATCGGACGCCACGCGCACGCCGTCGAGCACGATATGCGCCTGATGGATGCCGCGCAGCGACGCCTTGCCGGCGATCACCGTGCCGGTGTAGCCCGGGGTGTCCTGCTCGACCAGGAAGCAGCGCACCGCACCGTGGAACTCGTCGCCGGGGGCGTCGATGCGCGCCCACACGAAGGTGATGCCGCCCGAGGCGCCGTTGCCGATCCACTTCTTCGCGCCGTCGATCACCCACTCCTGCGTTGCGGCGTCCCGGCGGGCCACGGTCTCGAGGGACACCGAGTCCGATCCGTGGTCGGGTTCGGTGAGGGCGAAGGATGCGGCGACCTCGCCGCGTGCGACCGGCACGAGCCAGCGGGCCTGCTGCTCGTCGCTGCCGAACAGCGCCAGTGTGCGCAGGGCCAGGCCGCCCTGGACCGCGAGCACCGTGCCGAGCGAGCCGTCGCCGCGCGAGATCTCCATGTTCACCAGGCCCGCAGCCAGCGGCGAGAAGCGGGTGAGCGCCGGATGCGCGATGCCGTCGTTGAAGAGATCCAGCTCGCCGCCGCGCATCGCGATGTCGAGCGGGTACTCGCCGGTGTCCCATGCCTGCTGCATGCGCGTGCCCACCTCGTTGACGTACGCCTGCGCGCGCTCCCACACCTCGCGATCGGCGGCGGGAATGTCGGCGAACACCGCGTAATAGTCGGTGCCGCGACGGCGGGTGACGTCGTAGCCCTCGACGCGCTGGCCGGGGCGGGGCTCGAAGTCGGTCATGATCGGACTCCTGGCGGTGGGTGCGGGTGGTGCGGTACGGATTCTCGTGGAACTGAATCCCACGATCAATAGTACTCAGTCTCATGTGCGGTGATCGGAATGTCCGCGTGCGCACCGCCCGTCCGCGCTGCTAGCTTCTCGAGCATGGAACTGGTCCGGTTCTCGGCACCCGCACACCTCGACGATGCGGTGCCGGGGTCGGACTTCCCCGACCGGTGGCACGCCCTCGTCAGCGGGCTGATCGCCGCGTCGACGGAGGTGAGCGGGCGCGGCGCGTACGTGAACCCGGTGCTGCGTCCCGGTGAACGCGATCGCGCGCGGGCGATCACCTGGACGGGGCTCTCGAGGCCGTTGCTCATGAAGCATCGCGACGATCGCCGTGCCGCCTACGTGGCGGCGGAATCGCGCGACGTGCAGATCGAGTACCTCGAGTGGCATGTCGAGAAGGTCGACGGCAGGATCGCGCGCGTGACCTTCACCACCGAGACGCCGGAGTACTGGATGCTGCTCGCCGAGGTGCACCCTGACGCCGTGCTCGCGCTCTACCGGCGACTCGTCTCGCCGGCCGTCGCGGAGGAAGACCTCTTTCCCGACGGTGGCGGATACGACCCCCGCAACCGGTGGAACACGACCGACGGCATCGTCCACTACGTCATGCCCATCAACTCGATGGGCGACCTGCTCGGCGTCTCGCAGGAGAGCGAGCCGTCACAGCATGCCGTCGACGGCTACGACGCGCTGCCGTACTCGAGGGCGACCGGTGCCGACGCCCGCATCAACTTCGACGTCTGGGCGATGTCGCGGCAGGGGCTGTCGGTCGCCACGGCTGATCCGCCCGGGCTCTACATGATCGGGTGGGACGACTCGGGCTGGACGAAGCCCGACGGCACGCCGGTCGGCGACTACTGGACGATCGGGCGCGGCGCGCGGGGCGCGGCCCTCCGGGTGACGTACGAGGTGCCGCCAGGGGAGGGGTTCCTGGTGGGCGACATCCGCATCGGCGGGCGACCGATCGAGTTCGGCGGCCAGATCGCCGAGCACATCACCATGTCGGCGCACGTCGTGAGCAGGGCGGCGGCATGAGCGGCGAGGGAGCACACGCGCTCGCGGGGCTCATGGCGGGCGGCGTCCCGCGGCTTTCGGGCATCGAACTGCCCGCGCCGGAGCCCGGGCCCGTCGCACGCGCGCTCGCGGCGGACGCGTTCGCGGACGGCGAGCCGCAGTTCGATCCGGCGACGACCGCCGACATCCAGGGCAACGTCATCCCCGGGTTCAACAAGGACCACCAGCGGTTCCTGTTCCTGCGGATCGACGACGTCGACGGCGCACGGGCCTGGCTCAGGTGGCTCGCGCCGCGCCTCAGCAGCATGCAAGAGGTGCTCGACTTCCGTCGCGAGTTCCGGCGGGAGCGGCTGCGGACGGGCGCCACCGAGCCCACGACACCGGCCACCTGGGTCGCCTTCGCACTCTCGGGCCCGGCCGTCGCGAAGCTCCTGGGCGACGAGGCGCTGGACGCGATGAGCGACGAGGCGTTCCGGCAGGGGCTGGCCGCGCGCTCGACGTACCTCGGTGACCCGGCCGACGCCACGAGGTCCGGCCATCGGGCCCACTGGCGGGTCGGAGGCGAGGGATCTGAGGCCGACCTCCTCGTCACGGTCGCGGCCGACTCCGCCGCGGATGCCGACTCCGCAGCATCCGTGATCCTTGCAGAGGGCGCGCGGAACGGGGTATCGGCGCTCTTCGCTCAGGCGGGCGAGAACCTGCCGGGCAACCTCGGCGGCCACGAGCACTTCGGATTCAAGGACGGCGTCTCGCAGCCCGGTGTGCGGGGCGCGACGGCCGACGGCGAACTGCTCGCCCCTCGTTACCTCGACGCACGCGACCCGCACGCGCGCCTCTTCGGGAAGGCGGGTCAGCCGCTCGTCTGGCCCGGTCAGTTCGTGCTCGGGATGCCGCGGCAGCACCCCGCCGATCCGCTCGTGCCCGCGGCCGACGATGGGGTCTTCCCCGACTGGGCGCGCCTCGGCTCGTACCTCGTCTGCCGCCGCCTCGCGCAGGACGTGCCCGCCTTCTGGGACTTCGCAGCCGCCGCGAGCGCGGAGTACGGCACCGATCCGGTTCATTTCGCCTCGTTGATGGTCGGCCGCTGGCCGAGCGGTGCGCCGGTCTCTCGCAGCCCGGAGAGAGACGACACCGACCTCGCCGGCGACGAGTTCGCGCACAACCACTTCCAGTTCGACGACGACACCAAGGCGTGGACGCCGGTTCGCAGTCTCCTCGAGGGCGGCTACCGCGGTGACGAGCACCCGAAGGCGAGGGCCGATGTGTTCGGCGACGTGTGCCCGATGGCGGGGCACATCCGCAAGGTGAACCCGCGCGACAGCGGCACCGACTTCGGTGCCCCCGCCGACACGATGCTGCGGCTGATGCTGCGGCGCGGCATCCCGTACGGACCCGTGCTCGCGGGCGTCGCCGATCCGTCACCGGAGCTGGTCGCCGCCGAGCGCGGGCTCATGTTCGTCGCATACATGGCGTCGATCGAGGACCAGTTCGAGTTCGTCACCCGGCGGTGGGCGAACTCCGCCCTCCAGCCCAACGCCGGCGGGCACGACCCGGTCATCGGCCAGGCGGACGTCCACGGCGATCGCGGCCGCTCGTTCGACGTGCGCACACCGTCGGGCGAGGCGAAGAGGTTCGTCCTCGACCGCGAGTGGGTGATGCCGACCGGCGGCGGCTACTTCTTCGCTCCGGCCATCTCGGCAGTGGGAGGGCATCTCGCCCGGGGCGCGGAGGGGTGAGGGCCGGTCCGCTCACCCGGATGATGAGCAGGCGTTCCTCGAGGCGGCGACGCCGCAGCGACGACCCGCTGCCCTAGCCCGCCTGCTCGTCGAATTCGCGTCGCAGGTACTTCGGAGCCTGCACGCGCCATGCCTCGGTGACGAGCTCGCTGAGGTGGTCCTCGTCGATGCCGGCCATGCGGAACGCGATCTTCGGCTCGCCCCACGGTGTCGTCGTGCGCAGGAACACGTCGGGTTCCATCTCGACGAGGGCGACGGCGTCGATCGGGTCGGCGACTTTGACCCCGACGACGAGCTCGGACGCGATGATGGCCCGCATGTCGTCGGGGATGCTGGGCCAGGGATGGCACTCCCAGGCGTAGAGCTTGTTGCGCACGAACCAGGCGGCGCCGCCCGTCATCGCGCGCTCCTCGCTCCCGGGGAGCCCGGCCGCGGTGCCGCGCAGATCATCGAGGGTGGCCACGCTCCGAGCCTACGGCGCACCTCCGACGCTCCCGTGGGCCCTGCACCGTTCCGTCAGAACGTGATCAGCTGGCGCAGCTCACCGCCCGCGGCGAGCCGGTCCATGGCCGCGTCGAGGTCGTCGAGGCCGATGTGGGACGAGACGAGCCGCTCGAGCGGGAGGCGTCCCGCCCGCCACAGCTCGACGTAGCGGGGGATGTCCCGGCTCGGCACAGCCGAGCCGAGGTAGCTGCCGACGACGGTCCGCGCTTCGGCGGTCAGCAGCAGCGGAGACACGCTCGCGCGCGCGTCGGGCGGCGGCAGCCCCACCGTGACCGTGGTGCCGCCTGGCGCGGTCAGGGCGAGGGCGGTCTCGAACGCGCGCGCGGCGCCGGCCGCCTCCACGACGACGGGGGCACGGATGCCGCGGTCCACGGCTTCCGCGGGGGTCAGCGCCTCCCTCGCCCCGCTCTCCAGCGCGGCGGCGAGCTTCGAGGGCACCATGTCGACCCCGATGGCCTCGTGCCCGAGTGCGACGGCGACGAGGAGCGCCGCCATGCCGACACCGCCGAGCCCGACCACGACGACGCGGTCGCCTGGTGCGGGGCGACCGGCGTTGACCACCGCGCCGCCGCCGGTGAGCACGGCGCACCCGAGCAGTGCGGCGATCTCGGCCGGCACGTCGGGGTCGACGCGCACGACCGATGCGCGACTCACGACGGCGTGGGTGGCGAAGGCCGAGACGCCGAGGTGGTGATGCACGTCCTGCCGCCCGCCGCCGCGGCCGCGATGGAGACGGATGCCGCCACCGAGCAGCGTGCCCGCGGCATTGGCCGCCGAGCCCGGCGTGCACGGCAGGCGCCCGTCGGTGAGGCATCCGTCGCACTCGCCGCAGCGGGGAAGGAACGTCATGACCACGCGATCGCCCACGGCGAGATCGCCGGCATCGTCACCCAGCAGCTCGACGATGCCCGCGGCCTCGTGGCCCAGCAGCATCGGAACGGGTCGCACGCGGTTGCCGTCGACGACACTGAGGTCGGAGTGGCACACGCCCGCGGCTTCGATCCTCACGAGCAGCTCGCCGGGGCCGGGTGGGTCCAGCTCGAGCTCGCCCACCGTGAACGGGTGCGTCTGTGCGAACGGCGGCTCGGCGCCCGAGACTTCGAGCACTGCTCCGGTGATCCTCATGCGACCTCCTCGTCGTGCGACCGTACCTCGAACGGAGGACGCGCGCCCCCATCCGGGTGGCGCGCGTTCTCTGCGTCGGTGTCAGGCCTGCGCGGCACGGCGGCGGAGCCGTGCGCGGCGGACCCACTTCTCGAGCTCGATCAGCACCGGCACGAGCAGGGCAAGGCCGAGAGCGGTGAGCCACTCGTCCCCCGAGAGGCTGATCGTGCCGACGAGGCGCTGCATGAACGGCACCTCGACCGCGACGACCGTGAGGGCCAGCGGGATCGACAGCCACTTCACCGCGTCGATGATGGGCGCGGCCAGGCCCGACTCGGGGTCGCGCCGCATGACCAGTCCGCCGAAGATCGAGCCGAGCGCGCAGACCACGAAGGCCATCGTGACCGGGATGTTCGGCTCGGTCGAGCTGAGCAGGTCGGGGTAGATCAGCAGCGGCACGAGCGTGGTGATGAAGATCAGGCTGCCGTAGATGAACCACAGCGTGACGGCGCCGGCGTTCGCGATCGTCTTCTTGGGGTCGCGCGGCGGCTTCAGCATGATGCCGTCGGGAACCGGGTCGAGAAGGATCACGATGACCGGGAAGATCGCGACGAAGAAGTTCAGGAACAGCACCATGATCGGCGTGAGCGGCACGCCGTTGTTGATCCCGAAGATGCTCGCGACGAGGAACAGCAGCACCAGCGAGAACAGCTGCGACATCTGGAACCGGACGTAGCTGACGATCTTCTCGTAGATCCCGCGTCCGAGCCGGACCGCGGTGACGAGGGTGCCGAAGTTGTCGTCGACGAGGATCATCTTCCCCGCCTGCTTGGTCACGTCGCTGCCGGAGCCCATCGCCACGCCGATGTCGGCCTGCTTGAGCGCCGCCGCGTCGTTGACGGCGTCACCCGTCATCGCGACGACGGCACCCTGCTCCTGCATGAGGCGGGCGAGACGCAGCTTGTCCTCGGGGGTGACGCGTCCGAACATGTGCAGCCGCGGCAGCGCCGCCTTCAGCTCGTCGTCGCTCATCGCCTGGATGTCGGCCCCGCTGGCCGAGCCTTCGCCCAGGCCGAGCTTGGCGCCGATGGCCGCGGCCGTGATCGCGTGGTCCCCGGTGATCATGCGGACCTCGATGCCCGCCTCGCGGGCGATGCGCACCGCCTCCTTCGAGGAGGGACGCAGCGGGTCGATGATGCCCACGAGGCCAACGAACGTGAGGTCGGAGACGGCCGCCATGGGGTCGTCCGCCACGGGGGCGTCGGGCGCGAAGCGGCGGAAGGCGAATGCGAGCACGCGCAGACCCTGCTCCGACAGCGTGCGGTTGGCCTCGAGGATCTCCTCGCGCCGGTCGGCGATCGGCACGACGCCCTCCATCGTCGCGACCGAGCTGCAGCGGTCGAGCACCACATCGGGCCCGCCCTTGACGTACCCCACCAGCGTCTCGACCCCGTCGACCGGGATCCGGTGGAACGTGCCCATGAACTTGTACGCCGAGTCGAACGGGACTTCGGCGACGCGAGGGAACTGCGCGCGCGTGAGCTCGGCGTCCGCACCCAGCTTGGCGGCGAGCACGACGAGCGCGGCCTCCGTCGGATCTCCGATGACCGCGCCGTCGTCCGACACGGTGGCGTCGCTGCACAGCGTCAGCCCGAGCGCCAGCTGCGTGAACTGCGGCACCGGGAGCCCGGCCGTGTGGCGCACCTCCCCGGTCTTCTCGTAGCCGCTGCCGGCGACGGTGAACCAGTCGCCGCGGTAGTACAGCGACTCGACCGTCATCTCGTTCATCGTGAGCGTGCCGGTCTTGTCGGAGTTGATCGCGCTGGTCGCGCCGAGCGTCTCTACATCCGTGAGGTTCTTGACGACCGCCTTGTGCTCGGCGAGCTGGCGGGAGCCGTACGAGAGCATCGCCTGCACGAACGAGGGCATGCCGGTCGGGATGGCCGAGATCGCCATCGATATGCCGAGCAGGATCACCGACGTGATCTCCTGGCCGCGCAGCAGCCCGGTGATGATGATGATCGCGACCGCGCCCCACGCGATCCAGCCGAGCACGCCGGTGAGCGAGTCGAGCTCGCGCTGCAGGGGGGACTTGGCCGGCTTGACCGCCGAGAGCATCGACGCGATCTGGCCCATCTGCGTCTGCATGCCGGTGCCCGTGATGACCACGGCGGCGGTGCCGCGCGTCACCTGGGTGTTCTGGAACACCATGTCGGTGCGGTCGCCGAGTGTCGTCTCGGGATCGCTCAGCGTGCCGGCATCCTTCGGGATCGGCGCGCTCTCGCCCGTGAGCGCCGCCTCCTGCGTCTCGAGGGTCGCCGACCGGATGATGCGCCCGTCGGCGGGCACGAGATCGCCGGCTTCGAGGGTGACGATGTCGCCCGGCACGAGGGTCGTCGCGTCGACCTGCACGAGCGTGCCGTCGCGGACCACCTTCGCCTGCGGGATCTGCATCTTCGAGAGGGCGTCGACGGATGCCTTCGCCTTGAGCTCCTGCCGCGTGCCCAGGACGATGTTCAGCACGACGAGGGCGCCGACGAGGATGCCGACGCTCACCTGGTTGATGAACAGACTGATGATCGCGACCGCGACCAGCATCACGTTCATCGGATCGGCGAGCTGCTGCAGCGCGACCTGCCACGTCGACGGCGGCTTCTCGGCGGCGATCGCATTGGGGCCGTGCTCGGCGAGCCGCTGGGCGGCGTCGGCGGCTGTCAGGCCCCGCTCGCGATCGCTGCGCAGCGCGGCGATGACGGCATCGGGATCCTGCGTGTACCACGCAGCATCGGGGGGCGTATCGGCTGTGGTGTCGACGGCGCTCATGGCTCGAACATACAGCCGCGCCGCGGGCCCGCGACACGAAAAGCCTGCGGCGCGCCGCCGGGGTCAGCCGTCGAGCTGTTCGCACAGTCGGCGGGCCAGTTCGGCCGTCGGCATCGCGCGCGGGAACACCGCGACCACGACCTGATCCGCCGCGGATTCGCCCTCCCCGTCGGGAAGGACGCCGAACCGGCGGCGGGCCTCGTCGAGGGCCGTGCGCAGCACCGACACCGGCACCTTCTTCGGGCCGCGGATGAGACGCCGCAGCACGTGGTTGTGCACGGCGGTGACGAGGGCGGAGAAGCCGACTGCGTCCAGCGGATCGAGACCGGGAAGCGAGGCGCGCAGATACTCGTCGAACAGGCGCTCGTAGCGGAACACGGTCACGATCTCGCGATCGCGCAGCGCCGGCACCCCCCGCACGACCGCGTACCGCCGGCGGGCGAGCTCGGGATCGGCGGCGAAGTGCGCGTAGACGAAGAGGGATGCCTCGCACACGGCGGCCCACGGGTCGCTGTGAGGCTGCGCCAGGAACTCGCGCAGGCGCTCGAGGAGCAGCTCGTGGTCGGTGAACACCACGTCGTCCTTGCCGCCGAACTGCCGGAAGAACGTGGAACGCGACACCCCGGCCGCCTGCGCGATCTGCTCCACCGAGGTCTGGTCGAACCCGTGCTCGGCGAAGAGCTCGAGCGCGGCGGCGACCACGGCCGCGCGGGAGGCGGCCTGAGCGGCGGAGGCGGCAGCGGTGTCGGACATCTCGGAGAGAGCCTAATGCGCGCACCGCCGTGAGCGCGGCATGCCGGCGCACGCCACGCCCGCTGGGGGTCCCGTGGTGTCAACGGGGTCGACACACCGCATGCGGAGGTCTTCTATAGGTCCATGACGCCGATCTGGAAGAGACAAGCCGAGAGCGTCACGGGCACGCCGTTCCAATCCGCGCGGCGTCGCGATGTCGTGGTCGTGGGCGCGGGGCTCACGGGCCTGTCGACGGCACTGCTGCTGACACGCCAGGGGATGGACGTCGCCGTCGTCGACGCCGCCGAGGTGGGCGCGCTCGCGTCGGGAGCCAACACCGGCAAGCTGTCGCTGCTGCAGGGGTCCGTGCTGTCCGCTCTGCGCCGCCACCACCCCGCGCACCTCGTCCGTGCCTACGTCGAGTCGAACCTCGACGGCGCGCACTGGCTCACCGGGATCGCCGACGAGCTCGGCGTTCCGTATTCCCGGCGTGCGGCCTACTCCTATGCGCAGACGCCGCAGGGCGTCGAGGTCATCGAGGCGGAGCTGCGGGCGGCGGTCGAGGCCGGGCTTCCGGTGCGGCGGGTGGAACCCGATCAGCTCGCGCAGTCCCCGTTCGACATGGTCGACGCCGTCGCGCTCGACCGCCAGGTCGCGATCGACCCGCAGCGCCTGCTCGTGGCGCTCGCCCGGGCACTGCTCAGCGAGGGCGGGACGCTGCACACCGGCGTGCGCGTCACGCGCGTGCACACCGTGCCGTGGGCCGGCGTCGAGACGACGCGGGGCTTCATCGCCGCGAACCACGTCGTTCTCGCGACCGCGACCCCGATCATCGACCGCGGGCTCTACTTCGCCAAGGTGCGCGGGCTGCGCTCGTCGTGCGTCGCGTTCGCGACCGACGGACCCCTCCCCGAGGGGCTGTACATCTCGGTCGACGGCGAGACGAAGTCGGTGCGGTCGATCACGCCCGAAGACGGTCCGGCCGACGCCGCCCAGCTCATCGTCGGCGGCAACGGCTTCCCGGTCGGCCGCGCGTCCTCTCCGCTCGCGGCCGTGAACGGGCTCGTGTCGTGGACGCAGCACCACTTCCCGGGTGCCGAGCCGGTGGCTTCCTGGTCGGCTCAGGATTACGAATCGCACGACCTCATCCCCTTCGTGGGCGCGATGCCGCGCGGGCTCGGCCGCATCCGGTTCGCCACCGGGTACGCGAAGTGGGGACTCTCCAACGCGCCCGCCGCGGCGCTGCGGCTGACGGCGGAGATCTGCCGCGTGCCGCGACGCGAGCGCCCCGATTGGATGAACGTCATCTCGACGCGCTTCACGGTTCCCGCCGACCTCGCGCGCGGCGGCGTGGAGAACCTGCGGGTCGGGTGGGAGGCGGCGTCGGGGTGGATCGGCGCCCAGGCGGTGCCGACGCCGGTGCGGCGCCCTGCCGAGGGCGAAGGCGTCGTGGCCAGTCGCGCCGGACAGCCCGTGGGCATCTCGACGGTCGACGGGCGCACCTGCGCGGTGAGCGCGATCTGCACGCACCTCGGCGGCGTGCTGCGGTGGAACGACGCCGACCTCACGTGGGACTGCCCGCTGCACGCGTCGCGATTCACGGCGGACGGATGCCGCATCGAAGGGCCCGCGCTCCGTGACCTGTCCCGCCTGCCGCGCGTGCCGGGCGAGGAACTCGACGACGACCCCGGCGCGTCGCTGCGGTCAGAACCGGACGACGACCGGTAGTAGGCTGGGGGACTGGTCGATATCTCGACGTCGAGACGCTTTTGAGCGTCGTCCCCACCCCCATTCGCCACCTGCGAAGGAAATCACTGTGGATCTGTACGAGTACCAGGCACGAGACCTTTTCGAGAAGTACGAGGTGCCGGTGCTCGCCGGCATCGTCGCGGACACGCCGGAGGAGGTGCGTGCCGCAGCCGAGAAGATCGGCGGTGTCGTCGTCGTCAAGGCCCAGGTCAAGACCGGCGGTCGCGGCAAGGCCGGCGGCGTGAAGGTCGCGAAGACCCCCGATGAGGCCTACGAGGCCGCGAAGGCCATCCTCGGCCTCGACATCAAGGGCCACGTCGTCAAGCGCGTCATGGTCGCGCAGGGTGCCCGCATCGACAAGGAGTACTACTTCTCCGTGCTGCTGGACCGCGCCAACCGCTCGTACCTGTCGCTCGCGAGCGTCGAGGGCGGCATGGAGATCGAGGAGCTCGCGGTCGAGCGCCCCGAGGCGCTCGCGCGCATCGACGTCAACCCGGGATCGGGCATCGACAAGGCGAAGGCCGTCGAGATCGCCGAGGCCGCCGGCTTCTCCGCCGACCTGGTCGACAAGGTGAGCGACGTCTTCGTCAAGCTCTACAACGTCTACAAGGGTGAGGACGCGACGCTCGTCGAGGTCAACCCGCTCGTGCTCACCGACGAGGGCGACATCATCGCCCTCGACGGCAAGGTCTCGCTCGACGAGAACGCCGACTTCCGTCACGCCGGGCACGCGCTGCTCGAAGACAAGGACGCCGCCGACCCGCTCGAGGCGAAGGCCAAGGCCAACGACCTCAACTACGTCAAGCTCGACGGCGAGGTCGGCGTGATCGGCAACGGCGCGGGGCTCGTGATGTCCACGCTCGACGTCGTCGCCTACGCCGGCGAGAACCACGGCGGCGTGAAGCCCGCCAACTTCCTCGACATCGGCGGCGGCGCCTCGGCCGAGGTCATGGCCGCGGGTCTGGACGTGATCCTGGGCGACCCGCAGGTGAAGTCCGTGTTCGTCAACGTGTTCGGCGGCATCACCGCGTGCGACGCGGTCGCCAAGGGCATCGTCGGCGCGCTCGCCGAGCTCGGTTCGTCCGCCTCGAAGCCGCTGGTCGTGCGCCTGGACGGCAACAAGGTCGAGGAGGGCCGCGCGATCCTGCGCGACGCCAACCACCCGCTCGTGACCCTGGCCGAGACGATGGACGAGGGCGCCGACAAGGCCGCCGAGCTCGCCAACGCCTGAACCGCAGACATCTGACAGAGGAACCGAACAACAATGTCGATCTTTCTTGACAAGGACTCCAAGGTCATCGTCCAGGGCATCACCGGCGGCGAGGGCACCAAGCACACCGCGCTCATGCTCAAGGCCGGTACCCAGGTCGTCGGCGGCGTGAACGCCCGCAAGGCCGGCACCACGGTGCTGCACACCGATGCCGACGGAAACCCCGTCGAGCTCCCCGTCTTCACCTCGGTGCAGGAGGCCATCGACGCCACCGGAGCCGACGTCTCGATCGCCTTCGTGCCGCCCGCGTTCACCAAGAGCGCCATGGTCGAGGCCATCGATGCCGAGATCCCGCTCCTCGTCGTGATCACCGAGGGCGTGCCCGTCGGCGACACCGCCGAGGCATGGGCGTACGCGCAGTCGAAGGGGAACAAGACCCGCATCATCGGCCCGAACTGCCCCGGCATCATCACACCCGGCGAGTCGCTGGTCGGCATCACGCCCGCCAACATCACCGGCAAGGGCCCGATCGGCCTCGTGTCGAAGTCGGGCACCCTGACCTACCAGATGATGTACGAGCTGCGCGAGATCGGCTTCTCGACGGCCATCGGCATCGGCGGCGACCCGATCATCGGCACCACGCACATCGACGCGCTCGCCGCGTTCGAGGCCGACCCCGAGACGAAGGCGATCGTCATGATCGGCGAGATCGGCGGCGACGCCGAGGAGCGCGCGGCCGAATTCATCAAGGCCAACGTGACCAAGCCGGTCGTCGGCTACGTCGCGGGCTTCACCGCTCCCGAGGGCAAGACCATGGGCCACGCCGGCGCCATCGTGTCGGGCTCGGCGGGCACCGCGCAGGCGAAGAAGGAGGCCCTCGAGGCCGCCGGCGTCAAGGTCGGCAAGACGCCGTCCGAGACCGCCGCCCTCATGCGCGAGATCATCGAGAGCCTGTAAGGCCTTCACCAAGGGACGGATGCTGCAGCCAAGAGCCGCAGCATCCGTCCCTTGTCGTTTCAGTCGGTGACGGAACCGCCGAATCGGGCGACCTGACCTGCGCGGTCGGCGTCTTCGCTGGCGAGGACGCCGCCGTTCGCGACGAAGTCGGCGGCGACCTCCTCGAACATGATGCGCACGTCCTGCCGGCGGGCGCCGAGCGCCTCGACGGCGGCATCGGTCACCAGTTCGGCGAAGCGGCGTCGCTGGTCGACGGTGCGTCCGGGAAGGAGTTCGACTCTGAGGTTGGGCATGACTCGACCATAGGGCTCGCGCGACCCGACCTGTATCGCCGCGGCTTTACGCTGGTGGGATGCCGCTGACCGGAGAGTACATACCGTCCACGTCCGATTGGGCCCGCACGCAGGCAGAGGTGTTCGAAGCGTCGAACGGCGAGAAGGCGAACACCCTGCGCGGCGTGCCGATCATCGTGCTGACCACGGTCGGCGCCAAGTCCGGGGCCCTGCGCAAGACCGCGCTCATGCGCGTCGAGCACGACGGGCGCTACGCCGTCGTCGCGTCCAAGGGCGGCGCACCCGACGAGCCCAAGTGGGCCGAGAACATGCGCCGGCAGCCCCACGTCGAGCTGCAGGACGGCGACGTGAGGCGCGACTACACGGCGCGCGAGCTCCAGGGCGACGAGCGCGTCGAATGGTGGGCGCGGGCCGCGGCGGTCTGGCCCGACTACGACGAGTACCAGAAGAAGACCGAGCGGCAGATCGCGATCTTCGTGCTCGAGCCGCACGAGCGCTGATCTGTCGAGACCGAGGCGTTCCCCACCGCGGCCGGGGCCCGCTCCCACCGGTGCGTGGGATACTTCCGCGGTGACCGACATCGAACTCGCCCGCATCGCCGGCGGGACGGTCACCCTGCACGACGCCCGCCGAAAGGCACGCTGGAGCGTCGAGCTCGAGCCCTACGAGATCGGCGTGTACGCCGTCACGCAGGCGCAGCTGGCCGAACTGCTCGGCGAGCCGGCGTCGCACCCGCGCCGCCCCGCGACCGACGTCAGCTGGCTGCGGGCGATCCGATTCTGCAACGCGGCGTCGGAGTGGGAGGGGCTCGACCCGGCGTACTCGTTCGACGGCGAGGACGTCACCTGGCACGTCGACGCCGACGGCTTCCGCCTTCCCACCGAGGCCGAGTGGGAGCACGCCTGCCGCGCCGGCTCCACGGGCCCGCACTACGGACTCCTGGCCGAGGTCGCCTGGACGAGCGGCGACGGCGTGAGCGCTCCGCAGAACGTCGGCGGCAAGCTCCCCAACCTCAACGGGCTGTTCGACACCCTCGGCAACGTGTGGGAGTGGACCTGGGACCTGCTCGACCCGGCCCGCTACGCCGACTACCGGGTGTTCCGGGGCGGCGGGTTCGCCGACGACGCGTGGAGCGTGCGCGCGTCGACCCGCCGCGGCGGCGCCCCGCGCATGCACCACGACGACGTCGGCTTCCGGGTCGCGCGCGGCGGCTTCGACGGCGCAGATGCCGCACAGGGCTGGTCGGCCCGCGCCGACGCCGCGCGCGCCGCCGACGACGGTCCGACACCTCCCGGCTGGACCCCGCTGCGCTGATCCCCGGTGCCCCACCCCGGAGTGTCCACCGGGATTTGGGGCGTCATTCCTCCGTTGGGGCGCACTTCCTGCGCCCCAACGGAGAGAACGCGCCCCGAACCCGGCAAGAGACCGGGCCCCGACGAACGACGGAGGGGACGGATGCCGCGGGCCGCGGCATCCGTCCCCTCCCGGTGAACGTCAGCCGAGCAGCGTCTCGAGGGGTCCGCGGGCGAAGTAGAGCACGAAGCCGGCGGCGACGATCCACAGCAGCGGGCTGATCTCGCGGGCCTTGCCCGACAGCGACCGGACGACGACCCAGGAAATGAAGCCCGCGCCGATGCCGTTCGCGATCGAGTACGTGAGCGGCATGACCGTGACGGCGAGGAACACCGGGAGCAGGATCGAGAAGTCCGAGAAGTCGATGAAGCGGATCTGCGACATCATCAGCGCGCCGACGATGACCAGGGCCGATGCCGCGACCTCGGTGGGCACGATCGACACGAGCGGCGTGAAGAACATGGCGACGAGGAAGAGGCCGCCGGTCACGACGTTCGCGAGGCCCGTGCGAGCGCCCTCGCCGATGCCCGCGCCCGACTCGATGAACACCGTGTTCGAGGAGCTCGACGTGAAACCACCCGCGACGGCGCCGACACCCTCGACGATGAGCGCCGACTTGATGCGCGGGAAGTCGCCCTTCTCGTTCGCGAGGCCGGCCTCCTTGGACAGACCGGTCATGGTGCCCATGGCGTCGAAGAAGTTCGTGAAGACGAGCGTGAAGACGAGCATCAGCGCCGCGAGCACGCCGATGCGCTCGAACGAGCCGAACGACACCTGGCCGACGAGCGACAGGTCGGGCACGCTCACGAGCGACGACGGGAGCTCGGGGACCGACAGGCCCCATCCGCCGGGGTTGACGTCGTCGCCGGAGAACTTCGGGCCGATGTTCCAGATCGCCTCGACGATCACCGCGACGACGGTTCCGGTCACGAGGCCGATGAGGATGCCGCCCTTGACCTTGCGGGCGACCAGGATGCCGGTCAGCAGCAGGGTGAAGACGAAGATCAGCGTCGGCACCGTCGCGACGGAGCCGTTGACGCCCAGACCCACCGGGGGAGAGGACGCGCCGGTCGCGGTGACGAAGCCGGCGTCGACGAAGCCGATGAACGCGATGAAGAGGCCGATGCCCACCGTGATGGCGAGCTTCAGCTGGATCGGCACGGCGTCGAAGATCATGCGCCGCAGGCCCGTCGCCGCGAGGAGCACGATGATCAGGCCGTTGATGACGACGAGCCCCATCGCCTCGGGCCACGTCACCTGCCCGACGACCGAGACGGCGAGGAACGAGTTGATGCCCAGGCCCGCCGCGAACGCGAAGGGCAGGCGGGTCACCAGACCGAACAGCACCGTCATCACACCGGCGGTGAGCGCGGTGGTCGCGGCGACCTGCGTGAAACCGAGGGTGTCGCCGGCGACGTCCGTGCCGCTGGACAGGATGATCGGGTTCAGGATGACGATGTACGCCATCGTGACGAACGTGACGACACCGCCGCGGATCTCGGCGGGGATCGTCGATCCGCGCTTGGTGATCTCGAAGAACCTGTCGAAGCCGTTCTTCGGCTCCGGGGTCTCGGCGTTCTCGGTCTCGTCGGGGGCGTTGGGCGCCGTGGACTCGGCTGTGCTCATATGGGGGGACCTCCGAGGTGAAACGTTAGTCGCTCCTGCTGCAACCTGAGGATTCGCTGGACGGATGCCGGGGCCCCGCGCGCGGGTGCCCCGGCCGGGGCGGTGCACCGAAGTAGGGTCGATGGCGCATGCATCGCCTCATCGTCGCCCTTCTCGCCTCCGTCGACGCCGTCATCGCGGCGGCCGTCGGCCTTGCCGTGACCCTTGCTCCGCTCACGCTGCTGTGGGTGTTCGGATTCGGCGGCGGCGCGGACTGGGGCGTGCTGTGGCCGGCGGCGGTGTCGGTGTGGCAGCTCGGCAACCTCGTGCCGCTCAGCATCACGCTGCCGCCCGACTACGTCGCCGCGACGGGGATCGACGCGGGCGCGGCAACGTTCGTCCTCTCGCTCGCCCCGCTGGCCTTCGCCGGGTTCACGGCCATCTTCGCCGCGCGCTCCGGTGCCCGTGCCTCGCACGCCGACGCGTGGCTCACCGGCGTGCTGACCTCGAGCACCGTGTTCGCGCTCGTGACCACCGGCGCCGCGCTGACCGGTGCCAATGACGTCGCGCGGGCCGAGACGTGGCAGGCCGTCCTCGTGCCGACGCTCGTGTTCGCCCTGCCCGCCCTCGTCGCGGCGGTGGTGACGGAGTGGTCCGAGGCAGGCTCCGGCGCGGTCGCGCGCCTGCGCGACCGCGCCGAAGCGGCGCCGCACGGCTGGGGAGAGGTGCCCGCGCTCGTCGCGCGTGGGACGGCCGTCGTCGTGGTCGGGCTCGTCGGCGTCGGCGCCGCGGTGGCCGCCGTCGCCCTGTTCGCCCGCGCGGGTCAGATCGTCGCGCTGTTCCAGGCGGGCGACGTCGACCCCATCGGCGCCACCGTGATCACGCTCGCCCAGCTCGCCTACGTGCCGACGCTCGCGGTGTGGGGGATGAGCTTCGTCGCCGGCCCCGGCTTCGCCGTCGGCACGGGCACGGCGGTCTCGCCCGCCGGAACCCAGGTCGGCGTCATCCCCGGCCTCCCGGCACTCGGCGCCGTCCCCGAATCGACGACGTCGTGGCTGCTGCTGCTCGCTCTGCTTCCGATCGCTCTCGGCGCGCTCGCCGGGTGGATCGCGCGATCGCGGCTTCTGCACGCCCGCGGATCTTTCCGCGAACGGTCCCCACACCCCCTCCACGCGGCGCGGGCGCGCCGCGCGGAGCCTCCGGGTGCGTGGGCCCAGCTGCAGTCCGCGCCCGTGGCCGGACCGGCGTCGTCGCGGTTCGATGCCGGAAAGACCGCGGCCCTCAGCGGACTGCTGTCGGGCGCACCCTCGGACGAGCGCGGCGCCGACGCGCATCTCGACGAGCACGCCGGCGCGGCAGAGGATCCGATCGGGGCGCGGCTCGTCGTGACCGCGGGCATCGCGCTGCTCTCGGGCGGTGCCGCGGCGCTGCTGGCCTGGGCGGCGTCGGGGTCCCTCGGACCGGGGCGACTGGCCGAGTTCGGACCGGATGCCGGGCCCGTCGCGCTGGCGGTCGGCCTCGAAGTTCTGCTCGGCGCGGCGATCCTGCTGCTGTCGCCGCGTTCGGCGGGGGGTGGGAAGCCGGCCGCGCAGGACTCCACACCCGCCGCGGCCGGGGTCGAGCCGGCGACGGCGGACGACGGGCCGCACCCCGAACCTCCGGAGGCTGCGGCCTTCGCCGCGGTCGCGGCGTTCACGGCCCGGCGATCGGGCGCGGTGCCCGCCGAAGACGCCGAGCAGCGGCATCCGTCCCCTCCCGCGCGCGGATCGCGGTCGACGCCGCTGCCGGACGCCGGCGGGGGCGTCGCACCGGAAGCGAGGACCGAGCCGATCGACCTCCCGTGGTCGGCGCCGCCCGGCGCGAGGGATGGTTCCGATTAGACTGGGCCGGTGCTGACGGTCGCTGTTCTCATCTCGGGCACGGGCTCGAACCTGCGCGCTCTGCTCGACGCGGCGGCCGATCCCGAGTTCCCGGCCCGCGTGGTCGTCGTCGGCGCCGACCGCGAGGCCGACGGGTTCGCGCACGCCGAGGAGTACGGCATCCCCACGTTCATGGTGCCGTTCGCGCAGTTCGCGAGCCGCGAGGAGTGGGGCGCCGAGCTCGGCGCCCAGCTCGACGTCTGGCAGCCCGACCTCGTGGTCTTGAGCGGTCTCATGCGCCTGCTGCCGGCGGATCTCGTCGACGCGTGGTCGCCGCGGATCATCAACACCCACCCGGCCTACCTGCCGGAGTTCCCCGGTGCGCACGGCGTGCGCGACGCGCTCGCCGCCGACGTCGCGCAGACCGGGGCCAGCGTCATCATCGTCGACAACGGGGTCGACTCGGGGCCGATCCTCGCCCAGGAGCGCGTGCCCGTGCTCCCCGGCGACGACGAGCACGCCCTGCACGAGCGCATCAAGCCCGTCGAACGCCGCCTCCTGATCGACGTGGTGCGCCGCGTCGCGACCGGTGACCTCGACCTCGCGGCGGTGTCCGCGAGCGCCCAGCTCTGACCCCCACCCCCACCGAGGAGACCCGCATGGCCGGACCGAGCCACGACCCCGCCCTGTACCGCCCCCGCGATGTCGTCCCGGTGCGCCGCGCACTCGTGTCGGTGAGCGACAAGACCGACCTGCTGGCCCTCGGCGAGGCGCTGGCCGCCGCGGGTGTCGAGATCGTGTCGACCGGCGGTTCCGCCACGCTGCTGCGTGAGGCCGGCTACACCGTGACCGATGTGTCGAGCGTGACCGGGTTCCCCGAGTCCCTCGACGGCCGCGTGAAGACCCTGCACCCGAGCGTGCACGCCGGCCTCCTCGCCGACCTCCGCCTCGAGGACCACGAGCGTCAGCTCGACGAGCTCGACATCGCCCCCTTCGAGCTCGTGGTGGTGAACCTGTACCCGTTCGTCGAGACCGTGCGCTCGGGCGCGCAGGGCGACGACGTCGTCGAGCAGATCGACATCGGTGGCCCCGCCATGGTGCGCGCGTCGGCGAAGAACTACGCCAACGTGGCGATCGTCGTCTCGCCGTCGTCGTACCCTGCGGTCATCGACGCCGTCCGCGCCGGCGGCACGACGCTGGTGCAGCGCCGCGAGCTCGCCGCCCGTGCCTTCGCGCACACGGCCGAGTACGATCGCGCCGTCGCGACCTGGTTCACCGAGGGCACGCTCCTCGAAGCGGATCTGCCGGCGCACCTAACGATCAAGGCCGAGCGCCTCGCGACCCTCCGCTACGGCGAGAACTCGCACCAGCGCGCGGCGATCTACACCCGCAACGGCGGTCACGGCATCGCCCAGGCGATCCAGCTCCAGGGCAAGGAGATGTCGTACAACAACTACGTCGACGCCGATGCCGCCCTGCGTGCCGCGTTCGACATGGTCAAGCCCGCCGTCGCGATCATCAAGCACGCGAACCCCTGCGGCATCGCGGTGACGGCGCCCAACGCGCTCGACCCCATCGCGAGCGCGCACCTGCGCGCCCACGAGTGCGACCCCGTGTCGGCGTACGGCGGCGTGATCGCCGCCAACGGCACCGTGACCCTCAAGATGGCCGAGAACCTCAAGGACATCTTCACCGAGGTCATCGTCGCGCCGTCGTTCGAGCCGGCGGCGCTCGAGGTCTTCAAGGCGAAGAAGAACCTGCGACTGCTGCAGCTGCCCGCCGACTGGCAGCAGGAGCGCCTGGACGTGCGCCTGGTCTCGGGCGGTCTGCTGCTGCAGGACGCCGACCGCTTCCCCGACGACATCGAGTCCGTCGCGAAGGACTGGCAGCTGGTCTCGGGCGAGCGTCCGGCCGACGAGGAGATGACCAACCTCATCTTCGCGTGGAAGGCGTGCCGTGCGGTCAAGTCGAACGCGATCGTCCTGGCCAAGAACTCGGCGACGGTCGGCATCGGCATGGGCCAGGTCAACCGCGTCGACTCGTGCCGCCTCGCGGTCGAGCGCGCCGGTGACCGCGCCGCCGGTGCTGTGGCAGCATCCGACGCGTTCTTCCCCTTCGCCGACGGCCCCCAGATCCTGCTCGACGCGGGTATCTCGGCGATCATCCAGCCCGGCGGCTCGGTCCGCGACGACGAGGTCATCGCCGCCGCGAAGGCCGCGAACGTGACGATGTTCTTCACGAACGAGCGCCACTTCTTCCACTGACGCATCTCGCCCGGAGGCGCCGTTCTGCCGATCGACCAGGACATGGGGCTCTTTCCCCATGTCCTGGTCCTCGTCGGAAGGGGCAAGATCGTCCGGATAGGGTCGATGCGGAGCGTTCGCCAGGAGGACCCGTGATTTGGGAGATCGACGACTCGGCGCGTGCCGTCGAGGGGCTCGACGGGCGTGGCCGGCCGATGCCGGAGTACGCCGCGACACTCGGGTTGCGCAGGGCGCCGTTCGGACGGCGCGTGCTCTCCACGTCGATCGAGCTCGGCATCCTGCTGGTGCTCCAGCTCCCGGTCCTCCTCGTCACCCTTCCTGCGCTCCTGAGCGCGACGGCGTCGCCGGACGCCGCGGCGGCGCTCGCGGACACCGGCCGGCTCGGCCTGGTCATCGCGTGCGGGGCGGCATCGGCGGCGCTGACGACCGCGTTCGTCGTGGTGCAGCTCGTGCTGCACGGGCGCAAGGGCGTCACCGTCGGCAAGGCGGCGACCGGGATCCGATCGGTCAACGTCCGCACGCTCGAGCGCCCGGGCTTCTGGCGGGGCGCGGTCCTGCGCTATCTCGTGCTGTACGGCAGCTTCTTCGTGCCGCTGGTGGGTCCGGTGCTCGTCATCGCGTGTTCGCCGCTGTTCGACCCCGAGCGACGGGGCCGCGGCTGGGCAGACCTCGCCGGCGCGACGTGGTTCGTCGACGCGCGTGACGGGCTCAACCCCTACGACGTCAAGCGCATGCGCATCGCCCGCAAGACCGCCGCCACCGACCTCGCGGACGAGCGCAGCGAGCTGCGCTCCCTCGCCACCTCGGCGACGGCCCCCGGCACGGGCGCCTACATTCCGGTCACCCGCAGCAGCGGGGGAGTCGTGGGTGCGCCGCGTACCGACGCGTACGCGGCGACCGCCGAGGCGAGCGGGACGGATGCCGCGTCCCCCGCGTCCGTTTCGGCGCCCGCGCCCGCGCCTGCCGCCGTGGC
>NZ_JBDGJU010000008.1:0-86022 GCF_057656735.1 Microbacterium sp. Soil_C_42
AGCACCGCCCACAGCGCGCCGCCCGCGGCCACGAGCACGACCAGGCCCAGCGCGCCGCCGACGAGGAGGCCGCCGTCTACCCCGCCCCCCTGGCCCGCGTCAGCGGGTGCCGCGGCGACGACGCCCTGCACGGTCTCTGTGAGCGCAGCATCCAAGGAATCCGCCGATGCCTCGGCCTCGTTCGCGATCCGCATCGCCTCGCCTGTGGGGAGCACGTTCGACCCGGCGACCAGATCCTCGCCCACCGCAACGATGACGGTGTCGTAGGTCGGCGCCCCGGGGTCTGCCGGAGCGGCGAGGTCCCGCAGGATCTCGGTGCTCGAGCCCTCCAGGGCGGCGTTCGACGAGAACACGGCGACGGCCACCGACGAGTCGCCGATCTGCTGATCCAGCTTCGCCGCGAGCGCCGCCGAGTCGGAGATCTCCGGCGAGACGTACACGTTGCCCTGCGCGAGGGCTGCGGCCGCCTCGTCGATGTACCCCTCGGCGTCAGCGAGCGTCAGCATCCGTCCGCCGTTCAGAAGTTGTTGATCACGGACGCGAAGACGAGGTCGATCTTCGCGGCGTCGGACGCGTCGAACCACTGGCCGCCGGTCGCCTCGGCGATGCGCTGCAGAGCGCCGGTGTCGGCGCCTTCGCCGTACGCGATCGGGAAGATGCGCACCGGCGCCTCGTCGCCGCCCTCCTTCGACGCGGCGCCGATCTTCGCGACGAGCGAGTCGAGCGAGATCTCGGAGTCGGTGTCCTGGCCGTCCGACAGCAGCACGATCGCGTTGATGCGCCCCGGCTGTGCCCGCGCGACCATCTCGTCGTAGGCCGCGGCGATCGCGTCGTACAGCGGGGTGCCGTCGCGATGGGCGAAGCGCAGGTCGTCGAGCGACGAGTCCACGGACTCACGGTCGGATGCCAGCGGCTCGACGTCACGCAGCACGACGATGTTCTTCCCGGCCTCCGACTCGACGCCGGTGGTGAACGCCCACACCCCGACCTCGTCCGAGGAGCGGAAGTGGCCGAGGGTCGCCTGCGCGCCCTCGATCGCGCCGTCGAGCTTCGAGCGGCCGTCGCCGATCGCCTCGTCCATCGAGCCGGAGATGTCGATCACCTCGAGCACCGACGAGGGCTTGCGGATCTGCGTCCACTGGTCGATGGCGGCCGATACCACGTCGACGGCCGGCTTCGGCAGGGTGACCGCGGGCCCGGCGGGATCGACGCCGTACTCCGCCGTGAAGAGGTCGCCCAGCGGCGCCGAGGCATCCAGCGGGCGGAAGCCGTACTCGGGCAGGATCTTCTGCGCCGCGTCGGTCTGCAGGAAGGCGGCGAACGCCGCGCCCGCCTCGGCCTGCTCGGGCGTCACCCAGTCGGCGCCGAGCACGGTGATCGGGTTGTCGGACCACATCGAGCCGCCCGACGGGTACACGGCGACCAGCTTCTCCTTCGGAGGCGTCAGCGTCTCACCCGGCTGAACCGTGTGCGAGTCGGGGTTGCCCTGGTTGTAGTTGAGCAGCGAGGTCTCTTCGAGCGCCACCGCCGACACGTACCCCGAGCCGCCGGCGCCGTTCTGCGTCTCGTCGTAGAGCCGCGTCAGCACCTTGCCGGTGGTGTCGCCGTAGTGGATCACGCACTCCTCGAACACGCGCGAGAACTCGGCCGCGGCGGCCACGTCGGCAGCCGTGAGATCGGCGTTCTTGCCGGATGCCTCGTACGACTGCATCAGGATCGCCGAGAGCCCGGTCGTCGACGTATTGGGGTTCGTCTTCGAGATCTTGAACGAGCCCCACAGCGGCTTGCCGACGCCCGCCCAGCCCGCGGGGTCCTGGCAGAGCGCCTCGAAGTCGGCGATGCCGATCGGCGATGCCGGATAGCCGAGCGCCTTCGCCATCGTCTCGGGCACGCCGAAGACGACCGGCGTGTGCGTGAACGATTCGGGCTCGCCGACGAGGGAAGCGGATGCTGCGGCCGCGACCCGATCGGTCCACACCGTCGACGCGGGCGACCACATCGTGGGCCAGCGGCGTGTGTCGTCGTCGGGCCAGTCGCCACCCGCCGTGAGGAACCGGGTCGCGTCACCCGACGAGACGTTGATCGGATGCACGGTCGCGCATTCGGCGAGCTGCTCGTGCTGCGACGAGTCCTTGAAGGCGTCGGCCAGCGCGTCCAGCATGTTGACCTTCTCGGACGAGGTCGCCACGACGACGCTCGTGCAGCCGTCGTCGGCGAAATCGCCGCCGCCCGACTCCTCGACCACGGGGTCGGCGCCGAAGCAGCCGGTCAGAGCGATGGCCGAGGCGATCAGCACCGTCGCGCCCGCGAGCAGACGCGGTCGGATCCAGGCGAGGGTCGAGCTGTCGGCGGGCGAGCGCCGGCTTCGTGCGGGCATGGCAGAAGCCTAAGGCTCCCGGTCGCGGGCGCACAGACGATCGGCACACCTCCCCGTCCGCACGGACGCGGCACTGCCTGGTCGCGTCGACGTGGCGCCGGCGGGGCGGCGGAGCCCGCCGCCGACACGGTCCGTATACGCGTCGGCGACGGGGGTATGGGAAAGCGCTCGCCAGGAACCCTAAGACACGGTGGCGCGTCGGCGCAAGGCGGCAGGCCACATCGTAAAAACGTTTCACGAAGTCCTTGCCACACCGCGGGCACCCGTGCCAGACTGCGAGCGACCGTGGCTGGAATACGCTTTCCGTGCGGTTGACAACAAACCCGGACCGCGGCCCCAGCCGCGCTCCACCGGACAGGGCTCGAGTCCGTACGCGCCCGGTTCACGACGATGGATGCCGCGATGCCGCGGCGTGCGCCGTCATCCTTTGCCGATGCTGACAACAGGAGGAACCGTGCCCCACGTGTCCGCACGCGCCGATGGCGCGACGCGACCCGCAGAACACGCCCCCGCGGCCCGCGCACCTCGCCGCGGGCTTCGACTGACCGCGATCGCCGGCGCCACCGCCGTGGTCGCAGCTCTCATCACCGCGACCCCCGCCGCGGCTCTGCTCCCCCCGGCCGACGACGGAGCATGGCGCTTCGACTTCGGGACTGCGACGAGCGCGGTCGCCGAGGGCTGGCAGCAGGTGCGCACGACATCGCTGTACACCGCTGAGGCGGGCTGGGGCATCACCGTGCCCGACGGCGTCACGCTCTTCGACCGCGACCGCGGCACCGACGACTCCCCCGCCGGCCCGATGGAGGACGACTTCATCGCCGGCACGAACTGGGGCTTCCAGCTCGACGGCCTGCCCGAGGGCGACTACGAGGTCACGGTGACCGTGGGCGACGGGTTGAGCTCCGCATCCGGGACCAACGCCACCGTGACGCTCGAGGGCGTCGCCCAGACCCGCCTGACCTCGGCGCGCGGACTCAACACGACCGCGACGTTCACCACCGCCGTCACCGACGGCCAGCTCACGGTGGGCTTCACCGGCTCGGGGCTCGGTGCCTTCGTCAACGGTCTCGTCGTCGCGCCGATCGTTCCCGACGCCCCGACCGGCCTCGCCACGACCCGCGTCGCCTGGAACGGCGTCGACCTCGCGTGGACCGCCGTCGACGGCGCGACGAAGTACCGGGTGCTCCGCGCGCCCGTCGCGAACGACACCACCGGTGACTTCGCGCAGATCGCCGAGACCACCGACCCCTCCTACAGCGACACCTCGGTCGCCGAGGGCGCTTCGTACGCCTACGCGGTCGTCGCCGTGAACGACGACGGCGTGGCCTCCACCCTGTCGGCCGAGGTGCGCTCGGGCATCGTCCCTGAGCTCGTCGCGCCGGTGGCGCCGGCCGACCTCGCCGTGGCGCAGGTCACCCGCGACGCGGTCGCGCTGTCGTGGTCGGCCGTCGCGAACGGCGACGAGTACGTCGTCGAGCGCGCCGGCGCCGATGGCGTCTTCTCCGTGCGGACGACGGTCACGACGCCCGGATACACGGATGCCGCCGACACGGCGCAGCAGTGGACCTACCGCGTCACCGCCCGGAACCAAGCGGGCTCCTCGCCGGCCTCGGCACCCGTCACCTCGAACGCCTACACCGCGCCGGCGCCGCTTCCGGCCGGTGACGTCGTGACGTTCGACTTCGGCCCAGGCCAGGTGGCCGACGGCGCACTGCCGGTGACGTCGGCGACGGCGTACAACCCGGAGTGGGGCTACGGCTTCTCGACCGCGCCCACCTCGGCGACGCCGGACGTCGACCGCGGCGGCTCCGACGCGCTGCGGGGCGACTTCGTCGCCGCGGCCGGCTCGACCTTCGAGGTCGCCCTCGGTGCCGGCGACTACTCTGTGCGCCTGGTCTCGGGCGACGCCCAGGCGGCGACCACGACCACCGTGACGGCCGAGAGCATCGCCAAGGTGCTGGCGAACCCGCAGGCCGCGGGCGCGTTCCTCGACATGTCCTTCACGATCGCCCTCGTCGACGGCACGCTGACGCTGCAGTTCGCGGGCGACGCCCCTGCCGTCAATGCGCTGACCATCACGCGCCTGCCGGCCCGTGTCGCCGGAGCCCTCTCGACGGCCTTCATCACCGGCGACTCGACCGTGCAGACCTACGACCCCATCGCCTACGCGCCGCAGGCCGGCTGGGGCCAGATGATCGACCGGTTCTTCGCCGACGACGTCGCCTTCGCCAACCACGCGATCGGCGGTCGCTCGTCGAAGAACTTCATCACGCAGGGACGTCTCGACGAGGTGCTGCGCAGCATCCGTCCCGGCGACTATCTGTTCGTGCAGTTCGGGCACAACGACGCGACCCAGGGTGTCGACGACCGGTACGCGAGCCCGGCGGACTACAAGGAGTACCTGCGGGTCTACGTCGAGGGCGCGCGTCAGCGCGGTGCGACGCCGATCCTGGTCACGCCTGTCTCGCGCCGCAGCTTCGACGCGGCCACGGGACTGTTCAACGTGAGCTTCCCCGAGTACGTCGAGAAGATGAAGGAGCTCGCCGCCGAGGAGGACGTGCTGCTCGTCGACCTGTCGGCGTCCAGCCGCGCGTACCTGAACGAGATCGGCCCGGAGGCGGCGAAGGCCGTGTTCCTGCACGTGGACCCGGGCGTCTTCCCGAACCGTCCCGCCGGCATCGTCGACGACACGCACTTCCAGGAGTACGGCGCCATCCAGCTGGCACGCCTGATCGCGCAGGACGTCGCAGACCTCGACACCCCGCTCGCCGCGAAGGTCGCCGACGTCGCGCCGCCCGCCGACGTGCCGGTCGCGCCGCAGAACGTGGTGGCCGGAGCGATCAGCAACGGCGGCGCGACGCTGCAGTGGGACGCGTCGCCCACGGCCGACATCTACAAGATCTACCGCCAGGCCGTGGCCGACCCCGAGCCCGAGTGGACGCTCGTCGGCATGGTGACGCAGACGAGCTCGATCGTTCAGGGCCTCGCCGAGGGCACCGGCTACCGGTACCGCGTGGTCGCCGTGAACGGCCGCGGCGAGTCCGCGCCGAGCGCCGCCGTGACCTTCACGACCAAGCAGGCGCTGTACAAGTACGACTTCCAGCTCGCGGGCAACCCGCTGATGGCGGGCTACACCGAAGTGAACCCGAACACGGCCTACACCGCCGACCGCGGCTACGGGTTCCTCAACACCCTTCCCGCTGGAGCCGGTCGTGACCGCGGCGCCGCCGAAGGCTCGAACGACCTGGTGCGCGACTTCGTGCTCCCGGGCGACAGCTCCACCTTCGCCCTCGACGTCCCGAACGGCACGTACTCGGTCAAGACCTACTCGGGCGACTGGATCGGCTCGACCCGCACGACCTTCCGCGTCGAAGGCAAGGAGGCCGGCACCGGCAACGCGGGGCGCGGCGCGGTCAACGAGACGCTGCGCGGCCCGTTCCTCGTCACCGACGGGCAGCTCGACGTCGAGGCGTACGGCGCCGCGGCGGGCACGCGCCTGAACGGCCTGGAGATCACACCGATCCTGCTCGGACCCGTGGGTCTCGAGGTCGCCGACGTGAACGCCGACCCGGCGGCGCCGAGTGTGTCGCTGGCATGGGACGCCGAGCCCGGCCTCACCTGGAACGTGTACCGGACCTCGCCGTTCGACACCAAGCCCGTGCTCGTCGCCGCGGTGAGCGAGCCGGCGTTCGTCGACACGACGGCCCGCGTCGGCCTCGACTACGCGTACCACGTGACCGCGGTCGACCAGACGAAGCTCGAGTCGGTGCCGTCGGCGACCGTCGAGGTCTCGTTCGTCGACGCCGACGTCACGCCGCCCGCGGCCCCGTCGGGGCTCTCCGTCGAGAGCATCGACAAGCGAGCGGTGGAGTTCTCCTGGGCACAGCCGCTGGGCGCGCTGTACTACCTGGTGTTCCGCTCCGAGGTCGAGGGCGAGCGCGGCGAGCTGATCGGCGTGGCCGACGCGAGCCGCTACACCGACACCGACGTGCTCACCACGATCCCGTACTTCTACACGGTGGTCGCGGTGAACGCGGGCGGCGCCGGCGCCGCGTCGGCGCAGCTCGGCACCGAGGCGGTGACGGTGCTGCAGCGGCAGGCCGAGTACCTCGACCGTGCCCCGGCGGCCGTGGACACGGATGCCGGGAACCTGGTGTCGTGGCGCATGCTCGGCACCGATCCCGACAGCGTCGCCTTCCACGTCTACCGTGACGGCGCGCGGATCACGTCGACGCCGATCACCGACTCGACGAACTATCTCGACGAGGCCGGGGCCGCAGCATCCGTCTACTTCATCACCAAGGTGCTGGACGGCGTCGAGACCACCGAGACCGACTCGTTCGGGGTGCAGACCGGTGCGTACCGGTCGGTGCCGCTCGACAAGCCGGCCGACGCCTACAGCAAGGACGGCCAGCCGTACACCTACTCCGCCAACGACACGAGCGTGGGCGACGTGGACGGCGACGGCCAGTACGAGCTGCTGGTGAAGTGGGACCCGTCCAACGCGAAGGACAACTCGCAGGCCGGCTACACCGGCAACGTGTACCTCGACGCCTACCGGCTCGACGGCACGCGGCTGTGGCGCATCGATCTGGGCGTGAACATCCGGGCCGGCGCGCACTATACGCAGTTCCAGGTGTACGACTACGACGGCGACGGACGTGCCGAGCTCATGATGAAGACCGGTGACGGCACGATCGACGGCATCGGCCAGCCGATCGGCAACGCCAGCGCCGACTACCGCAACAGCTCGGGCTACGTGCTCACGGGCCCCGAATACCTCACGGTGTTCGACGGCCTGACCGGAGCGGCGATCGACACGGTGGACTACGTGCCCGCTCGCGGCGACGTCGGAGCCTGGGGCGACGCCTATGGCAACCGGGTGGACCGGTTCCTGGCGGCGACGGCGTACCTCGACGGCGAGCACCCGAGCGCGGTCTTCAGCCGCGGATACTACACCCGCGCGGTGATGGCGGCGTACGACTTCGACGGCTCGCAGCTCACCCAGCGGTGGGTGCTCGACTCGAACGAGGACGGCAACGAGGGCTTCTACGGCATGGGCAACCACAACCTGTCGGTGGCCGACGTGGACGGCGACGCCAAGGACGAGGTCGTCTACGGCTCGGCGACGGTCGACGACGACGGGGAGCTGCTCTACTCCACCGGGCTCGGCCACGGCGACGCGATCCACGTGTCGGATCTCGTCCCCTCGAACCCCGGCCTCGAGGTCTTCGCAGCCCACGAGGACATGGGCAACTCGGGCAACCTCGGCGCGACCATGCGCGACGCGCGCACGGGCGAGGTGCTGTGGTCGATCCCCGCGGTGAAGGACACCGGCCGCGCGGCATCCGGCGACATCGATCCCCGCTACGCCGGGGCCGAGGGGTGGGCCATCGGCGGCGACGCCGCGTGGAACTCCCCGGTCGGGCAGCTGAAGTCGTCCACGGGCGAGCTCATCGGCGAGAAGATCCCCGCGGCGAACTTCCTCGCGTGGTTCGACGGCGACCCGCTCCGCGAGATCGTCGACCACGACTGGAACGCGACCACGTCCCAGGGCGTGCCGACGATCGCCGAGTGGAACTGGGAGACCGGCTCCGCCGACGTGATCGTGAAGGCCGACGGCGCACGCTCGAACAACTCGACGAAGGGCACACCCAACCTGCAGGCCGACCTGTTCGGCGACTGGCGCGAGGAGATCGCATGGCGCTCGGCGGACTCGAGCGAGCTGCGGATCTACTCGACCACCGACGAGACCGACCTGCGCATTCGCACGCTGATGCACGACCCGGTCTACCGCCTGTCGGTCGCGTGGCAGAACACCGGCTACAACCAGCCGCCGCAGACGTCGTTCTTCCTGGGCGACGGGATGGCCGAACCGCCTGCTCCGCGCATCGCGGTCACCGGTGACCCCTCGGGGGCGGCGGACACCACCGCACCGGTGCTGTCGGGGCTGCCCGCGGACGGCACGCTGCTGCCGAGCACGGCGACATTCACGGTGGGGGTGAGTGCGGGCGACCCGGAGTCGGGCGTGCGAAACCTCGACATCGCGTTCGACGGCGAGCCGGTCGCGCCGGGTCAGGTCATCGCGCTGGCGGAGCTCGTCGGCCCGCACACCGTGACGGTGAACGCGGTCAACCACGACGGCCTCGTCACCGCCGCGTCGGTGCAGCTGCTGGTGTTCGACGACGAAGGCGCCGCCGCCAAGCCCGGTCGCGGTGTGCTGTCGACGGACTCCGGTTGGGAGGACGGCCTGCACGACGGCACGTTCACGGTCTCGATGAACCTCTGGTCGGGGGTCAACGGCGCGGTGTACAAGCTGTACGAGAACGGCACCCTCGTCTCGACGAAGCTGCTCGACGCGAACTCGCCGAAGGCGCAGCTGTCGACCGTCGACGTGTCGGGCAAGCCCAACGGCACCTACGTGTACACCGGCGAGCTCATCAACGCGAAGGGCACCACCGCGACCACCTCGGTCACGGTGAAGGTGAAGGACGCCGCACCCGCGGCACCCGTCCTCTCGCACGACAACTGGGACAAGGACGGCAACTACACCGTCACCGCCGACCTGTGGTGGGGCACCAACGCCACCACCTACCGCCTGTTCGAGAACGGCACGGTGATCGACGAGCAGTCGCTCACCGCCGCCTCCCCGAACGCGCAGCAGGCGAAGACCGCCATCGCGGGACGCGCACCCGGCACCTACACCTACGTCGCCGAGTTCGCGAACGCCGCCGGAGCGACCAGCTCCAAGGCGATCACGGTCACGGTGAAGTAGCCGGACTCCGGGAATGCGGCCGGTCGCCCTCGGGCGGCCGGCCGCTTCGCGTCTGCGCCGGGCCCCGGGCGTTTCGACTTCGCGCGCCAGAGCGCGCTTCGCTCAACGACCGACACTCAGGTTCCGGTCGTCGAACGAGCTTGCGAGTCGCCAGAGCGCGCTTCGCTCAACGACCGATACTCAGGACCCGGTCGTCGAGCGAGCTTGCGAGTCGCCAGAGCGCGCTTCGCTCAACGACCGATACTCAGGTTCCGGTCGTCGAGCGAGCTTGCGAGTCGCCAGAGCGCGCTTCGCTCAACGACCGATACTCAGGTCCCGGTCGTCGAGCGAGCTTGCGAGTCGCCAGAGCGCGCTTCACTCAACGACCGATACTCAGGTCCCGGTCGTTGAGCGAGCTTGCGAGTCGAAACGCGCCGAACGCGGCGACGACTCTGAGCTCAGCCGCCGAATCCGCACCAGGCCGCGACCCACGACAGGATCCGGCCGCGCAGCTCATCGCCGACGAACAGCTCGATCTCGCCGGGCTCCCCCGCCACCTCGACGCGCACGTCGAAGATCGTGCCGCGCTTGTCCTCTTGCACGGCGTGCGGGTCGCAGCGGAACGGCACGATCGGCAGCGTGATGACGATCGGCGTCTCGTCACCCTCGGCGACCTCGAGGTCGAGCGGGAACGCCCCGTCCACGGTGGCAGATCCGAAGTCGAGGAGGTTCGTGCCCTGCACGCCCGCGATCGTGGCGGCGGCGCCACCGGCCGGGGTGACGGTCAGCTCGAGTGCGGCCGGCTCGCCGGGGGCGGACGCCTGGAACCCTGTGAAGGCGAGGGTCGCGGCATCCGCCAGTCGCTCGCGCAGGCACTCGCGAGCGTGGAGTGGGGCGACGAATCCCAGCGGGTCGGTCGCGGCTGCTTCGATCTCGTGCGCGCCCGACTCCTCGATGACCTCGAGCACAACGACCGGCTGCCCCTCGTCGGACGCCCCGCACGCGACCGGCGGAAGCTGCACGCGGATGTCGACTCCACCGCCGGCGCGGACCGTGCTGGTGCGCCCCGCCACGACCCTCGTCGCCGGGCCGTCGAAGCGAGCGTCCTGCACCCGCACCTCGCCGATCACCAGCTGCTCGGCGGATCGGTTCACCACCCGCACCTGCGCCTGCCGCGGCGCGACGTCGGCGCGCAGCTGCGCGAGCTCGACGCTCACCCCGGCGGGAACCGTCGGCTGTGCGAGGGGATCGGTGCCTGGCGTGGCCGCGCAGCCGCCGAGGGCCAGGACTCCGGCGACCGCCATCGAGAGCGCTGCGCGCCCGCGAGCATGCCGGGAACGCATCCTGCCGCGGTCTCCCGATCTCCTGGTGTCTCCGCTGCGTCGCGGCATCCGCTCACCGATTGTGAGGAGTTCCGCACTCCGTGGCCGCTGCACGATACTCCGTGATGGTCACCGCGTCAGCGTCTCACGGGCGACGGTGAAGTCCTCGAGCGCCACCGGGTCGATGTCGACGCCCAGGCCGTGACCGATCGGCACCCGCACGTACCCGTCTTCGAGCACGGCAGGCTCGGTGACGATGTCGCGCGTGTAGAAGCGGCTCGAGGCCGAGACGTCGCCCGGCAGCGTGAAGCCGGGGAGCGCCGCGAGGGCAGCATTCGCGGCACGGCCGATGCCGGTCTCGAGCATGCCGCCGCACCACACCGGCACGCCGGCCGCGAGGCAGCGGTCGTGGATCTTGACCGCTTCGACGTAGCCGCCGACCCGGCCGGCCTTGATGTTGATGACGGATGCCGACCCCAGCGCGAGGGCGTCGGCCGCCGCCTTGTCGGACACGATGGACTCGTCGAGGCAGACGGGGGTGCGCAGGCGCCGAGCGAGCGTCGCGTGGTCGACGAGGTCGTCCTCCTGCAGCGGTTGCTCGATGAGGAGCAGGTCGAAGCGGTCGAGCTCGGCGAGCGTGTCGGCATCCGCCATCGTGAAGGCGGAGTTCGCATCGACCTGCAGCGGGATCGCGCCGAAGGCGTCGCGCACGGCGGCCGTGTCACCGACGTCGCGCCCGGGCTTGATCTTGATCTTGATGCGCACGTAGCCCTCGTCGAGGTAGCCGCGCACGGTCTCGACGAGCGCCGCGGGGTCGCGCTGGATGCCGACCGACACCCCGCTCGGCACACGGTCGCGCACCGCCCCGGCGTACTCGGCGAAGCTGCGTCCCTCGGCGCGCAGCGCCGCATCGAGCACGGCGAGCTCGAGTCCGGCCTTGGCCATGCGGTGGCCCTTGAAGGGCTCGAGCACGCTCGCGACCTCCTCGGGCGCGAGGTGCTCCCGGTCGAGGAGTGCCGGCGCGAGGAAGCGCAGCGCGACGTCCCACGCGCCCTGGGTGTACTCGCTCGAGTACAGCGGATCGGCCTGCGTGACGACTTCGCCCCAGCCGTCGCCGTCAGCGGTGAGCGCCCGCACGACGATGACCTCACGCACCGTCTCGGTGCCGAACGACGTGGTGAAGGGGGCGACGAGCGGCAGGTGCAGCACCCGCAGCTCGAATCCTTCGAGGGTGACGGATGCCGCCGGCCGGGCGATGGGCATGCGCTCAGCGTACGCCCGGCCGGCGACGGAGCGAGGCGATCAGTGCGCGAAGCGCGCGGCCTGGGCGTCCCGGAGGACCGGGACGTACGTGGACCGGGCGACCCGCGGCCGCCGGCGACGCGGTTCTGCCGGCGCCGTGTGGTGCGCCGTTCCCCGCAGCGCGTCGCTCAGAGCGACGATCAGGGTCTCGATGTGCTCGCGCATGGTTCCTCCTCGTTCGTAGAAGAGGAGATGCTCGGGGCGGTGCTGATACATCACCCGCCGCGTCGCGAGGGCCAGCTCTTCGTGGGCCGACTGATCGGCGAACGAACTGATCGGTACACCTGCGTACCCGTCCATGACGCCACGGTACGAGGGGGTTCCGACATCGGTGATGATCTCGCGGGCGCGGCGGACGGCTCGGGCGGTCAGTCCGGGGTCACGCGGGGAGTTCGGCGAAGGCGCGCACCGGGAAGGTGCCGAACCCCTCGACGGCGGGCGGCGCCGCGGTGAACCGCGCGCCGCGCGGCGGCACCGAGCCGAGGTTCGTCAGGTGCTCGACGACATGCACGCCGGCGCCGAGCAGCAGCGAGTGCGCGGGCCGCTCGCCGCCCGACTCGGTGTCGTCGATGTTCACCGAGTCGATGCCGACGAGCACGGCCCCCGCGTCGATGAGCCACTGCGCGGCCTCGCCCGTGAGGTACGGTGCCCCGGCCCCGTACTCCGGCTGCCCGAACCAGCGGTCCCAGCCGGTGTGCAGCAGGACGGCCGCGCCGCGCACGTCGCGATCGGCGAGCGTGGCGGAAGAAATGCCTCGACGGGTGGGCCCACACGACCCGAGGCTCCGCGCAGCGCGCCAGCGCTGCGTGGAGAGGTCGTGGGGAGCATCCCACGCGTCCTCGAGGTGGAACACCTCGGCGCGCAGGCCGACGAGCGACGACAGCTCGAGACCCGCCAGGTCGGTGCCGTCGGCGTACCGGTGGAACGGCGAGTCGAGGTAGGTGCCGGTGTTGCCGATCATGTGGATGACGTCCATCGCGAACTCCGTCCCCGGCGCGTAGCGGGCGCGCGAGTCCTCCCGCGTGAGGTGGGGCGTGATCGTGGGCGCGGGAAGGCCGGGGTAGGTGACGAGGCCAGCGCGGATCGGGTGGCTGAGATCGACCACGCGCGTGCCGCCGGCGGCCGGGGACGCGGCATCCACTCCCCTGCTGCCGCGGTGCGGCTCCTCGACGATGCGCAGGCCCCGCAGCTCCACCTCGTCGACGAGCGCCAGCCCGAGGTGGGCGATCAGCAGGCGCGCGATCTCGTCCTCGGTGGCATCCGCGCGCGGAAGGTCCAGCCGGAACCCCGTGCCGGCGAGACCGCCGCCGTTGGCGAAGCGGATGTCGAAGTCGAAGTGGGCGCGGTATTCGGGCATGCGGTCAGCGTAGGGGCGCAGCGCCCGCGCGGACTGCCACTCATCGCCGAATTCCGGTCGTTGAGCGAGCGTGCGAGTCGAAACGCGTGGGGCGTTCTCGAAGACTCGTCGCGTTTCGGCTTCGCGCGGGAGCGCCTTCCGCTCAACGACCGGGAACGAGCAGGTACCCCCGCGCGTCGTCGAAGCCGCCGATGACGAGGCCCTCGGCCAGGTGCCCGACGAGCTGCTCGCGCACGCGTGCGCGCCAGACCGCGGCATCCACCGGCGTCTCGCGGCGGAGGATCTCGATGTCGTGCGGGATCTCGACCGAGGCGACCACGCGCTCGTCCTCGGGGGTGGGCATGGGCGGCGCGGCGAGCGCCCACGACACCATGATGCGGTCGGTCTCGTCGCCGCGGTTGACGCCGTCGTCCATCGGCCCGTAGTGGTTGACGAGGTATTCGGTGACCCGCGTGCCGAGCACGCGCAGGTTGAAGTGGGCGTTGCGCGCGACGAGCGGGTCGAACGTCCACGTGATGTGACCGACGCCTCGTGCGAGCGCCCACTCCTGCTGGTGCCGCTTGAGCACGCGGCCCAGCCCCTGCGACTGGTGGTCGGGGAGCACGCCCGTGATGTGGCTGTGCATCGAGCGCGCGGCGGGCTCCGCGAAGAACGCGACGGACGCCCCGACCATCCGCTCCTCGTCGTACAGGCCGACGGCGTAGTTGCCGGCGTGGGCGAGGGCGCGCAGCAGGTTCGGCGGCATGCCGCCCCGGTCGCCGCCCCACACCTCGGCGAGCACGGCGGACGCGCGGTGGACCTCTTCGACCGTGTCGAGGAAGCGGATGTCGATGCCGGGCGGCGTCGCGGTCTCGGGCATGTGCTAAGTCTGCACCCGCAGGCCCGGCAGGACTCCTCCGATCCGGCCCGCGCATCGCGGAACCCCGCACGGCACCGCTGTCCGGCGCGGAATCGAAGGAGTTCTGCACCCCACGCCGCGGAGCCCGGTGCTCGCAGCCCCAGATAGCCTGAACTGATGGGCACGGGTGACGAGGACGCGAGAAGAAGACTCACCCGGATGCCTCGCCAGGGCGCCATCGTGGCGGTCCTGGCGATCGCGGGGCTCGCGTCGTCGTTCATGTTCACGCTGGTCGTGCCCATCCAGTCGAAGCTGCCGGAGCTCCTGAACGCGAGCCGCGACGACACCGCGTGGGTCGTCACCTCGACCCTTCTCGCGGCTGCGGTGATGACCCCGATCGCCGGACGCCTCGGCGACATGTACGGCAAGCGCCGCATCGTGCTGGTGCTGCTGGCCCTGCTGGTCGTCGGATCGGTGATCGCCGCCGCCTCCCCCGGCATCGTCGGTGTGATCGTCGGGCGTACGCTGCAGGGCGCCGTGACCGGCGTGATCCCCCTCGGCATCTCGATCCTGCGCGACGTGCTGCACGAAGACCGGGTCGACTCCGCCATCGCCCTCATCAGCGCCACGCTCGGCGTGGGCGGTGCGCTGGGGCTTCCGATCAGCGCCTTCATCACCGAGCGCAGCGACTGGCACGTGCTGTTCTGGGTCGCCGCCGGCCTCGGCGTGATCGTCTTCGCCCTCGTGCTGTGGATCGTGCCGGTGAGTGCGCTGCGCACGGGCGGGAAGTTCGACTACCTCGGCGCGGCCGGCCTCGCCGTCGGACTCGTCGGCGTGCTGCTCGCGGTGTCGCGGGGCAACGAGTGGGGCTGGACCTCCCCCGTGGTGCTCGCGTGCGGCCTCGGCGGCCTCGCCGTGCTGCTGCTGTGGGGCTGGTACGAATTGCGCATCACGGACCCGCTGCTCGACCTCCGCGTCGCGGCGCGGCGCCCCGTGCTGCTCACCAACCTCGCCTCGATCGCGTTCGGCTTCTCGCTGTTCGCGTCGAACGTGATCTACCCGCAGATGCTCGAACTGCCGACCGCGGCAGGCGGGTTCGGCCTGTCGCTCGTGGCCGCGAGCCTCATCGTGATGCCGGCAGGTCTCGTGATGATGGTGCTCTCGCCCTTCTCAGGGCAGCTCGCGCGCACGGTCGGGCCGAAGCTCCTCCTCGTGGTCGGCGCCATCGCGCTCGTCGTCACCTACGCGTTCACCCTCCTGTTCGCGAGCGAGGTGTGGCAGATCCTCGTGGCGAACATCGGCATCGGCTTCGGCATCGGCTTCGGCTACGCGGCGATGCCGATGCTCATCATGCGCTCGGTGCCGCAGTCCGAGACGGGCGCGTCCAACGGCCTCAACGCGCTGTTCCGCTCGCTCGGCACCAGCACCGCCGCGGCCGTGATCGGCGCGGTGCTCGCGACCTTCGCGGTCGAGGTCGACGGCGTGCCGGTGCCCGATCCGGCGGCGTTCCACATCTCGTTCCTGCTCGGCGGCGGGGCGGCGCTCGTCGCCCTGCTGGTCGCGCTGTTCATCCCTCGCCACCACGCACCGCAGGAGCGGCATCCGTCCCTCCCGGAGTGATGGCGCCGCTCCGCGCGTTCGTCGGCGGAGAACCCCCGTCCTCAGATGAGGAGCAGTGCCGAGATGCGGAGCACACCCGGCCTGTGGCTCCTCACGTCGGCGCAGACCCTCAACTGAGGAAGACCACGTTGCTGCGCGCGAAGTGACTCGGTGGCGACGAGGCCGTTCCGGTAGGTCGCGGTCGCGTCGACGGCTGCGGCAGCTCATCGTCGTACGTCACCCAGCAAGGCGCGCGGCGCCGCCGATGACGCCGATCCGCATGTGCGTGCCGTTCTGTGAGGCCCCCGCAGCCCAGTTCTACGACCCCGAGAACGAGATCCCCTACTTCACGGTCCTCGGCGGCATCGCGATCGTGCTGGGCCTCGCGCTGCTTGCCGCGGTCAAGCCGGTGCTGAAGCTGATGCGGGGAGTCCGATAGGCAGCGAGTGGCGCGAGCGCCCGGGCGCCAGCGCGATCTCTCCGTGGGGCGTCGCCAGCCGGGCGGTCACGCCATGCGGCACGTCGACGATCACGGATGCTGCATCGCCGGCGACCGTCCACTCCACGCCGAGCTGCCCGTAGGGCGTGCCGACGTGCGCGCGCACATGGTCCAGCCCGGCCTCGAAGTCGGGCTCGATGACGGCGGTGCGATAGCCGGCTGCGGTGGGACGGATGCCGGCGACCCGACGATAGAGGAAGTCGTCGACGCTGCCGGGCGCATAGTGGTTGAACGACATCGGGCGGATCGAGCCGTCCGGCGCGATCGCATCCCACGTCTCCCAGATCGTCGTCGCGCCGTTGTCGACCTCGTAGAGCCACGACGGCATCTCGGACTGCCACAGCAGGGTGCGGGCGAGTTCGGGGTGACCGTGATCGCACAGCACATCGAGCAGGTACGGCGTCGAGAGGAAGCCGGTGTCGAGCCGGTCGCCGCGCTCGTGGACGAGTTCGACGAGCCGCGCGGCGGTGCGGGCGCGCAGCCCGGCAGGCACCATGTCGAACGCGAGCGCGACGACGTAGACACCCTGGAGGCGCACCGGCAGGTCGCCGTCGGCGTCGACGTACTCGGCGGCGAAGGCGGCACGCACCCGAGCTGCCCGCTCGGCGAGGTCGGCGGCATCCGTGGGTCGTCCGAGTACTCCGGCCGCCTGAGCGGCGATCGTGAGGGTGTTCGCCTGGAACATCGGCGCAAGGTACTCGCTGGTGAGGGCCGGCGCGATGCCGATCGCCTCGTGCGTCGGCCGCCCCTCCATCGTGCTCGGGGTCAGCCAGTCGCCGAAGTGCGCGCCGGTGTTGTAGAGCAGCGCCTGGTTGCGCCTGCGCTCGTCGGGCAGATCGAGGCCATGGAGGGCCTCCGGGAGCTCGGCCGCCGCGGCCCGGCGCTGGTACTCGATCCACCGGAGCATCGCGTCGAGGTTCTCCTCGAGCACGCGGCGGTCGCCGGTGCGCTCGTAGAGCGTCCACGGCACGATCGCGATGGCGTCGCTCCAGCCCGCGGCGGCCACGATCGAGCCGATCCCCTGAGCGGAGGCGGCCGCCTCGGCGTCGAACGGCGAACGCGGCGAGAAGATCGGGATGCGGCCGTCGGGCAGCTGGTCGGCGCGCAGGTTGTCGAGCCACCGCTCGAGGAAGGGGACCACCTGCGCGTTGTTCGTCGCCGCCGCGGCGAACGCCTGGATGTCGCCGGTCCAGCCCGCCCGCTCGCGCTGCGGGCAGTCGGTCGGCACCGACAGGAAGTTGCCGCGCTGACTCCAGACGACGTTCTGATGAAGACGGTCGAGACGGGGATCGGATGCCTCGAACGAGCCGGTCTGCTCCAGATCGCTCGCGATCACGACGGCGACGACATCGTCGGCCGAGAGCTCCGCCGTCAGGCCGCTGATGCGCGCGTAACGGAAGCCGTGGAACGTGAACTCGGGCTCCCACTCGTCCGCTCCGCCGGCCGAGACGAAGACGTCCGTCTGCTCCTTGTTGATGCCGACGATGTTGGCGAACCACGAGCCGTCGGCCGCGAGCGTCTCGGTGTGCTCGATCGTGACGCGCTGACCTGCGGTCATGTCGCGCAGACGCACCCACACGCGACCGACGAGCACCTGGCCGAAGTCCACGATCGTGCCCTGCGCGGTCTCGACGAGCGCGACCGGGCGCACCTCGAGCACCCGGCGCACCGGCTCGCCGCGGAACGGCACCAGGACGGCGTGATCGGTGCCGACCTCGGCCACCGGCATCCATCCGCCGTCGTCGAATCCGGGTCGGTCCCAGCCCGACGGCACCGCGCGACGATCGAAGCTCTCGCCGACGAACAGATCGGCGTACGCCCACGGCCCGGGCGCGCTGCGCACATCGGCGCCGGAGGTCACGAGCTGGGTCGTGCCATCGGCGTAGTCGACGTGCAGCTGCCAGATGGCCGATGTGCGGGTGCCGAACTGCGCGCTGGATCCGGTGAGGCCCATCCGGCCGGCCCACCAGCCGTCTGCCAGCGCCAGCCCGAGGACGTTCTCGCCCTCGACGAGCGCCGCCGTCACGTCGGACGACGTGAACGAGATGCGGTGCTCGTAGCTGTCGAATCCGGGGGCGAGCACCTGGTCGTCCGCGCGCCGGCCGTTGACGGACGCGGAGTACACGCCGCGAGCGGTGGCGAACAGCCGCGCCCGGACGACGCCGGGACCGATCTCGAACGCCTGCCGCAGCAGCTGCGGGGGCCGCAGGCGCTCTTCGGGCGGCGAGTCGGGTCCGAGTCCGCGGATCCAGTCGACGATGCTCCACCGCTCGATGACCGCGTCCTGCTGCCTGGGCTCGATCCAGGGCGCGACCCAGTCGGAGGCATCCAGCAGCGACGTCTCGAACGTCGAGGTGGCCCAGTCCGACCATTCGCCGCCCGACGGACGACTGCGCACGCGCCATTCGTAGACGGTGTTCGAGGTCAGCGGCTCGCCGGCGTAGACGACAGGTGCGGCGTCGGCGGTCTCGATCACACCGCTCGCCCAGACGAGCCTGCCCCCGGTCGACACCTCCAGCTCGCACGCCGCGCGCGCGTGGTCGACGAGCCACGAAAGCCGCGGCTGCCATGTTCCGAGGGCGATCGGGGCGCGGAGGTGTTCGACGCGCAGGTCGTACGGTGTCATGTGTCCTCGCAGAAGGTGCCGGGCGCTTCGACGGACTCGGCGACCGGGTGGGGTCAGGGCGCTGACGTGAAGCGCGTGGTGAGGGTGCCGATGCCCTCGATCTCGCTCACGAGCACGTCGTCCGGGCCGATGAACCGCGGCGGCGTGCGGCGGTTGCCGATGCCCGACGGCGTGCCCGAGAAGATGATGTCGCCCGGCAGCAGCGGGCAGACCGCCGACAGCCGCACCAGCAGCTCGGGCACGTCGTAGAGCATCATCGACGTCCGCGAGGTCTGCATGCCCTCGCCCGACAGGCTGCACGAGATCGCGAGGTCGTCGCGGTCGACGAGCTCGTCGGGCGTCACGAGCCACGGACCGGTCGGCCCGAAGCCGGGGAAGGACTTGCCGAGGCTGAACTGCGGGGCCGAGCCCTGCAGCTGCGTGACGCGCTCCGACAGGTCCTGGCCGATCGTGAGCCCGGCGACATGTTCCCACGCGCGCTCGCGGTCGACACGGTGGGCCTCCCGGCCGATCACCACGACGAGCTCGACCTCCCAGTCGACGTGGCCCTCGGGCAGCTCCACCACGGACTCCGGGCCGACGATCGACGACGGGAACTTCGTGAACGTCACCGGCATCTCATCCGGCGGGTACCCCGCCTCGGCGGCGTGCTCGGCGTAGTTCAACCCGATCGCGAACACCTGCCGCGGGCGAGGCACCGGCGCGCCGAGTCGGGTCGCCTCGAAGGCGATGGATGCTGCGGCCGCAGCATCCGGAACCGCCGACGCCCACTCCGCGAACGCCTGCCAGTCGTCGAACAGCGCCTGGGGGTCCGAACCGAAGCGACCGTCCGATGCCTGCTCGACGTCGACCGCGCGGTCGCCGATGACGACGACCGCGCGACCGGCGAGGTTCGCGAGCCTCACCAGTCGACCCGCTGCGGCGCGGGCTCGCCGTAGCGGTCCTCCCAGCTGATGACCGTGTTGCGCAGCGTCCCGATGCCGGTGATCTCGGCCTCGATCCGGTCACCGGGCTTCAGGTAGAAGTCGAACGGGTTGTCCTGGATGGCCGCGACGCCCGAGATCGTGCCGGTCGTGATGATGTCGCCGGCGCTGTAGATCTGCGGCGAGTGGTAGGCCACCAGGTGCGGGAACTTGATGCGGGTCTGGTTCGTGTTGCCCTGCTGGCGCACCTCGCCGTTCACACGCAGCTGCATCGGCAGCTCGTGCATGTCGGGCACCTCGTCGCGCGTGACGATCCACGGGCCGATGGGGCAGAACGTGTCGATCGCCTTCGAGAACGAGAAGACGCCCGACTCCATCTCCTTGCGCTGGATGTCGCGCGCCGAGATGTCGTTGAACACGGTGAAGCCCGCGATGTAGTCGTCGGCCTCGTCGGGTCCGAAGAACTTGCCCGACTTGCCGATGATGATGGCGAGCTCGAGCTCGTAGTCCATCTCCTTCGTGAGGTGGTCCGGGTAGACGATGTCGTCGTCGGGGCCGATGATCGCGTCGACGTTCTGGAAGAACACGATGCCCTTGTGGACGGGGTGCGACCAGTTGACGGCCTCGAGCTCGTTGTGATGGTCGGCGAAGTTGCCCGCGGTGTGGAAGAACTTCTTGGGGCGGATGGGCGCCTCGAGCTTCACGTCGGCGTACGCGAGGCGCTCGCCGGTCTCGGTGACCTGGCCGCCCCGCTCGAAGTACTCGCGGGTCGAGGGGACGTCGAGCTCGATCACGACGCCTTCCTCGAGTTCCAGCCGGCCGACGCGTCCGCCGTCGAAGGTGATGAGCTTCATGGGTTCTGTCTCCTAGATATCGGGCGGGCGCTCAGGCGCCGACCATGTTGAATCCGCCGTCGGCGAGCATGTAGCCGCCGGTCAGGTGGGCCGCCTCGTCGGTCGCGAGCCACAGGCAGGCACCGGTGACGAACTCGGGCGGCGGGATGACGCCCATCGGCGTCTGCGACAGCAGCACCTCGCGGCGGCCGTTCTTCCAGTCCTCGCGGTTCAGCAGCCGCTCGGTCTCCATGAACCCGGGCGCGAAGGTGTTGACACGCACGGCGGGGGCGAACGCCTTGGCGTAGGACTTCGTGATGCCGAGGATCGCGTACTTCGCCGCGGCGTACTGCGGCGCCCGCGCCGAGCCGCGCACGATCACGGTCGAGCCGACCTGCACGATGTTGCCGTGCCCCTGCGCCAGCATCCGCTCGCCGAACTCGTGCGTCATGAGGAGCGTGCCCTTGACGTCGATGTCGATGACGGCGTCGAGGGCCTCCTGCGTGAGCTCGTCCCAGTTCATCTGCTCGCTCGAGACGTCGCCGACGTTGTTGACGAGCACGTCGAGCGTGCCGAACGCGGCCCACACCTCGTCGGCCATGCGCTTGATCTGGTCCCACGAGCCGATGTCGGCCTGCACCAGGATGCCGTCGCTGCCCGCCTCGCGGATGCGCTGGAGGGTCGCCTCGGCGCCCGCCTTCGAGGAGCGGTAGTGGACGGCGACCTTCGCGCCCTCCTGTGCGGCGCGCACGGCGATCTCGGCGCCGAAGCCGGTGCCGGCACCGGTGACGAGCACGGTCTTGCCGGCGAAGCGCGGGAAGATCTGCGGGGTGGGGTCGGTCATCGGGTTCTCCAATCGTCGAGCGCGCTCAGACGAGCGTGCGTCCGCCGTCGATGTACATGACATGGCCGGTGACGAACCCGGCATGCCGTGAGGACAGGAAGAGTGCGGGGCCGGTGAGCTCGTCGGGCGTGCCGAGACGGCCGGCAGGGACGAGGCTCTCGAGGTCCTTGCGCTTGCCGGGTTTGGCGAGCTCGCCGGCGGTGAGCGGCGTCTCGATGTAGCCCGGCGCCAGGGCGTTCACCGTGACGCCCGACGCGGCCCACTCGCGCGCCATGACCCGCAGGAGCTGGTTGATCCCGCCCTTCGAGGCCGCGTAGGGCCCGTGGGAGTGGTGGGCCAGCAGTCCGGAGACGCTCGACAGCGCGAGCACGCGGCCGTGGCCCTGCGCGACCATGTGCCGGCCGGCTGCCTGCGCCAGCCCGAAGAGGGACGACAGGTTGACCCGCAGGATGTGGTCCCACTCGTCCTCGGTGAACTCGAGGATCGGACGCCGGTCATTGATGCCGACGGCATGGAGCAGCACGTCGAGGCCGCCCAGCTCTTCGACGGCGTCGGCCACGACCCGCTCCCCCGCGCCGTGCTCGGTGAGGTCGGCCTGGAGGAGCGCGTACCGCGCCCCCGTGGCATCGAGGTCGGCGCCGATCGCGTCCAGCGCGCGCTGATCGCGGTCGACGACGGCGACGGTTGCCCCCGCCTCGGCGTACGCGAGCGCGCACGCTCCGCCGATCCCGCCGGCTCCGGCGACGAGCACGCGCGCGCCCTCGAGTCCGAGCCATGCGGCCTTCGCGGCCTGGAGGGTGTCTGCCATGACGTCTCTCGCAATCGAGTTCATTGGGTGAAAGCGACTTTCGTTGATTGAATGTAGGCTGATCCCAGCGATTCGTCAAATGGAGGAGACAGATGCCGCCCCGCGTTCCCCCGCTCCGCCCCGAGGACCTCTCCCCCGCTCAGGCCGACCTGTACGGCGCGATCGCCGGCGGGCCGCGCGCGCAGGGCCCGCAGCACTTCGCCCTGACCAGTCCGGATGGTTCGCTGCGCGGCCCCTTCAACGCCCTTCTGCTCGCACCCGACCTGGGCGGCCCGCTGCAGCACGTCGGGTCCGCCATCCGTTACCGGGGTGCGCTCACCGATCGCGCGCGCGAGCTCGCGATCCTGCTGGTCGCGACCCACTGGAACAGCGCCTTCGAGCGCGAAGCCCACGAGGCGGTGGGCGCCGCTGCGGGCCTCGGCGACGCCGAGCTGGCCGCGTTGCGGGCGGGCGACATCACGCCCTTCGAGGGCGACGAAGGTCTCGTCGCCGCCGTCACCCTCCAGCTGGTCGGCGGCGATCTCGACGACGAACTGTGGGACACGGCATCCGTCGCCCTCGGTGCAGCCGTCGTGTTCGAGCTCACGACGCTCGTCGGCTACTACGCCACCCTCGCCCTGCAGCTGCGCGTGTTCCGCGTCGACGGCTGAGATTGCACCCCTCCGGACCGAGAGATACGGTTTCACACGATGAAAGCCGAAGACACCCCGAGCGAGTCCGCCGAGAAGTCGCCGAGCCGCTATCGCATCGAGGCGCTCGCGAAAGGACTCGACGTCCTGCGGCTCTTCGACGAGTCCGTCACGTCGCTCAAGCTCCGCGACATCAGCGAGCGCACGCGCATCCCGATGCCGACCGCCTTCCGCGTGGTCGCGACCCTCGAAGAGGGCGGTTACCTCGAGCGCCTGGCGGACGGCGCCATCCGTCCGGGTGTCGCGGTGCTGCTGCTGGGCTCGGCTGCGCTGCGCGGGTCGAGCCTCGTCCAGCTCAGCGAGCAGCCGCTGCGCCACCTCGCCGAAGAGTCGGGCGAGACCGTCAACCTCGGCGTGCTCGTCGGCGATCAGGTGCTGTACCTCGCACGCCTGCGCAACTCGGACCTCGTCACCGCGAACATCCAGGTCGGGTCGACGCTGCCTGCCGCCTACACCTCGATGGGCAAGCTCCTGCTGGCCTATCTGAGCGACGACGAACTCGCCACGACCCTTGCGACGCATGATTTCGGGACGGATGCCGGCCCCAACGCCGCGACATCGCTCGACGAACTGCGCGAGCGCCTGGCCGTCATCCGCGAGCGGGGCTATTCGCTGCAGGACCAAGAGGTCGCCGCCGGCCTGCGCTCGGTGTCGGTGCCGGTCTTCGGGCGGGATGCCGCGAAGCCCGCCGCCGCGATCAACATCGCGGTGTCGACGCAGCGTCATGATCTCGCCTCGCTGCGCGGACCGATCCTCGATCGCCTGCGGGCGACGGCGGACGACATCTCGCGGCTCCTGCGCGCCACCTGACTCGTCCCGGACGACGCCGGCTCAGCGCGCCGCGACGGCATTCCCGATGAGCACAAGTGTGTGCTCCGCGGCCGGGTGGCCGATCTCGTTGAGGTAGCCGTGCATCGCACCCCGCTCGCGCACGACGCGGACATCGACACTTGCCGCCGCCAGTTCTGCCGCGAATGCCTCGCCAGAGGGGCGCAGGCTGTCGAGCTCGGCGTCGACCATCAGCACCTCAGGTAGGCCCGCGACGTCATGGCCGCCCGGGAATGCGTAGCCGTCGGGGTCGCTGCCGTCGGGCAGGTAGTTGCGGTTGATCGCGGCGCGGGTCTCGGGTGTGAACAGCCGCGCCGGTGGAACGTCCCGCAGGAGCCTGGCCGTCTCGTCGTTCGGAGGCAGTATGCCGTCGTGCAGCGACGGGTACACGAGCGCGAGGATGCGGGGGGCCGTCGTGCCGCGATCACGCAGTCGCATCGCGGCACCGGCCGACAGGTTGGCACCGGCGCTTGCACCGCCCAGCGACACCCGCTCGGGGTCGGCGCCGTACGTGCGGGCGTTCGCAACGGCCCAGTCGAAGGCGGCGACGGTCTGCAGTCCGGCGACCGGGAACCGGGCGCGAGGGCGGGCGGAGTCGGCCTCCGCCCGCAGCTGCTCCGGCGTGGGCAGGCCGGCGTCCGGGTCGGGCGGGGCGAGACCTTCCAGGGCGTCGAGCGGCGCAAGCGTGTAGTCGACCGAGACGACGGTGATTCCGCCGTCGCTGAGACGGCGGCCGACCTGGTCGGCCTCCGGCATCTCGAGGTCGCCGAACATGAACGCACCGCCGTGCAGCCAGACCAGCACGGAGCCGTTCGGCTGGGTCGCGGGATACACGCGGACACGGAAGTCGAAGCCGGCGGCGGCAAGCGCGACGTCGTGGATCTCGATCGTCGGGCGACCTGCGTCGATGGGCTCAGCAGGTGATGCGAGGTGGAAGCCTTCGTCGCGGGTGGGGTCTGTCACTTCAGTCTCCTTGTGAACGTGTGACGCGCGAGCAGAAGCCGATCGCGGCGTCGAACACCGCGGACGGGTCGTCGAGCCCCTGCCAGAAGTGCTTTCCGCCCGCGACGGTGTGGAACTCGACATCCGCTCCGACGCCTCGGAGTGTCTCGGCGAGCGCCTCGCTCTGCGAGAACGGCACGTGCTCGTCGGCGGTGCCGTGCGCGATGTGGAACGGCGGAGCGCCGGCGTGCACCTGGTGCACGGGACTCGCCCGACGCGCGATCTCGGGATGCTCTGCGGCGGGTCCGCCGATCCAGCGGGCCTCACGGGTCTTCTCGGGCGGATCGCCCATGTCGTGTTCAGCCATCGTGAACAGGTCGGCGGGGCCGAACCAGTCGACGACGCCGCGCACGTCGCTGCGGCGGAGCCCGGTGAGCGCAGCGAGGGTCGCACCCGCCGAGACTCCCCACAGCACCGGGCACGAGGCATCCACTCCGTACTCGGCCGCGTGGTCCTGCAACCACGTGATCGCGGCATCCACGTCGTCCAGCTGTGCGGGGAAGCGCGCCTCGCCGCTCAGCCGATACTCGGCCGACGCGATCGCGAAGCCTGCGGCGACGATGCGGTCGAACGAATCGGCGACGCTGATGCCGGGGGTGAAGACCTTGCGGCTGCCGCGCAGCCACCCCCCGCCGTGCAGGAACACGACGAGGGGCGCGCCTGCGGTCTCGGGAGTGCGCAGGTCGAGCGACAGCGGCCGGAACCCCTCGGGCTGGGCGACGTCGACCTCGAAGAGCGAGGACACGGGTGCGTCAGTCGCGGAACTGGAACTCGGGCATGAAGATCGTGGCGTACTTCTCGCCCGCGGCGCGCATGATCGAGAAGTCCGGCACGTAGACGCCCTGCGGCTCGTCGAGGTCGGTCTTCTGGCCGATCGCGTGGAAGAACCGCTCGAAGCCCGCCGTGCCGGCGCCGAACACCGTCGTGGTGTTCTCGATCTTGAACGCGTGGACGATGTTCGCCGGCACGAACGCGAAGTCGCCCGTGGTGAGCGTGGTCTTGCTGTGGTAGTCCGCCTGGTCGTCCATCCACACCGAGATCTCACCGTCGACGACGTAGAAGAACTCGTGGGTCTTGAGGTGCGTGTGGGCCGGGATGCGGTCCCCCTGACGCGCCTTCATCGTCCATGCGCCGTACTGGTCGTCCGTCTCGTCTCCCGAGACCAGGATCTCGAAGAGCTGGTCGAAGACGAGCGACTTCTCACCCTGCCCGTTGCCGATCACGTAGGGCTTCGGGGCCGCGGGCAGGATTCCGGCGAACGCGACCTTGTCGGGGTCGTCAGCGGCGAAAGTGGTCATGCTTACCTCCATGTAAGACAGTGGTGCCGTTAGGCAGACGGGAACATCGGGCCATTCCGATCGACCGTTCCAGATGCCTCAAGTCTCACGAGGTTCCGCACCCTGAGGAAGTTCGACATCCCTACCCGGCGTTAGCCTGAGGCTAAGATCCGAGCATGGACGTGCCTATCCACGTGATCCGGTATTTCTGCGTGCTCGCCGAGGAGCTGCACTTCGGTCGCGCCGCCGAGCGCCTCAGCATCACCCCTCCGTCGCTGAGCCAGCAGATCAGCCGCCTCGAGCAGCAGCTCGGCGTCAAGCTGTTCGATCGAAGTCCTCGCAAAGTCGAGCTCACCGGCTACGGGCGCGACCTGCTGCCTCTCGCCCGCCGCGTGCAGGACGACCACGATCAGCTCCTCGCCTGGGCGCAGTCGGTGCGCCGCGATCAGCACACGCCGCTCCTGCGCGTCGGCGTCGTCGCCGCAGGCGCGGGCGCGCTGACGACCGCCGCGATCGCCGCGACGATGCAGGCGATCCCGACGGCGCGGATCGAGATGCGGCGGCTCGGCTTCTTCGACGTGGCCTCGGAACTCGAAGCCGGGCAGGTCGATGTCGTGTTCGCGCCGTCGCCGATGGTGCTGCCGCCTCGGATCCGCGTGGAGCCGCTGTGGCGCGAGCCGCGGGTGCTCGTCGTCCCCGCCGGGCACGCCCTCGCCGGGCGAGAGTCGGTCACGATCCTCGAAACCAACGACGAGGTGTTCGTGGCGGTCGCCCGCGGGGTTCCCGAGGTCGTGAACTGGTGGATCGTCGACCCCCGCCCGGACGGGACGCGACCCCGACGCGGCCCGACGGCCGACAGCGTCGACGGGCTCTTCGAACTGGTCGCTGCCGGGGCGGGGGTGAACATCGCGGGGCAGTCGGCGTCACGCCAGTACCGCCGCGACGAGCTCGCGTTCGTGCCGATCTCCGACATCGAGCCGGCCACGATCGTGCTGTGCAGCCTCAGCGATTCGCCGAACCCGATGGTCAGAACGTTCCGCGAGACGGCGCAGGAGCTCTCGCCGCTCGTCGACGCGACGCTGCACTGAGCCGCCGAGTCAGCCGGCCGTCGCTTTCGCGTCGGCCCGCAGCCTCTGCCACACCTCACGGCGACGGGCCTGCTCGTCGGGATCGGGCACCGGCGAGGCCGCCATGAGCACGCGCGTGTAGTCGCTCTGCGGGTTGCGGATGACGTCGGCCGTGGCTCCCTGCTCCATGACCCTGCCGCGATAGAGCACGACGACCCGCTGGGCGAGGAACTCGACGACCGCCATGTCGTGGGCGATGAAGAGGTAGCCGAGATCGGCGCCGGTGCGCAGCTCGGCGAGAAGGTTCAGCACCTGCGCCTGCGTCGACAGGTCGAGCGCGCTCACCGCCTCGTCGCACACGACAAGACGGGGATCGGTGACGAGAGCTCTCGCGATCGCGATCCGCTGCCGCTGCCCGCCGGAGAACTGGCGAGGGTAGCGGTCGTACGAGCCGGCGGGAAGCCCCACCGACGCGAGGACCTCATGCGCGCGGCGCTCCCGCTCCTCGCGGGCGACACCGGCGACGCGGAGCGGCTCCGTGAGGGCGTCGCCGATCACCCGGCGCGGGTTGAGCGACGAGAACGGGTCCTGGAACACCGCGCGCAGGTCGCCCTGCAACGCACGACGCTCGGCGACGCTGGCGCGCGTGATGTCGCGCCCTTCGAAGAGGATCTGCCCGTCGCTCACCGGCTGCAGGCCGAGGATCGCCCGGCCGATCGTCGTCTTTCCCGAACCGGACTCGCCGACGAGCCCGAGCGTCTCACCGCGGCCGATCGCGAACGAGACGTCGTCGACCGCGGCCGGTCCCTTCTTGCCGTAGCGCACGACGAGGTTGCGCACCTCGAGCAGCGGCGCATCCGCGGCTCGTACACCTGGGGAGACCGTGTCTGGGGCGCTCATCGTCCTGCTCCTGTCGTCACGGGCAGACGCCATTCGTCTCGGCGACCCTGCACCTCGTCTCGCCGGACGCAGCGGACTCCGCCTTCGCCCTGGGCGCGCGGGTCGAGCGGCACCGTCACGAGGCACTCGTCGCGCGCGAAGCGGCAGCGCTCGGCGAAGCGGCACCCGGTCGTCCACGAACCCGGCAGCGGCACCTGCCCGGGGATCGACGCAAGGCGCGCGGTCCCTTCGAGATCGAGGATCGCGTGCGGATCGGCCGCGAGCAGCGCCATGGTGTACGGGTGCTCGGGCCGCAGCAGAACGTCGCGCACGGTGCCGGTCTCGACGATCTCGCCCGCGTACATGACCGACACGTCGTCGCAGATGTCGGCGACGACACCGAGGTCGTGGGTCACGATGATGATCGACATCCCGCGTTGCGCGATGAGCCCGCGCAGCAGCGCCAGGATCTCGGCCTGAATCGTGACGTCGAGCGCCGTCGTGGGCTCGTCGGCGACGAGCAGACTCGGCGTGCCGCTCAGGGCGAGCGCGATCGCGACGCGCTGCGCCATGCCGCCCGAGATCTGATGCGGGTAGCTCTTCAGCACGCGCGCCGGATCGACGATGCCGACGTCGGCGAGCAGCTGGGAGGCGATGCGCTTGGCCTCGGCCCGTCCGACGCCGCGCAGGCGCCGGATCGCGGCGGCGAGCTGCGCGCCGACGGTGAACATGGGATCGAGCGCTCGCGCAGGCTCCTGCGAGATGAAGGCGATCTCGTGGCCGCGCACCTTCTGAAGGGTCTTCTCGGCGGCTCCCGCGAGGTCGGCACCCCGCCAGCCGATGCGACCCGAGCGCACCGAGAGTCCCGGCGCGAGCAGACCCAGCAGCGCGTAGGACGTCACGCTCTTGCCGCACCCCGATTCGCCGACGAGCCCCATGACGGTGCCCGGGCGGACCCGCATCGAGACGCCGGTCACGAGGGTGGGGCCGCCGTCGACACCGATCACGAGGTCCTCGACGACGAGCCCGTGATCGTCGTTCGCGAGCTGCTCGCGGCTCGTCGAGGCGCCCGGCGACGCCGGCCCGGAGGTGGGTCTCGACACCGCGTCGGCGGGCAGTCCGCCGAGGGCGATGACGTCGACCTGCGCTTGCGCGTCGCGCAGCGGGTCGGCGTTCGACCCGGGGTACGAGGCATCCGCGATCATGTCGAGGGATTCGGGGGCGGCATCGTCCGTCAGCCCCACGACGGGGAGATCGTCGGCGACGGCGGACGCGGCGACCTCGGTCGCGGGCGCGCGTCGCAGGCGGCGACGGAGGGCGACGAGCGGGGGCGGAACTGCCGTACCTCCCGCGAGCACGTCCGCGAGGGAGTTGGCGGCGATGAGCGTGAGCGCGAGGATGCCGCCGGTCGGCACCATCATCCAGGGCTGCTGGAAGATGAAGCGCGACGCGGTCTGGATCATGCCGCCCCAGGTGGGCTCGGGCGGCTGGGGCCCGAGTCCGATGAACGCGAGGGCCGCCTGCATCCCGATGCCGACGCCGAAGAGCAGGACGAACTGCACGATGACGGTGGTCGACATGTTCGGCAGCACGTGGCGGATGCTCGCCCGCATCGGCCGCACGCCGTCGATCGCGGCCGCCTCGACGTAGAGCTGCGTGTGCAGCGACTTCGCCTGGCCGAAGAAGATCTTGTACATCGCCCCGAAGAGCAGCAGCCCGAACGCCGCCATGACGAGCGGCATGTTGGTGCCGACCGCCGCGATGAAGGCGAGGATGATGACGGTTCCGGGCAGCGACAGGACGATCTCGCTGACCTGGTTCATCGCCCCTTCACCGCGCCGGCTCCGAGCCGCCCAGAGCGTGATGGGGATCGTGACCAGCACCGCGACGATCGGCACCACGAGTCCGATGAAGATCGTCGGGGCGGCGGCGGTCACCAGACGCGAGAGGATGTCGCGGCCCAGCTCGTCCGTGCCGAGGAGGTGTGCGAGCGAGGGGCCCTGGAGCACGACGGAGAGGTCCTGCTCGAGCGGGCCGTACCGCAGCCACAGCGGCGAGGTGAGCGACGCGAGAACGAGCCCGACGAGCCAGATGATCGAGATGACGGCGGCCGGCGAGCGCAGCACGCGCAGGCGCAGCTTCCGCTCCGAGCGGCGGGGGCGGACGATCGAGGTCGTCGAGACGGTCATGAGGCACGCAGCTTCGGGTCGAGGGTCCGGTTGAGGAGTTCCAGCGCGACGTTCACGATCACGACCACGAGGGTCGCGACGAGCACGAGCGCCTGCACGAACGGGAGGTCGGCGGAGCCGACGGCGCTCTGCATGGCCTGACCGATGCCGGGCAGGGCGAAGAGCACCTCGATGACCACCGAGCCGCTGAACAGGACGATGAACATGACGGCCACGCTCGCGAGGATCGGGAGGCTTGCTCCGCGCAGCGCGTGGACGTAGATGATGCGGTTCGTCGGGGTTCCGACGGCGCGGAGGGTGCGGATGTGCTCCTGCGCGAGCGACTCCGACATCGAGGCCCGCGTCTGCCGGGCGATGCCGGCGGCCGACGTGATCGCGATCGTGAGGACGGGCAGCACGAGGGAGCGCGCCCACGCGGCCGGGTCGTTCGCGAACGGCACGAAACCGGTCGCGGGAAGCAGCCGCAGCTGGACGGCGAAGACGTAGACGAGCAGGACTCCGACCCAGAAGGCCGGGACGGAGAGCAGGATGCCGGAGGCCGCCGTGATGGCCTTGTCGACCGCTCCGCGGCGCACCGCCGCGATGACGCCCACGACGATGCCGATGAGGGCGGCCACAAGGGTTCCGAAGACGGCGAGCGCCGCGGTCACAGGGAGCCGCTTGGCGATGTCGGGGCCGATGGGACGCCCGTCGATGAGGGACGTGCCGAGGTTGCCCTGCAGCACCTGCGCGACCCAGGCGAGGTACTGCTGGATCCAGGGGTCGTACCAGCCGATCGACTCGTTGTACGCCGCCACCTGCTCGGGCGTGGCCGACTGCCCGAGGGCGACGCCGCCGGGCGTCGAGCCCGAGAGGTGGACGAGCATGAACGCGATCCACGATGCGATCAGCAGTGTCGCGATGCCCCAGGCGACGCGCTTCAGGATGAAGATGAGCATCAGAACTCTCCCTGACGGGCGGTGCCGACGACGCGGGTCGCCGGCACCGCCGTCGGATCAGGATGCGGGCTGGATGGAGGCCAGGATCGGGAAGGCCTCGGCGCCCGGGAACGTCGGCTCGGCGACCTTCTTCGCGTTGTACGCCCACGGCGCCAGCTGCTCGAACAGCGGGATGAGCCACCCCGAGTCGACGATCGCGCGGTTGAGGTCCTTGAGCGCCGCGGTCTGAGCCGCTTCGTCGCCCGTCGCCGCACCGTATGCGCCGGCGGCGGCCTTGATCTCGGGGTTGTCCGCGCCGTGGAAGTTCGCGAAGCCGAACAGCACCCCGAAGACGTTGCCGAGCGGGTTGGTCCACGTCAGCGGGAGTGGCCCGCCGAGCGGCTCGGTCTGCACGACGGCGAAGATCTCCTCGGTCGACGCGGCGTTCTTCAGCGTCATGTTGACGCCGATCGCCTCCCAGTAGGGCTGCAGAGCCTCGAGATCGCGCTGGCTGGCGGAAGAGATCGTGAAGGTGAAGTCGAAGCCGTCAGGGTAGCCCGCCTCGGCGAGGAGGTCCTTGGCGGCGTCCGGGTCGTAGGCGTACTCCTCGTCGAGCTCGGGCAGGTAGCCCGGGTTGTCGGCGGGCAGCGCGTTGGCCGTCGGCAGTTCGCCCGGGTGGATCGCCTCGACGAACGCCTCGCGGTCGATCGCCATCGAGAGCGCCTGGTACACGCGCGGGTCTGCCCACTGCTCTCCGAGGGCACCCGTCTTGTCGAAGGCGACGATGTTCTGCACGGTGCCGCCGTTGGCGACGAGCCCGACACCCGCGGACTCGACCTGAGCCTGCGTGTCGGCCGTGATGTAGGCCAGGTCGACCTCGCCCGAGATCACCGCGTTGACGCGAGCCTGAGGGTCGAGGACGGGGCGGAACTCGTAGGAGTCGAAGGGGTAGTCCGCGGCCGCGTCGCTGCCTTCCTTCTTGACGAGCAGGTAGGAGTTGCCCTTCACCGTGGCTTCCTCGTCGACCGTGAGGGGTCCTGAGCCGTCCGGCGTCGTGTCGAGCGTGGAGCGGTCGGCGGCGCCCGTCGGCCCGACGATCGCCCCGGCGGGCAGCACGAGGTTCGCCTCGAAGCCCGGCTGCGCCCCCGCGAAGGTGAGCGTCACGGTGTCGTCGTCGACGACGGTCACGTCCGAGATCTCGTTCTGCCCGCCGGTCGCGAAGCCGTTGTAGGCCGAGAGGTCCGGGTTGCCGCGCGCGTCGAGGTTCTCCTTCACGAGTTCGGCGCTCAGCGCCGTGCCGTCGTCGAAGGTCGCACTGGTGTCGAGGTCGAGCGTGAGCTGCGTGTTGTCTTCGTTGTACTCGAACGACGTGACGAGATCGGGGACCACCTGGCCGTCCTCGTCGAGCAGGAACAGCGAGTCGTAGATCCCCTCGAAGAAGAAGCGCTGGCCGCTGCCGTAGCGGACCGGGTCGTACCCGAGCGCGGCCTGGTCAGAGTCGAGGCCGATGACGAGCTTCGACGTGTCGGCCGCACTGCCGGTCTGGCTGGGATCGCCTGCGCCGCTGCAGCCCGCCAGTGCGAGGGCTGATACGGCGACGGCCGCAATGACGGCGGCGCCGCGTGCTGTGATGAGTCGGGACATCCTGATCTCCTGTGATCGGTGTGCTGCTGCGGACTTCGGTGTCGTGATCGCGATTCGGGATGCGATCTTTCGGTCAACAGTGACGATCCACGGGCGGTTTGGCCATTCGGATTCCTCTGGGATTCGTTAGCCGCGGCCTAACGCTGGTCGTTCTCCTCCGTGCATCTAATGAAAATAGCTTTCGCAGAATGAACAATTCGTGCATGATGAACGGAGTTCAGAGAGGACCACTCATGCCCGCAGCATCCTTCCCCGCCGACTTCCTCTGGGGAGTCGCCACCGCCGGCCATCAGAACGAGGGCGACAACGTCACCAGCGACACGTGGTTCCTCGAGAACGTGACGCCGACCGTCTTCCAGGCGCGCTCGGGCAAGGCGACCAACGGCTGGGAGCTGTGGGAGTCCGACCTCGACATCGTCGCCGGCCTGGGGCTCAACGCCTATCGCTTCTCGGTCGAATGGGCCCGCGTCGAACCTGTTGAAGGCGAGTTCTCGTCCGAGGCGCTCGATCACTACGAGGCGATCGTGGACGGATGCCGCGCCCGCGGCCTCGCGCCGATCGTGACGTTCAACCACTTCACGTCGCCGCACTGGTTCGCGGGCCGCGGGGCGTGGCTGGACCCCGAGGCGCCGGAGCTCTTCGCCCGCTACTGCGGCGTCGTGATGGACCGCTTCGGCGACCGCATCGAGCTCGGTGTGACCTTCAACGAGCCGGATCTGCCCGAGATGCTGACATGGGCGGACCTTCCCGCCTTCGTCGCCGACCTCGAGCGCGCGACGCTGGCGGCGGCATCCGAAGCCGCCGGTGTCGAGAGATACCGGGCCGGCAACGTCATGACCCGTGAGGACTTCCCCGGGATGCGCGCCGGCATGACGGCGGCGCACGTCGCGGCCAAGGCCGCCATCAAGCAGCGCCGCGCCGACCTGCCGGTCGGTCTCTCGCTCGCGATGTGCGACGACGTCGCCGTGCCCGGCGGCGAAGCGGTCCGCGACCGCAAGCGGGCGGAGGTCTACGACTACTGGCTGCGACTGGCCGCCGACGACGACTTCGTCGGCGTGCAGAACTACGAGCGCCTGGTCTACGGACCCGAGGGGCTGGTGCCCGCGCCGGAGGGCGCCGTGCTCAACGGCATGGGCACGACGGTCGACCCCGACTCGCTGCGCGGCGCCGTCGAATACGCCTACGCCGTGGCCGGCGTCCCGGTGCTCGTCAGCGAGCACGGCGTGAGCACGCCGGATGACAGCATCCGTGCCGACTTCATCGAGCCGTCGCTCGAGGGCCTCGCTCAGGCGATCGCCGATGGCGTCCCCGTGATCGGGTACTGCCACTGGACGCTCATGGACAACTTCGAGTGGATCTTCGGCTACGGCCCGAGGCTCGGTCTGCACGAGGTGGATCCCGAGACCTTCGCACGCACCGAGAAGCCGAGCGCCGATGTCTACCGGCAGCTGGTGGGTCGCTATCGCCCGGAGGCGTGATCCTCAGTCCGAGATGAGGGTGCCGCTCCCGCGCCCCGGGGGCCGGCGCGGGTTCGGCGATTCCGATGCGCGGCATCAGCGGATGCCGGTTCCCGCCGGCCGGGCGGTGGTCTAGCGTCGCGTCCATGACCAGGTATCCGGGCCTCGAGGGACGCACGATCGTCGTGACCGGGGCGGGAGGCGGCCAGGGTGCGGCGGAGGCGCGCGTGGTGGCGGAAGCGGGAGCGCGCGTCATCGCCACGGATGTGACGGACGCCCCGGCCTCACCCACGGAGGGCGTCGAGTACCGGCGGCTCGACGTGTCGGACGAGGGCGACTGGACCGCACTCGCCGCCCACCTGACGGAAGCACTCGACGGCGAACCGCTCCGCGGCCTCGTGAACAACGCCGGCATCACGCATCGCGCGCGGCTGGGCTCGGTCGATCGCGCGGACTGGGACCGGGTGCTCGCGGTCAACCTCACAGGCCCGATGCTCGGCATCCAGGCGCTCGCGCCGCTGATGGGGTCCGGCTCGTCGATCGTCAACATCGGCTCGTCTGCCGCGCTCAACGCGCACTACCCCGTGGCGTACACGACGTCGAAGTGGGGGCTTCGCGGTCTCACGCATGTCGCGGCGACGGAGCTCGGGGCGCGCGGCATCCGTGTCAACGTCGTGCACCCCGGCTTCATCGAGACGCCGATGACCGCGAACGCGCCCGAGGCGATGCGCGCGGCGCAGCTCGCCCTGACCCCGCTGGACCGCCTCGGGCAGGCGGACGAGGTCGCCGAGGCGGTCGCGTTCCTGCTGTCGGACGCCGCGTCGTATCTCACCGGAGCGGAGATCCCCGTCGACGGCGGTGCGACGTCGTCGGCCGGGGCCAAGTTCATGGCCGACCGCATCGCGGGGTCCTGACCCACCCGCAGAACTCCACGGAATCGAGGTTGCGGCAGGCGAGGGAGCGGTTCCTCACCCGCTGACCGACCAGATCAGTGGAGTTCTGCAGGGCGAGCGCCCGCGTCACGACCCGAGCGGGGTACGACCCTTCGCGCGCGCGGCGCGCTCGGCGCCCGCGAGGATCTCCGAGTCGAAGAACTCCTGCTGCAGGATCACCGCGCCGTCCTGCACGCGGATCAGGTGCACGAACGACTGCGGGTAGGGCTCACCGAGGAACCGCGCCTCGTCGACCATCCGACTCGTCACGAAGAACAGCCCGGGGTCGACGCAGTCGTGGATCACGAGGTCCGTGTGGACGACGTTCTCGAACATGCCGGCGTTCGCGTGCGTGTTGGCGACAATGTCGTCGCGGCCCTCCCACCGCGTCTTGGGCAGCTCGGACGGCGCGAACGGCAGCTCCTTCACCCCGTCCGGGTGCCACAGCGCGATCCGCTCGGCCGGATTGTCGAGGTTCGAGGTGAAGAACGCCTCGACCACCGCGCGATTGCCTGCGCGAAGTGCGGCATCTCCCCCGGTCATCGGGCGACCTGCTCGACCCGCGCGGCATCCAGCTGCTCGACGAGCTTGCGGGCGCCGCGGACGGCGATCGCAACGCTCATGAGCGTCGGGTTCATGGTGTTGGCCGTCGGGATCAGGGCGTTCCCGCCGACGACGAGGTTGTCGTAGCCCCAGACCCGCGAGTACGGATCCGCGACCGACGTGCCGTCGTCGGACGGTCCCATCCGCAGGGTGCCCATGTAGTGCAGGCTCGAGCCGTTGGGCAGCAGCCGCGGCTCGGCGACGAAGGCGCCGAGGGCGGCGCCGGCGCGACGCACGCGCGCGGTGGCCTCGTCGAGCTCGGGCTGCTCGGCATCCGTCAGCGCGTACTCGATCGTCATGTTGGGGAAGCCGCGGTAGTCGAGCTCGCTGTCGTCGAAGGTGACGCCGTCCTCGACGCGCGGGTGCTTGCGCACGCCGTAGCCCATGTTCACGTAGCCCCAGCGGTTGCCCGCGGCGGGGTGCGAGGGGTCGAGCTGGAAGGGCGGGTTCTCGGCGTACATGACCTGGAGCGAGAAGGGGTGCCCCGGCTCGGAGAACGGGATCCGGTTGACGGCCGCGACCGGGTCGGCCGCGTTCTGGGCGCGTCGGGCGAGCTCGGCCGTGAACTCCTCGTCCGTGATGCGCGCGCTCATGCGCTCCTCGTCGAGGGCCACCGTCGTGATGACGACGTGGTGCTCGGTGAGGTAGCGCCCGAGGGCGCGGGGACGGATGCCGCTGGCCCAGAGCAGCTGCGGAGAGCGGAACGCGTCGGCGGCCACGACGACGACATCGGCCGGGAAGAAGGAGACCTCCTTCGTGCGGAGATCCTCGATCGTGACTCCGGTGGCCACGCCGTCCTCGGTCTCGACCCGCCGCACGAGCGTGAGGTCGCGCAGCTCGAACCGCGCCGACTCGGGGGTGCCGGCCTCGATGAGGGGTCCCAGCACCGTGTTCGCGCCCGCCCACACCATCGAGCCGTCGGGCTGCGGGTCTCCGGCGACCGGCAGGGTGCCCACGCCGTAGCCGGCGGGCAGCTCGGCGCCGAACTCGTCGTTCAGGAGCGAGCGGATCGCCGTTCCGATGGCCGAATCGGCGAACGCCGCCTGCTGCGCGTGCAGCAGTCCCTCGGCTGTCGAGATCAGGTCCTCCCACTCGCCATCGTCGATGAAGTCGACCTTCTCGCTGAAGGCCGGACGCGGTATCGCGCAGGTCCAGTGCGCGCCCTGGCCGCCGACGTTGGTCGCGGCCGCCGCCGCGGGGAAGGTGGCGGCGTGCGCGGATCCCGGCCCGCCGAAGTCGAGCAGGTGCGTCCCCTGCCGGGCCGTGAACATCCCCTCGACGACGACACCGGCGGGGATGCCCAGACTCTCGCGGAAGGCGCCAGACTGCGGCCCCTGCGACATCTCGCGAGCACGGGCCTTCTCGTCGGGGTCGGCGATGTTGCGCACGCTTTCACCGGGAACGGCGGTGAGCTGCGGGCCCGCCTCGAACATCACGACGCGGGCATCGTGGCTCGCCTCGAGGATGACGCGGGCGTAGGCAGAGCCGATCGGGCCGGAGCCGACGACAGCGACGGTGGGGGTGGAAGACATGGGGGTACCTCTTCTGGTCACGCGGTGAGGGGTTCGGAACTGGGTGCCGGTGCGGGCTCGGACTCATCCGAGAGGCGACCGGCGGGAAGGAGCACCGCGGCGACGATGCCGACGGCGTAGGTGACGGCGAGAGCCGCGAACACGGGAGCGAAGATGCCGCTGTAGATCCCGGCGACCTGGCTCTGCACGGCGGCGGACGCGTCGTGCACGAACTGCGGTGTCAGCGTCGCCGCATCGAGCGACGATGGGAGCAGCGCCGCAACGCCGAAGCCGATGACTCCGCCGATGATCGCGGTCGCGACGGTCGAGCCGACCTGGCGCACGAGGTTCACGGTGGCCGTCATGCTGCCGGTGTCGCGACGCGGCGCGGCGCTCTGCACGACCGCGATGACGAGACTCATGAACGCGCCCGTGCCGACGCCGACGACGGCCATGACGATCATCGGCACCCACAGCGGCAAGCCCACCGGGAGGACCGACATGACGAACAGCCCGGCGGCGCTCAGCGCGGTGCCCACGATGCAGTAGACGCGGTAATGGCCGGTGCGGCTGACGAGCCACCCGGTCGCGAGATTGCTCACCAGCATCCCGAACACGGTCGCGATCGGCACGAGACCCGACACCGTCGCGCTCGTGCGGTAGGCCATCTGGAAGTACGTCGGCAGATACGCGGTGATCGAGAATAGCCCGATGCCGATGATGGCCGACAGCACCGTGCCCACCGCGATGGTGCGGTCGGCGAAGAGCCGCAGCGGAACCAGGGGTTCGGGCGCCCGCAGCTCGATGAGGAAGAACGCGGCGAACGCCATGCCCGCCACGACGAAGGCGACGACGGATGCTGCCGCCAGCACGGGATCGCCGACCCACGTGACGGCGAGCACCAGAGCGACCATCGCGATCGCGAACGAGACCGAGCCGCCGACATCGAACCGACGCCGGCCGAAGCCTGGCAGATGGGGCACGGCGACGAGGGCGAGCAGGAGCGCGGCGACGCCGAACGGGATGTTGATCCAGAACACCCACTGCCAGCCCCAGTAGTCCGTGATGAGGCCGCCGAGCACAGGGCCGATGAGGATCGCGACGGGGAAGGCGGCGCCGATCAGCGCGAGATACCGCGGCCGCTCGCGCGGTGTGGTCACGCGGGCGACGATGGTCTGCGACATCAGGTGCAGCCCCGCCGAGCTCATGCCCTGCACGACGCGCGCGCCGATGAGCTGCGGCATGTCCTGCGCGAAGCCGCACGCGAGCGACGCGACGAGGAACAGCACCAGCGACACCAGGAACACGGCGCGCGGCCCCACCGCATCGCCCAGCTTTCCGAGGACCGGCAGCAGCACGGTGCTCGCCAGCGTGTAGCCGACGACGACCCACCCCATCTGGGCGAGGGCTCCGAGTTCTCCTGCGACGGTCGCGAGGGAGGTCGACACGATCGTGTGGTCGAGGGCTCCGAGGATCGCGACCGTCAGGAGGGAGACGATCAGGAGGCGAAGCCTCCACGGTGACATGCTCATACGCGTTCTGGCCCGTACGACCGGGCGATCGACGCGACGGGGTGTGCCCCTGGGCGGCTTCGCCGCAGGGAACGGGCCTCCGTGGGCCCCGACGTCACTGTCGATTCTAGCCACTCTTCGGTCGTAAATCAACATAAGCCTGCGCCCACCCTGGCCCACCTGGCGTCGAAACCGGGGACTCACGACAAGACCGAGGACGTCGCCCTGGGTCTCGTGCGGGATCCCCTGTCTCGGCAGCTCGTTCGGCGCAGGGCGCTACCGCTGCCTCGTGCGCGGGCGGGGGCGCGCAGCGGGCAACGCGGGCGCGGGCACCGCCGCTCCCACCGTCCCGACGAGCTCGCCGATGCCCTCGACGGTCATGCGCACCTCGTCGCCCTCGCGCAGAGACGGGATGGTCGAGCCCCTGCCCCACAGCTCGCCGAGGCATCCGCCGTTTCCGACCGTGCCGCTGCCGAGCACGTCCCCCGGCACGACCCGGGAGTTGCGCGAGGCGTACGCGACGAGCTCGGGGAACGGCCAGCCCATGTTCGACACGAGGTCCTCGCCGACGAGTTCGCCGTTGATGCGCACCTCGGCGCGGATCGCGAGGAAGCCGTCGGCGTCGACGTACTGCTCCAGCTCGTCGGCCGTCACGATCCACGGGCCGAGGCTGGTGCCGAAGTCCTTGCCCTTCGCCGGCCCCAGTCGCACCTTCATCTCGCGGGACTGGATGTCGCGGGCCGACCAGTCGTTCATGATCGTGTAGCCGAAGATGCGGGAGGCCGCCTCCGCCGCTGTCAGGTTCGCCTCGCCGACCCCGGGCGCGTTGCCGACGACGACGGCGACCTCCAGCTCGAAGTCGAGCCGTTCGGTGACCGGAGGGGCGACGGGCTCGCCCGGGCCGAGGATCGTGTGCGGGTTCGTGAAATAGAACGTCGGCGCCTGGTACCACTCGGGCACGACCTCACTCTTGCCGTCGACCGACGCGCTCACGCCCTCGACGTGCTCCTCGAAGGCGACGAAATCACGGACGGATGCCGGGACCACCGGCGCCAGCAGGCGCACGTCGGCGAGCGCTGTGCCGGGCTCACCCTTCACCCGGCCGAACGCTGCGTGCGCAGCATCCACTCCCCCGGCGAGGATGTCGGCGACGGTCTGGCCGTCGGGGAACGGGACGACGCGATCGCCGACGACGAACCCCTCGCCGATGCCGGCGCCGTCGGTCCAGCGGGCGATCCTCATGCGGAGACCTTCGTGCGCAGCAGCTCCGCGGCATTGCCGGCGAGGATGCGGTCGGTGATCTCAGCCGGGAGGCCTGCCGAGCGCACGAAGGCGACCGGGTCGTCGAGCCCCATGTCGAACGGGAAGTCGCTGCCGAGCACGACGCGCGAGCCCCCGGCGACCTCGACGAGGTGGCGCACGGCGATCGGGTCGTGCACGACCGTGTCGAACCACAGCTTCTTGAGATAGCTCGACGGCTCGTGCGCGCAGCGCCGCGCCTCGGGCCGCACCCGCCACGCCCGGTCGGAGCGGCCGATCGCGAACGGCAGGTAGCCCCCGCCGTGGGCCACCACGATCTTGAGCCCGGGATGCCGGTCGAGCACGCCCGCGAAGATGAGGTGCGACAGCGCGACGGCGTTCTCGGTCGGCTGGCCCACGGTGTTCGAGAGGTAGAAGCGGTCGAGACGCTCGTCGAGGCTGCAGCCGAACGGGTGCAGGAAGATCACGCAGCCGAGCTCGGCCGCGCGCGCCCAGAACGGCTCGAGACGCTCGTCGGACAGCTCGACGTCGCCGGCGAACGACGAGATCTCGACACCCGCGAGGCCCCGGCCGAGCACGGCGTCGTCGAGGTACTCGACGAGATGCGCGGGGTGCTGCAGCGGCACGACGCCGAGGCCGACGAGGCGGTCGGGCGCCTGGGCGACGTGCGCGGCGATGAGCCGGTTCGTCTCCCCCGCGATCCAGCCCGACAACCCCTCGTTCGCCCACGGGTAGAAGTGGTTCGGCGACACACTGACCCATTGCCGGTCGACCCCCTGCTCATCCATCGCGGCGAGCCGGGCGTGCACGTCGGTGAGCTTCGGGATGCGGGCGCCGATCATGGCGCCCGACGCCTGCAGGCTCTCGACGCCGTTGCGCCGGCGCTCGAGATCGGCGGCCGCGGCCACTTCCTCAGGCGCGCGGCGCTCGACCTCGGCGTGCAGGGCGGGCAGGAGCAGGTGCGCGTGCACATCGACGACCGGCATCCGGTCGCCGGTGACGGTCATGCGCTCCGTCATGCGGGAACCGCCATCTGGTGCGCGATGCCGAACATGAGGCCCGCGACGTCCGCGTCCCGGACGCCGTCCAACTGCCACTGGCCGAGCTGGACGGATGCCTCCACCACGGCCGTGGCCCGCGGCAGCCGACGCGCGTGGAACTCGTCCCACAGCGCCGCGTCGACCGCATCGCGGCCGGCCAGCAGCTCGGTGAGCACCAGGGCGTCCTCGAGGCCCTGCGCCGCGCCCTGCGCGATCGTGGGCGGGCACGAGTGCGCGGCGTCCCCGATGAGGACGACGCGGCCGCGGTTCCACGCCCCCTCGACGATGTGCTTCGTGAACCACGTGTAGTTCGCGTGCGCACCGCCCTCGAGGTCGGCGCGGATCGAGTTCCAGGGGCCGTCGTAGGCGCGCGACTCCTCGAGCATGACGCGGGTGGCGTCCTCGTCGCTGACGTCGAAGCGGTCCTGCGCCTTCTCCACGAGGAAGGCGTACATCGTGTCGTCGCCCGTCGGGGTGTACCCGGCGATGTAGACCGGGCCGCCGTAGTACAGCTCGCTGCGGACGACCTCGGCAGGCCGCGAGACGAACGAGCGCCAGATGCCCATGCCGGTCGGCTCGGGCTTGGTCTCGATGCCGATGAGCCCGCGGACGGCGGAGTTCAGGCCGTCGGCGCCGATCAGCAGGTCGTACGTGCCGGCGGAGGCGCCGTCGACGAAGACCTCGACCCCGTCGCCGCTCTGCTCGAGGCCCGTGACCTTGGTCCCGAAGCGGACGTTCGCGCCCGCCTTCTGCGCGTGGTCGAGGAGGATGCGGGCCAGTGCGGGCCGCGGCATCCCCATCGCCGCCGGGTAGTCGGGTCCGCCGGTCTTGACGTCGGGAAGCTCGGCGACGATCGGCGCACCCGGCCCGGGAGCGCGCAGGTTGAGCCCCTCGAAAGGGTAGCCGGCGGCGCGGATGTCGTCCCACGCGCCGAGCGCGTCGAACACGCGCAGGGCATTGCCCTGCAGCGAGATGCCGGACCCGAGCGCGCTGAGCTCGGGCTTCGCCTCGAAGACGTCGACCTCGACGCCGGCCTTGGCGAGCTGGATGGCGGCGGCGAGTCCGCTGACGCCGCTTCCGGCGATCGCGACCTTGTTCACTGCGGTCATGTCAGAACCTCTCTGTTCTTGTCTTCGGGGGATCACAGAATCGCGACGGGGTTGATCGGCGAGCCGACCGCCCCCGTGATCGGCAGCGGCGCCGCCGACAGCAGGAAGTCCCAGCGCCCGCGCGCCGCGCACGCGTCGGCGAGGGCGTCGAGATTCCACATCTCGCCGATCGTGAGTCCCATGTTCGGGATCACGACCTGGTGCAGCGGCTGGAACGCCGGTGCGTCGAACTCATTGGGCCGCACCTCGAAGCCCCACGTGTCGGTGGCGATCGCGGCGATCTCGGTGCGGTGCAGCCACCCTGCCGTGGTGAGCGACAGACCCGGCGCGGGTCCGCCGGCGTACTCGCCCCAACCATCGCGCCGCGTGCGGGCGTACTGGCCGGTGCGCACCAGCACGATGTCGCCGCGGCCGACGCTGCTCGACGCGCCCTGCGCGGCGATGGTCGCCTCGATGTCGGCGACGGTGATCGCGTAGCCGTCGGCGAGCTCGCCGGTGTCAGGCGCGAGATGGCGGCCCACGTCCAGCAGCACCCCCCGCGAGACGATGACGGATGCCGCGTGCTCGATCCCCGTGACGAGGTCGCCGTCGCTCGTGACGACGTCGCCCGCACGCCGGCCGTTCCAGGCGTTGCCGTGGTCGAAAATGTGCCCGAGCCCGTCCCACTGGGTGGAGCACTGCAGCGGCATCGCGATCACGTCGTCGGCGCCGCCGATGCCGTGCGGGAAGCCCTGGTTGCCGCGCTCGGCGTCGGTGCCGGTGTCGGTCATCGTGTGCACCGGATTGGTGCGCCGGCGCCACCCCTTCTGCGGGCCGTTCGTGTCGAACGCCTGCGCGAGCGAGATCACCTCGCCGTCCTGCACGAGGGCGGCGGCCTCGACGCGCTTGGCGGCATCGATGAAGTTGAGCGTGCCGAGCACGTCGTCCTCACCCCAGCGGCCCCAGTTGCGGAACGCCTCGGCGCGCGCGGCGATCTCGGCCTCGGGGTCGTTGCGGTCGAGGTCGGCGGGGTTCTCGCTCGGTGCGCTCATACCGCCGGTCCTTCCGCGAGGCAGCGGACCACCTGGGTGCCGAGGCCCGAGATGGATCCCGTCATGACGTCGCCGTCACGCAGGAACCGCTTCCAGTGCTGGCCGTTCCCGGGAGGGCTCCCGGTGAGCAGCAGATCGCCGGGCAGCAGCGCCGTCGTCTGGGAAGCGGCAGAGATGAGCGCCGGGATGTCGAAGAGGAGGTCGCTCGTCGACCCGTTCTGCATCGTCTCACCGTTGAGATCGAGTCGCACCGTGAGGTCCTCCCCCGCCACGAAGGGCGCCGGCACCAGGAAGGGACCGGTCGGAAGGAAGCCGGGGGCGTTCTTGGAGCGGAACCAGTCGGTGCCGATCTCCTTCATGTCCTTGCGGAAGACGAGGTCGCGGGTCGTGACGTCGTTGACGATCGTGTAGCCCGCGACGTGATTCAGCGCGTCCTCGCGGGAGACGCGGAACGCCTCGGTGCCGATCACAACGGCGAGCTCCAGCTCCCAGTCGTGCACCTCGCTGTAGCCGGGCAGCACGAGCGGCACGTCGTCTCCGACGACGACAGTGGGTAGGCCGAGGAAGAAGTACGGCTCGCCGTTCGCACGGCGGTCGTCCATCATCTTGGCCGCGAACTCGCGCGCCTCCTCGGGCGAGCGGGAGGGGTCCTGCGTGAGGCCGGCAACGACCAGCTCGATGACGTGCTCGCGATAGTTCGCGCCCGCCTGCACCACCTGGCGGGGCTCGACCGGGGCGGTGAGCACGACGTCGGCCAGCGGCATCCACCCCCCGTCGTGTGAGGCAAGCGCGCGGAGGCGGTCCCAATCGGGATGCGCCAGGAAGGCGTTGAGTCCAGCGGCGCCGAGATCGTCATCGGAGACCGCGCGGATGCGGTCGCCGGCGACGAGCCCGAGACGCACGGAATCGCCGTCGCGGAAGCGCGCGAGGGCGAAGGGGGCGGTCAGTCCGTGTGACGACGTCGTCATGTTCTCTCCAGATCCGTGGTTCGGAACGTGGTGCGAGGGTGGGGACGCCTCCGGCATCCCCACCCTCGAGCCTGTCAGCCCTGGCCGTGCTTGGCGTAGGGGTTCAGCAGGGCGTCCTTGATCTCGTCCGGAACGCCCTCCTCCGTCGCCGACGGACCGTCGGCGGGCGGGAAGGACTCCGTCATCGACATCGGCATGGCGCTGTTGCGGTAGAAGTTGTTCGACCCCTGCGACGGCTTCCACGTGTTGGCCTCCCAGTCGGGCACGTAGTTGCGGTAGCCGCCGGTGTTGAGCTCGATGCGCAGGCTCGAGGGCTCGCGGTAGTAGAGGAAGTTCTGCTCGCCGATGCCGTGGATCGACGGGCCGTACTCGATCGGGTAGCCGTTCTCGCCGAGCACGTCGGCGGCGATGAGCAGCTCCTCGCGGGTGTCGACCCAGAAGGCGTAGTGGTTCACGCGCCCGGCGCGGGTCGAGCCGTCGAGCACGACGCCGAGGTCGTGGGACTTCTCGTTCGTCGTGAGCACCGAGAACACAGAGATCGGCGCCTCGTCGAGCTGCGTGCGGGCCATGAAGCGGAAGCCGAGCACGTCGACGTACCACTGGACGAAGGCGTCGACGTCGCTCGTCGCGATCGTGACGTGGTCGAGCTGACGCGGAGCGCCCGCGACCTTGCTGCGGCGCGAGGGGCGGTCGGGGTAGATCGACGCCGCGTCGCCCTCGGTGTCGTGGTGGCGCGTGACATCCCAGTGCAGGGTCAGCGTGTGGCCCCACGGGCCGGTGAACTGATAGGCACGGCCGATCTTGTGGACGTCGATCCACTCGCCCTGGATGCCGGCGGCCTCGACGCGCTTGGCGGCCTCCTCGAGCGCCTCGGGGCTCGAGGTGCGCCACGCGGCGGTCACGAGACCCGGCTCGTCGCCCGGCACGACCACGACCGAGTAGGCGTAGTAGTCGCCCCAGCAGCGGAGGTAGACGGCGCCGTCGACGCGGTCGACGACGGTGAGGCCGACCTGGTTGACGTAGAAGTCGACGGATGCCTCGACATCCGGAGACGTGATGGCCACATACGACAGATGCGACAGAAGCTTGATCATCTTCGATCCCTTTCGGTGAGTCATCGGGGTGATCCCGTCACCCACTTTCGCCGAACTCGGGCATATCGAGGAATCCCATATCGGCTATCCCTCGAATCACCGACGTTTATGAGGTCGGTGCGGTGAGGAGCGCGGCCGCGAGCGCCGTGTCATGGCGCAGATCCGCGAGATCGGAGGGCGACTCGTCCGTGCGGACCGCCGCGATCGCGCGGCGCAGCGCGACGCGCTCGGAGCTCTCGAAGAGCGCGGGAAGGATGCCGCGACCCGCGGCATCCGTGACGCAGGCGACGGTCTCGATATCGGCGTCGATCTCCACGCGCGTCGGGGCGATCGAGGTGATCCGCACGCAGCCGGGAATCGGCGCGCCCGGCTGCACGGCGGCGACGATCGACACGGAAGCGCCCTCTGTGGACCCGAGGAGCGCGAGCACGCGGCCGCCCCACGACTCGGTCGTCAGAGGGGCGAGCGGAGCGCGCGCGAGGACCCGCGCCCACCCGATCGCGTCGCGCAACGCCGGAGCGAGGGTGCGCGCGGGCGCATGACACTCGACGACGAGCGCGCCGGGAGCGGGGAGCTCCTCGATCGAAGCGCCCACTCCGGCGACCAGGTCGGCGCGCAGCAGCGGGCGCTCCACGACCACGGGCGTCGCACCGGCGAGCGAGCCCAGAGCCTCGAGCGCCTCGATCGGGGCGACGGCGGGCTGCGCGACGACGACGGCCGCCGCGCCGGCGGCGATCGCATCAGAGGCCACCACCCACCACCCGTCGCCCCCGGGCACGACGGCGACCGCACCCTTCGTGTCACGGCTCGCCACCGCGCTCTCGGGCAGCTCGGCCACCGCGATGCGGTAGGCGTCGAGGTCGGTGCGAACGGGCGTCGTCATGCTGCGGCTCCGATCAGCTCTGCCGCGGCGTCGGCCAGCCGCAGGGCGTAGCGGGCGTCGTCGAGCAGTTCGTCGTACTCCACGGGCAGACCGGCGTCGAGCAGCTCCGCGAGGGCGCGCCACTCCGCGACGTATCCGTCGCCGGGATCGTGCGCGTAGATCGTGTCGCGGCCGTCCGCGGCGCGCACGCGCACCCGCGCTCCGCCCGCGTGCACGAACGGGGGCGGGAAGCTGACGTCGAGCCGGTCGGAGGCCGTCGCGACGGCGATGCGCCAGAGCGTGTCGGCGCCCTCCGGGAGCATCACCGTCGTGAGCTGGACCGGAACCCCGCCGGCGACGAAGCCGACCGCGTACCCGAGCGGGGGCAGCGCCCGCGCGAAGACGACGCGCTCGAAGCGCGGGACCAGATCACGCACGAGCGGCATGTCGTGGATCGCGAGCCCGGTGAGAAGCTGGCGTACGACGCCCGCGGCAACCGCGGCGCGCGTCAGGTCGGGAGCGCCCCGGCCGGCGGCCGGCGATGCGGGCAGCTCGGTGACGAGCTCGTGATACCGCGCGTTGGGCGCCAGCGCGAGCGTGACCGAGATCGAGACGACCGGCCCGCCCGACACGGTGAGGTGATGCTTGGCCCGGCCCCACGCCGGGTCGAAGTAGTGGTTCGTGCCGACGATCAGCGGCACCCCGGCGCGGCGGCACGCCTCGACGGCCTCTTCCGCCTCGGCGACCGTCGTGCCGATGGGCTTCTCGCAGAACACCGCGCGCTTGCCGGCGGCGACGGCCGCGATGATCTGCGCCGCATGCTGGGCGGGCGGGCTGCAGATCGCGACGACCTCGGCCTCCGGATCCGCCATGATGGCGTCGACACCCGTCGACGACCGCGCACCCACCCGCGCCGCGAGTGCCGCCGAGCGGCCACTTCCCCCGTCGGCGATGTGCACGACGCGGAAGGCATCGCCCACGCGCGCGAGCGTCGGAAGATGCAGCGCCGCCACTCCAGGCCCCGCGCCGATGATGCCCACACCACGCGCCATGATCGCCTCCTTACTTCGGCTGGAAGCGTACCTAAGTGTGAAGCCGTTTGACTATAGATGTCTCGATTTCCGCGTCTAGCGTGCAGTGTTATGTAAGAATCGACCATGGCCAGAGAGTCCACGCTGAGGTTCGGCGCACAGACCGACGAGATGACGAGCCTTCTCCGCATCGTCAACATGGTTCGCACCGGTGAGGCCGCCACCCGTCCCGAGATCGGCCGCGTGACCGGTCTCGGCCGTGGCGTCGTGACGCAGCGCGTCGACCACGCGATCGAGATGGGCTACCTCGCCGACGGCGAGTTCGGCCCCTCGTCGGGGGGCCGCGCACCGCGCACCCTCCGCTTCCGCGGCGACGCCGGACGCATCGTCGTCTGCGCACTCGGCGCGCTCCACATCCACGTCGGCGTGGCGCTCCTCGACGGCGACGTCATCGATCAGGAGCATTCGCCGTGGGACATCGCCCGCGGTCCCACGGAGACCCTCGACAAGGCCCTGAGCATGATCGACGAGGTGCTCGCGCGCACCCCGGACGTGCCGGTCTGGGGCATCGGCGTCGGAGTGCCCGGCCCCGTGGACTTCGACAGCGGTCGTCCTGTCGCACCGCCGATCATGCCCGGTTGGAACGGCTTCGACGTGCGCCGCCGCTTCGAGCAGCGCTACGACGCTCCCGTCTGGGTCGACAACGACGTGAACCTCCTCACATTCGGAGAGCGGGCCCGCCGCGACGACGACCGCCTCGACCTGATCTACTGCAAGATCGGCTCCGGCATCGGCGCCGGCCTCCTCTCGCACGGCCGCATCCATCGCGGCGTCAACGGCGCCGCCGGCGACATAGGCCACGTGCGGGTGCGCGATTCGGATGCTCTCTGCCGCTGCGGCAAGATCGGATGCCTCGAAGCCGTCGCCGGCGGATGGGCGATGATCCGCGACGCCCTCGCCGAGATCGAGGCCGGCGCCACGGGCGTGCTCGCCACAGCTGTCGCCGACGGCGAGGAGCTCACGCCCGAGCTGATCTCGATCGCGGCCGAGAACGGCGACGCCCTCGCGATCCGGCTCGTGCAGCGCTCGGCCCGCGTCGTCGGAGAGTCGATCGCCGCGCTCGTCAACATGTTCAACCCGTCGGTCATCGTGATCGGCGGCGCCATGGCCGGCGCCGGCGAGCTGCTGCTGGCCGAGGTGCGTCAGCGCGTCTACGAGCTGTCGCTCCCCCTCGCCACGCGCGACCTGACGATCGCTCAGTCCGTCAACGACCGGCGCGAGCCGCTGCGCGGCGGTGTCGAGATGGTGCGCGAGCAGCTCTTCGAGGTCACCTTCCCTCGCTGGTTCGGCGACGGGCGGCCTACCGTCGTGGCGATCCGCGGCGCTCTCGAAGCGGTGGCGTAGGACTCTCGTCGTTCTCGACAACTTCTTACGAAAAACGACAAAAGCGTGTAGCTTCCTGTCTGAAGCCGGTTCTGCCGGTGCCAGCACAAGGGAGTGAACACGATGGCGTTGCCGCTGCTGCTGAACGATGCGCTCGTCGCGACGGAGTCGGGTTTCGCCCTGCGCGTGAGCCTGCCGTGGATCCGGTCCATGCCGCTGGCGGCCGTCACCGATCTCGCGGTCTCTATCGACGGCTCCCCCGTCTCGGTCACCGCCCGGCTCGATGAGCGCGAGGTCGAGCCCGACGCCCTCCAGGCCGAGCAAGGCTGGTGGTTCATCCAGGACCGGCTCGAACTGCGCGGCGAACGGATGCTGCCTCCCGGCGCCCACGACATCTCGGTGTCGTTCGTCCTCGTGGTGCCCTACCTGCAGGCCGGGCCGTCCGGGCCGCTCCTCCTGCCGTTCCGCGCCGAACGGCCGCTCGTGCTCGGGGGTGCAGCATCCGTTCGCCCTCACTCGACCCCGCGCATCGTGAACGTCGAGGACCGGGCACACGCTCCGCGCGACGAGGTTCGCGGCGACTGGACTGTCTCGGCCAGCGCATTCAACTGGACACCCGAGGTGATCCGCGCCGAGCGCACAGCCGACGACATCGCGATCGGCGTCGTCGCCGACGGCGTCGCATCGACCATCGAGATCGAGGCGGGCCAGGTGTGGCGCTCGTTCCCCGAGCTGTCCGACGTGGACGTGGATGCGTTCCGCGAGCGTTTGGCCTCGGCGGGCGGCGCCGTGACGATCGTCGGCGCGAGCCTCGACGACTGGATCTCGCCGACGTATCGGCGCACCGAGCAGGAGCGGCTCGCGTTCCTCGTGCCGCAGCTGCGCGCGGCAGCCCGGCTGGGCGCCCGCGGTGTGCGCGTGCCGTTCGGTCAGACAGGTCCGGAGCTGATGCGCCTCGCGCAGCCGGTGCTCCAGGAGCTGGACGTGGTCCTCTACGAGGAGATCCAGGGGCAGCAGACGCTCGACGCGCCTGCGGTCGCGGCGAACCTCGAGCTGCTGCAGGGACTCGATGACCCCCGCATCCGGGTGCTGGTCGACATCAGCCTGCTCATGCCCTCGCTGCCGCCGACATACCTGGACGAGCTTCGCCGGGGCGGCGTCGACGATGCGCTGGTGCACCGCCTCGAGACCGAGTGGCGCGCGCCCGCAACTCACGAGGCGGTGATCGCCGCCCTCCGCGAGGGACGCGTGCCGCCCTCCGTCCATAGGCTCTTCATGAATCTGCTCGTGCGCTTCGGCCGATCCGACGTCGCCGACCTCGAGCCGCTGCTGCCGCTCACCGCCGGCGTGCACCTGAAGTTCTGGGATCTCGACGACACCGACGGCCGCGTGTCCGCGCCGATCGCCGACATCGGGGCGGCGTTGCGACGCACCGGCTTCACCGGCACCCTCACCAGCGAGTGGGGCGGCCACGAGTGGCTGGACGACGATCCGGCGGCGACGACCCGCGCGCACCTCGCGCTCGCACAGCGCGCGCTGGCGGCTGTGGATCGGGCCTAGTCGGACTTGGTCGAGAACGCGGCGTCGAACGCGGCCGCGGGCGGGGTGATCGCGTTGAGCTTGCGCACGAACGCGATCGCCTCAGGGGCGCCCTGCAGGCGGTCCATGCCGGCGTCCTCCCACTCGACGGAGGTGGGGCCGTCGTAGCCGATCGCGTTGAGCGCGCGGAACAGCGGCTCCCACGGCACCTGCCCGTGCGCGGTCGACACGAACGTCCAGCCGCGACGCGGGTTGGCCCAGGGCAAGTGCGAGCCGAGCACGCCGTTGCGGCCGTCGAGGTTGGTGATCGACTCCTTCACATGCACGTGGAAGATGTGCTCCGCGTAGTCGAGCACGAAGGCCACCGGGTCCAGCTGCTGCCACATGAAGTGCGACGGGTCGAAGTTGATGCCGAAGCTCGCGCGGTGCCCGATTGCGTCGAGCGTCGCCTTCGTCGTCCAGTAGTCGTAGGCGATCTCGGACGGGTGCACCTCGAGCGCGAACCGCACCCCGACCTCTTCGAACACGTCGAGGATGGGGTGGAACCGGTCGGCGAAGTCCTGGTAGCCGGCGGCGATCCATTCGTCCGAGGCCGGGGGGAACATCGCCACGGCCTTCCAGATCGAGGATCCGGTGAACCCGGTGACCGTCTTCACGCCGAGCTTCGCCGCGAACCGCGCCGTCATCTTCAGCTCTTCGGCGGCGCGCTGACGCACGCCCTCCGGCTCGCCGTCGCCCCACACCCGGTCGTTCAGGATGTCGCGGTGACGCTCGTCGATCGGGTCGTCGCACACCGCTTGACCTGCGAGATGGTTGGAGATCGTCCACACCTTCAGGCCGTTGCGCTCGAGGATGTCGCGGCGCGACTGCACGTAGTCCGCGTCATCCCAGCGCGACACGTCGATGTGGTCGCCCCAGCACGCGATCTCGAGCCCGTCGTAGCCCCACTCTCCCGCGAGCCGCGCGACCTCCTCGAACGGCAGATCGGCCCACTGGCCCGTGAACAGGGTGATCGGACGAGGCATCGAAGCTCCTTCGCTTGTTGTTATGAACCTATCCGGCGATGCGCCGGTGGCAGCGGGTCACCCCGTGGTCGTCTCGGCCGCGACCGGCGCACCGACGCGCACCCAGCCGGAGTCGCTCTGCGAGCTCTCCTCCACAGCGGCCAGCACGCGCTGCACCGACAGCCCCTCGGCGAAGGACGGGTGCGGGTCGGTGCCCTCGCTGATCGCGGTCACGAGGTCCACGACCTGGTGGCTGAACCCGTGCTCGTAGCCGAGCATGTGACCGGCCGGCCACCATGAGGCGACGTACGGATGCTGCGCCTCGGTGACGAGGATCCGCGTGAAGCCCTGCGTGGCCTCGGGCGCCGTGCGGTCGTAGAACCACAGCGTGTTGAGATCCTCGAGGTCGAAGCGCAGCGCGCCGGTGGAACCGGATACCTCGATCGAGAGGTCGTTCTTGCGGCCGGTGGCGAAGCGCGTCGCCTCGAACGACACCAGGGCGCCGGTGGACAGGCGACCGGTGAAGATCGCGACGTCGTCGACGGTGACCTCGCCGTACCCCTCGGCCGCGGTGCCGGAGAGTCCGGAGCCGGATCCCTGCAGCGGACGCTGCTTCACGATGGTGTCGAGCACGCCCGAGACCTCGGTCACGTCCAGCCCCGTCACGAACTGCGTCATGTCGATGATGTGGGCGCCGATGTCGCCGAGTGCGCCCGAACCCGCGTGCTCCTTCTGCAGGCGCCAGGCAAGCGGCATCTCAGGGTCGACGAGCCAGTCCTGCCGGTACGCCGCGCGCACGTGCGCGATCCTGCCGACCGCGCCCTGCGCGATCAGGTCCCGCAGGAACGTCACCGCCGGGACGCGGCGGTAGGTGAACCCGACCATCGACCGCACGCCGCGCGCGGCGGCGCGGGCGGCAGCCTCGGCCATCGCCTCGGCCTCCTCGACGGTGTTGGCCAGCGGCTTCTCGCACAGCACGTGCTTGTCGGCCTCGAGCGCCGCGATGGCGATCTCGGCGTGCGAGTCGCCGGGCGTGACGATGTCGACGATGTCGATGTCGGAGCGTTCGATCACCTCGCGCCAGTCGGTCGCCGACTCGGCCCAGCCCCACTGGGCGGCAGCATCCGCCACCGCCTCGACGTTGCGTCCGACGAGGACGGCCATCTCGACGTCGTCGGGCAGGGAGAACACGTGCGGCGCCTGCCGCCACCCGACCGAGTGCGCGGCGCCCATGAACCCGTAGCCGATCATGGCCACGCGGAGCGTCATGCGAGCACGACCTCACGCTCGACCGGCACGCGATTGGTGACGTAGCGGCCGGGGCCGCCGTCTGTGCCCGGCATGATCTGCATGTAGAGCAGGCGCATCGTGAGGACGACCTCGACGGTGAGCTTCTCACCCGACGCGGGCGCCTGGTCGAGCGAGATCACGACGTCGGGGCGGTCGGCGACGAACCAGAGGGTCTCGGACTGCTGGGGCAGTTCGTCGATGCGGTAGCTGCGCCCTTGCAGCTCGAACCGCAGCGACTCCTTGGGGACCTGGACGCCGTTGACGGATGCTGCGACATCGTCGACCGCCGAAAGCCAGAGGCTGCGGTACCAGGGCAGCTGCACCGAGATGGCGATGCCGTCGTCGGTGCGGCGGACGTCCTTCTCGGAGAAGAGCGAGTTGTGGGTGGCCATGGCTGATCCTTCCCGGCCTCAGACCGCCGCGCCGGAGCGGGCGGCGACGGTCTCTTCGATCGCACGCCGCATGAGCGCGTGCTGCTTCTTCACGAGGTCGATGGGGTCCGCCTCGCCGAGGTCGGAGAACGCGTGACCCTCCCACTCGCTCGAGAGGTAGCCCTGATAGCCGCCCTCGACGAACTGCTTCACGATGCGCGGAATGTCCATCGCGGGCTCTTCGCCGTCGGCGCCGATGTCGTAGAACTTCGCGTGCACGTGGAAGATCTGCGGCATGATGTCGAGCCACTCCTCCGGCGGGACGAGCCCGTGCATGTTGAAGGCGAGGCGCGTGAACGGACCGGCCTTGAGGAAGTCCCAGCCCTGCGCCGTGAGGTAGTCCTCGAACTCCTGGTTCCGCACGTGCATCGGCAGCGGCTTGTGCCAGATCTCGTCCATCACCGGGAAGTACTCCTCCGGCATGTCCATCTGGCGAAGGGTGCCCAGCAGGCGCGGCGAGAGGCTGTGCATCGTCGACGAGAAGTCTGCGGTGAAGCCGAGCCGATCGCTGCCCAGCTCTTCGTAGAGTTCGCGGATCTGCAGCACCTTGGGGCTGTTCGGCCCCTCGGGCGCGTGGATCTCGTAGCCGAGCCGCTGGTCGTACTTCTCGGCGAGCGGAAGGAGGCTGCGCAGCAGCTCCTTGCCTGCGGAGCGGATCACGACCCTCTTGAAGCCCAGCGTGTGCGCGGTCTTCAGCTGCCGCGCGAGGAAGTCGTGCTCCTCGTCGGGCGTCATGTCGCGGTCCTTGCGGCGCCCCATGTCGAGGTTCGTGCCGACAGCGCTGGGCTCGAGCTCGTACTTCTCGAGCGCGTCGAACCACACCTTGACGAAGGCATCGTCGACGTCGGGGTACGTGCGCAGCAGCTGCGCGATGTTGAACTCGACGCCCGGTCCGATGCCGTTCGCGGCGACGGCGGCGATGAGCGTCTCGGGCGTGTAGAGCCCGGCGGCGAACTCGCTCGTCATCGAGTACAGCGTCGTGCCGAGGCGGATGCCGGTGCCGGCGATGTCGGCACTCATGCCTTCGCCCCTTCGGTGCTGGGCAGCCACTGGGCCAGCTGCGTGCGCGCGGCCGCAGCATCCGTCACCATGCGCGACCCTGCCGTCTGCGCAGCCGAGCGCTGCACGGCCTGCTCGCCCGCGATGATGTCGAAGGGCGACTGCCAGTGGTTCCAGTGCCAGCCTTCGTACTCACTCGAGATGGCGCCGTTGTAGCCGTTCTCGACGAGCAGGGTCACGAGGTCGCGCACCGGCACCGAGGGCTCTTCGCCTGATTCGTCGATGCCGAAGAACTTGCCGTGCACGTGCTTGATCCACGGGAAGATCTCGAGCCAGTCGTCGACGCGCGCGGGGCCGAACAGCCCCGTGCCGTTGATGCCGAAGTCGATTCCGAGATCGGGGCGGCCGTTCTGCGCGGCCAGGCCGATGAACCGTCCGAAGCGCTGCCCGTGGTCCGCCTGGTCGGCGGGCGGGCCCTGCTCGTAGAACTCGTTCCACAGCTCGACCACCTTGCCGAGGAGCTCCTCCGACGCGCCGCGGCGGCGGTAGGCCTCGAGCAGCGACGGCGCGAAACCGGAAACGGTGGCACCCCAGTCCATGGTGAAGCCGAGGAACGGCGAGCCGACCTTCTCGTAGCGGTCGCGCAGCGCCAGGATGCGCGGGTGCGAGGCGTACTGGTCGGCATGCACCTCGAGGGCGAGCGTGACGCCGTACTCCTCGGCGATGGGCGCGAGCGCCTCCATCGAGTCGGGCGTGATCGAGATCTGCACGCGCGCGATCGGGAACCCGAGCTTGGCGGCGGCCGCGATCTGGCGGCGCATGTACTCGAGCAGCTCGTCCTGGGTGAGGAGCCGGTCGCGGTGGATGCCGATGTCGGCGTTCACGGCCAGCGAGGTGGTGACGAGTCCGGTCTCGTCGACGAGGTCGCGGAACCAGCCGGCGAAGCGGTCGTCGATCTCGGGGAAGCCGCGGAAGCTCGAGAAACCGATGATCTCGAGGCCGGGGCCGTAGCCGTCGGCCGCCACCTTGCGGATGAGGCCCTCGAGGTCGTATTCGCGGCCATGGAAGGCGCGGGTGAAGCTGTAGAGCGTGACGCCCTGGATGGGCGAGCCGAGCGTGGTCATGCCGCCACCGCCTTTCGTGCGGTCAGGGTCTTCGCGTCGCGCTCCTCGATGTGGAGCACTTCGTCGGCGCCGATGACGATGTACGGGATGTAGAGGGTGAGGCCGACCTCGACCTTGTGCTCGGTCTCGTCGGCGAGCTCGAGGTCGCCCGAGAGAACGGCGGAGTCGGTGGGGAACCACCACTCGTCGGTGTTCGGCACGAGCTCGTCGAAGGTGAAGGTCTGGCCGTTCATCCCCCAGCGGAGGGAATCGGCCGGCACCTCGACCCCGTCGACGGTGAGCGTGGCGCGGCCGATGCACGAGGCGGGCAGTGCGCGGTACCACGGCAGCCGAACCTCGACCGAGACGCGGGCGCCGTCGGTAGTGAGCGTTCCCTGCTCGATGATGCGATCGGGGATCACAGAGTCCTCCTTGACACTTACTTCTTGTTTCTACACTCTAATGTCTGAATCAGACATAAGCAAGAGTTGGCCGTCGATTCGAGGCGTTTCGTCTCGCTTCGCTCGCTCAACGACCGGGCGTGAGGGTTCGAGCGATATGACGCGCTCCGCGCACCCCGAGCGCGACCGACGTCAGCGTGGGGTTGCACGCCGTCGCCGTCGGGATCACGCCGTTGCCGGCGACGAACAAGCCGGGCACACCCCACACCTCGCTGTCGGGGCCGCAGACGCTCCGCCCGTCGTCGGTCTCACCCATGCGGGTCGTGCCCTGGTAGTGCAGCGACGCACCGAGCGGCATCGTGAACGGCCGGTCGCCGATCGGCTCGCCGACGGCCTTCGCCAGCTCGACGATCTCCTCCCGCGCGCGATCGAGCACGGCGTGATCGCGATCGGTGAGCGTGTAGTGCAGCCGCATCGCCGGCATCCCGTACGAGTCCTGCTCCGAATCCGAGAACTCGACGCGGTCCTCCCACTGCAGGTCCTTCGCGCAGAACAGTCCGAGTCCCACGATCGACCCCGGGATCACCGGGTCGTCGTCCGCGAGCGGCACCGGCGACGCGTCGAGCTGCATGATCTGCCCATGGAACGGCATCTCGTCCGTGAACGGCACCCAGCTGACCCCGCTCTGCTCGCTGAGGGCTCCGGATGCTGCGATCCCGTCCTCTGCGGGCGGCTCGACGTCGCGCAGTCGCGAGGCGTAGACCACCTGCGTCTGGTCGTTGAGCATGCGCCCGAGCGCAGCGGGGCGCACGCCCGACGCCCACAGCACCTGCGGGGTGCGCAGCGCATCCGCGGCGACCACGACGGCACGGGCGCGCACCGCGTGCACCTCACCGGTGCGCAGATCCCGGACCTCGACGCCGACGGCGCGACCGTCCTCGACGAGCACGCGCGCCACGAGCGACTCGTCGAACAGCGAGAACCGTGGGTTCGCGCGCGTGACGTCGCCGAGCACGACATCCGAGCCCGACCACGCCAGCCGTCCGTCGTCTCGCCGGTGCACCGCGAGCGGCATGCGCTGCACGCGCGCGGCCTCCGCGCGGCCGTCGTCGACGACAGCCGCGAGCCGGTCGCGCACGAGCGCGGTGAACGGCGCCGCGTCGAAGGCATCCGTCGTCACCCCCAAGAGGCGGTCGCCGTCAGCGAGCAGGTCGTCGAGGTCGTCGAGGAACGCGATGCGCTCGCTCCCACCCGGACGCGGGCAGGCGCCGGTCCAGTGGGCCGCCATGCCCCCGACGTTGCTCGAGAAGGCAGCGACCGGAAGGCCGTCCTCCCCGTCGAGCTGGTAGCCGTCGGCGAGCAGGTAGGTGCCGGGGCGGGCGCGCCGCTCACCCGACTTCACCGCTCCGGGCGAGTTGACCGTCGCCGCGCCCGCCCCGGGGCCTTCCGAGCGCTCCTGCGCCCGGGCACGGCGCTCTGCGTCTTCGATGTTCTTCACGTGGGCGCCCGGCGGGTCGGAGACCGTGGGCCCGACCTCGAACATCGCGATCGAGGCATCCGGCGCCTCCTCGCTCAGGATGCGCGCGTACGTCGCACCGGCGGGACCGCTGCCCACGATCGCGACGTCGACCGACGCGGGGTAGCGGCTCATGCCGTGACCGCCAGCTCACGGATGAGCGCGACGGATGCTGCGGACTCGACCGTCGGGTAATACTCGAGGCCGATCGGCCCGTCGTAGCCGCTGGCGCGGAGGATGCCGAAGCGCTCCGCCCAGTCGAGGTCGCCGGTGCCCGGTTCGCCGCGGCCAGGGGCGTCGGCGAGCTGGACGTACTTCACGAGGTCGCCCGCGCCGGCCAGTTCGACGGCCATGTCCTCGCCCTCGACGGCCGAGTGGTAGATGTCGTACAGCACACCGAACTGCGGCGACGCGACGCCGCGCGCGACATAGACGGCCTCGGCGGTGCGGTCCAGGAGCGAGCCGGGGTGGTCGACGCGCACGTTGACCGGCTCGAGCACGAGCGTGATGCCGGAGCCGTCGATCTGCGCGATGGCCTTCTGGTAGATCTCGACCAGCTTGTCGAGCTGCACCTGGCGCTTCCAGCCGCCGAAGCCCGTGCCGCTGCCGACGACCATGCGCGGGCAGCCGAGGTCGGTGGCGATCGCGACACCCTCGTCGAGCTTGCGGTAGAACTCCGAGTGGTCCCACGGCGGGATCATGAACTGCGTGCGGGGCTCCGCGAGCTGAGCGGTCAGCTGCGTGCCGGTCTCTTCGAGCGCGGCCTTGAGCGCCGGCAGATCCTTGGGCGTCGCGGGAGCGTCCGCTCCGGTGGGGCCCCACATCTCGACGGCGTCGAATCCGGCCGCAGCGGCCGCGCGCACGCGGTCGTGGTAATCGCCTGCCTCGGTGAAGAGCAGTTCGATGTTGGGTGCGAGCTGGTACATGACTCTCCTGGTTTCAGAACATCGGGTGGTCGTGGACGGCATGCACGGGGACTTGCTGCCGCACGTCCCAGTGCTCGACGATCCGGCCGTCCTCGAATCGGTAGATGTCCGCGACCGCGGCGGAACCAGCGCCTCAGCCCTTCAGGCCGCCGGCGAAGCCCTGGATGAACTTCTTCTGGGCGAACATGTAGAAGAGCAGGATCGGGATCATCGAGATGATCACGACGGCGAAGATCTTGTTCCACGCCGATACGAGGCCGCCGACGTACGTGTACATCGCGACGGGCAGCGTCTGCGTCGTCGAGCCGCCTAGGAAGATCAGCGAGTTGAAGAAGTCGTTCCAGACGATGAGGCCCGCGAGGATCGCGACCGTGCCGGTCGCCGGGGCCATGAGCGGAAGCACGACACGGAAGAACGCCTGCGTCGGCGAGGCCCCGTCGATGACGGCCGCTTCTTCGTACTCGGTCGTGAGGCCGCGGAAGAAGCTGGCGTAGAGGAACACCGACAACGGCAGCAGGATGCCGATCCACAGCAGGATCATGCCGATCGCGTTGCCGGTGAGGCCCACGGAGCGCGCCCCGATGTAGAGCGGCACGGTGCCCAGCTGCGCCGGCAGGATGATCGCGATGAGCACGAGGTAGAACGTCAGGTTCGTCCAGGCGCGCGTGCGCCGCGTGATGACGTACGCGGCGACCGAGCCGAAGAGCACGAGGCCGAAGATCGCGCCGGCCGTGATGATCGCGCTGTTGAGCATCGCCATCGGGATGCTGTTGCGCCCTCCGGTCGTCAGGACCTCGATGAACGCGCTGAAGTCGAGCGACTGCGGCGGAGCCATGGCGCTCGTCGTGAGCGCCTCCTGGTCGGTCTTGAACGCGGTGGCGATGAGGAAGTAGAACGGCAGCAGCCCGATCAGGGTGATGATCCAGATGAGGACCTCGCGAGCCGCGGTGAGCTTGGTGTACCGGAACATGTCAGGCCTTTCGAGCGGCGTCGCGGTCGCGCGTCGCGTACTGCTGAAGGATGGCGAAGACGAGGATGATCAAGGTCAGCACGAGCGCGAGCGCCGAGCCGAAACCGAACTGGCCGAGCGAGAACGCCTGCTTGTAGACCTGTGTCGCGAGCGTCTCGGTGGCCCCGGCGGGCCCTCCGCCCGTGAGCGCCAGGATCTGGTCGAAGATGCGCAGGCCCTGGATGATGCCGAGCGTCGTGGCGATCGCGATGGAGGGACGGATGCCGGGGACCGTGACGTGCCAGAACCGCTTGAAGACGCCGGCACCGTCGAGCGCGGCCGCCTCTTCCAGCTCGACCGGCACCGAGGCGAGGCCGGCCAGGTAGATCACCATGACGAAGCCGGTCTGCTGCCAGACGACCGTGAGCAGGATCGCCCAGATCGACCAGGTGGGGTCGGCGAGCCAGACCTTCTGCATCTCTTCGAGGCCGATCGCGGCGAGGAAGCCGTTGAGCGGCCCGTTGAACTGGAAGATGAACTTCCACACGTAGGCCACCGCGAGGGGGCTCAGCACGACCGGCATGAACAACAGCGTGCGCAGGATGTAGCGGGTCTTGAGCGTGCGGTTGATGGCCAGGGCGAAGCCGAGACCGAGGATGTTCGTCAGGATGACGGAGCCGAACGCCAGGAACAGCGTATTGATCACGGCGCCGACCATGAGCGGGTCGTTGAAGATCCGCACGAAGTTGTCGAGGCCGATGAACTCCCAGTCACCGAGGCCGGTCCAGTTCGTGAAGGCGAAGAACCCTCCCGTCAGGGTGGCGACATAGTGCACCGCGATGACGAGGATGATGGCCGGAAGAGCCCACCACCAGTGCCCGTAGCTGATGAGGGGCTTGCGGCCGCGAGGCCGAGGCGTGCGTCGTGCTTCGGGTGGCACCGTGATGGTGCGCGTCGCGTCTCGCTCGATCGTCACTGTCATCTACTCTCTGACCTCGTCGTCATGCGCCCCTTCACCGGCGGCGTCACAGCCACTATCACACACTTGTGTCGGAAGCACACATTAGTTCTGGCAATACCGGATATAAGTGGTTCAGGACCCCGCGGCAGGTCGTTCCTCGCGCAGGATGAGGACGTGGCCGAGTCATCGTCGAGCGCGCCCGAGGGCCTCTCCTTCCTGTGGCAGAACTTCGTCGACCCGCCGGACGAGGCGCGCCCGCGCGCCTGGTGGCACTGGATGGACGGCAACATCGACCCCGCCGGCATCGTGCGGGATCTGACCTGGCTGCACGATGTCGGCGTGCGCGGTGTGCAGCTCTTCGACGGCGGCATGGGGGTTCCCCTCGTCGTGCCCGAACCGGTGCGGCCGGGAACGGATGCCTGGCACGAGGCGATCCAGGCGACGTCGCGCACGGCTGCCGACCTCGGCCTCGAACTCGCGGTCGCGACGTCATCGGGCTGGAGCGCCTCGGGCGGTCCGTGGGTGGAGCCCGCCGACGCCATGAAGAAGGTGGTGTGGTCGGAGTGCGTCATCGACGGCGGCGAGCGCCGCGCCGTCGAGCTCCCGCCGCTGCCGGCGGTCGCGGGCACCTTCCAGGACTCCCCACGCCCCGGCGCGGACCCGCGCGAACCGTGGGCGGTGGACTGGCGCGTGGTCGCCCTACCGGCCGCGCCGGCGCACGAGACGCTCCGTCCGGACCGGGTGCACGGCTCCGCGCCCGTCGACGACATCGACCGGCTCGTCGACGGCTCCTTCGGCGGCGCCGTCGCACTCCCGCGAGATCCCGACGCGTGGTCGTCGGCATGGCTCGAGCTCGACTTCGACGAGCCCGTGACGGTCCGCTCGGTCACGCTCGGCCTCCCCGGGCCGCGCGGTTTCGGCGCCGCGCCACCGCCCGAGGCCGTGCTGCAGGTGAGCGACGACGGTACCGCCTATCGCGACGTCATCACCCTGCCGGCCACGACGGTGCCGGCGAGATCTGCGACGTTCGCCCCGGTCACGGGCCGCCGCTTCCGGCTCCTGCTGTCGGGCGCCAGCGCCGCCGAGGCGCTCCCGCCCGTCGCCGACGGCGTGCGACTGCCGCCGGTGCTCCGCCGCAGCGACGCCTTCCTCGTCTCCGAGTTCGCGTTGCGCACCGGCGCCCGCGTGCACCATGCCGAGGTCAAGGCCGGCTTCGGCGTCGTCGCCGACTACTTCGCGATCGACACGATCGCCGGAACGGTCCCCACGGCTCCGTCCGAGATCCACGACCTCACCGCCCACCTCGACGGCGCCCGCCTCACGTGGGACGCTCCGCCCGGGCGCTGGCGTGTGCTGCGGATCGGGGCATCCCTCACCGGCCAGACCAACGGTCCGGCACTGCCGGACGCCACGGGCCTCGAGGTGGACAAGCTCGACGGCCGCCGGGTCGCGGCGTACCTCGAGCGGCATCTCGAGCGGTTCGCCCCCGGTCGGTACGACGCCGTGCTCAGCGACAGCATCGAGGCCGGGGCGCAGAACTGGACCGACGGGATTCTCGAGCGCTTCCGCGACCTGCGCGGCTACGACCCGACGCCGTGGCTGCCGACGCTCACCGGGTACCTCGTGGGCGGAGCCGAGGCATCCGATCGATTCCTCTACGACTACCGTCGGACGCTCTCGGAGCTGCTCGCGACCGAGTACTACGGAACGCTCTCCGCCGAGGCGCACCGCCGCGGCATGACGTACTACTCCGAGGCGCTCGAGGACGGGCGGCCGCAGCTCGGCGACGACCTGGCGATGCGGGCGCACGCCGACGTGCCGATGGGCGCCATGTGGACGTTCGACCCCGAAGCCGGTCCGCGGCCGACGTATGTCGCGGACCTCAAGGGCGCAGCATCCGTCGCGCATGTTCACGGCAGGCGGTGGACGGGCGCCGAGGCGTTCACGAGCTTCGACCGCCCGTGGGCCTCGTCGCCGCAGAGCCTCAAGCATGTCGCCGACCTTCAGCTGGCGCTCGGCGTGACACGCTTCTGCATCCACACGTCGCCGCACCAGCCGCTCGCGGCGCCGCCGCCGGGCATCGCGCTCGCGCCGTTCCTCGGACAGGCGTTCACCGCGAACGAGACCTGGGCGAGCATGGCACGCCCGTGGATCGACTACCTCGCGCGGTGCTCGGCGCTGCTCTCGTCGGGCGAGCCCGCGGTCGACATCGCCGTCTTCGTCGGCGAGGAGGCGCCGGTGACGGGCCTCTACGACGCCGGCTTCGACGCGACCGTGCCGGACGGCTTCGACTTCGACTACGTCGGGGCGGACGCGCTGGCGCTGCTGCGGGTGGAGGACGGCGAGCTCGTCGCGCACGGCGCGCGATACCGGGCGCTCCACCTCGGCGGCTCGAGTCGGCGCCTGACCAACGAGACGCTGCGCCGGATCGCCGCGCTGCTCGACGCGGGAGCGACGGTGGTGGGCGTGCCGCCCGAGCAGTCGCCGTCCCTCGCCGACTCCGATGTCGAGTTCGCGCGGCTGTGCGACGAGATCTGGGTTCGCCCGCGCGCGCGTGGCCGAGTCGTGGCCACGGCGAATCTCGGCGAAGCTCTGAGCACGCTGGGCATCACGCCGCACCTCGAGGTCGTCGGGGCGAGGCTGCGCACCATCGCGCGGGTGGTCGACGGGCAGCGCATCACGTTCCTCGCCAATCCGACCGCCGAGGCTGTGAGCGCACGGATCGTCGTGCCCGCCGAGGTGGGGACGCTCAGCGCGTGGGACCCGGTCACGCTCCGCACCGCGCCGCTGGTCGACGTCGGCGCGGTCGGTGACCGCCGGTCGTTCGAGATCGCCCTGGCGCCGTTCGGCTCGGTGTTCGTGGTGCCGTGCGGTCCCGGTTCGGCGGCAGCCGTCGGGACCGTCGATCGTCGGACGATCGAGGGAGCGTGGACGCTGGAGCTTCCCGGCCGCTCGCCGGTCGCGCTGCCCGATGGACCGCGGCCGTGGACCGACCTCGACGACGAGGCACGGGCGTTCTCGGGAACGGCGGTCTATCGCACGCGGTTCACGCTGACCGGACAACCGGACGACGGGCGGATCACGCTCGAGCTCGGGCGCGTCGGCGACATCGCCCGGGTGGTGCTCAACGGCGTCGAGTGCGGGATCGCGTGGACGACGCCGTTCCACGTCGACGTGACCGCGGCGGTGAGGGCCGGCGACAATGCGCTCGAGGTCGAGATCGCCAATCCGTGGCGCAATCGGCTCATCGCCGAGGCATCCGTGCCCACCGGTGAGATCTTCGCGCCGATGGCCGAAGTGTTCGAGAAGAATGCCGCGCCGCTGGCTGCAGGCCTCGCAGGGCCCGTGGCGCTGCTCATCGAGATGACCCTCTGACCTGGGCGAAATGGCGGATCACCCAGGCAATTGCCGCACATAAGCACTGCTAATGTCAGAAACCTACATATCGTGCGACGCTTGATGTGCGGCCCCGAGGCCGAGCCAGCAACCCGAGCTGGCGACAACGAAGTCACGAAAGGGTCGAAATGCCACAGCACACTGCTTCCCGGCCTCTCCGGTGGTCGCTTCTCGCGGCTCCCGTCGCCGGGGTCCTCATCCTCGCCGGCTGTTCCGGCGGCGGCGACAGCGGCGCAGACTCCGGCGACTCCGCCGACAAGGGGTTCACGCTCATGGTCGCCGAGGCGAACGACGCGGACAACTACTACCAGCAGCTCACCGACATGTACACCGAGGAGACCGGCGTACCGGTCGAGGTGATCCCGTATCCGTCGGACGCGTACAACACGCAGGTCACCACGCAGCTGCAGGCCGGCAACGCCGCCGACGCGATGATCCTCGCTCCCGGTACCGGCCAGCCGATCTCGGTGGTCACGCTCGCCGAAGCAGGCTTCCTCGAGCCGCTCGACGACACCAGCGCGGGCATCATCCCCGCGGGCAGCGAGGCGCAGTACACCGTCGACGACAAGGTCTACGGTCAGCCCACCGCGCTCGCCCCGGTCGGCCTCATCTACAACTCCGCCGGCGCCGAAGAGGTCGGCATCGACGAGTACCCCGCGACGTACGACGACCTGCTGGCCGCCTGCCAGGCGGCCCGCGACGGCGGAAAGACGTTCACGGTCCTCGCCGGCGGCGTGCCGTTCAACACCGGCCTGTTCGCCCAGCTCATCTCGGCCACCCGCGTCTACGAGGGCACCCCGGACTGGAACGAGCAGCGGGCCGCGGGCGACGTCACCTTCGCCGACAGCGACGGCTGGCAGGAGACGCTCGACGACATCATCGAGCTCAACGACACCGGCTGCTTCCAGGACGGCGCGGCGGGCGGCACGTTCGACAACATCACCGCCGGCATCGGTGGCGGCACGGCGCTGACGGCGGCGACGCCCGGCTCAGCCGCGGCCTCGATCGGCGGCGCCACCGGCCTCGACATCACCGTCCAGGCCTTCCCTCCGGCAGACGGCCAGGAGCCCTTCACGCTCGCATCGGCGAACTACGCCTGGGCCATCAACGCGAAGTCCGACGACGCCGTGAAGAAGTCCGCGCAGGAGTTCCTCGACTGGGCGGCCCAGCCGGAGCAGGCCAAGACCTACGCCGACCTGGCGGGCTACGTGCCGATCACCGGCGCGACCGCCGACGAGCTGCTCCCGAGCTACGCACCGATCGGCGACCTGCTCGAGTCGGGCGCCTACACGGGCCTGCCGAACGCCAGCTGGCCGAACCCGGCCGTCTACGACGCGCTCGGCGTCGGAGTGCAGGGCCTCTTGACCGGTCAGAAGACGGTCGACCAGGTACTCGCCGAGATGGACGCGGCGTGGGGCAACTGACCCACAGTCGCTGAATGGCGACCTGCCGCCCGGGGCCTCGGCCCCGGGCGGCATCGCCGTCCACCCGACTCCGCGCGCGGCCCCGACATCGAGGTGGCGCAACACGCCGAACGACTCGCCCCACCCCGCGCGGTCACGATCCCCGAAGGAGCACCAGATGAACCGATCCGCCCGCGTGCAGCGGCTGCTCGCCGAGATGACCCCGGCCGAGAAGCTCGGCCAGCTGCAGATCGTGTTCCGTCCGCGGCACGACGATGCCGCGGAGCTCATCCGCGAGGGTCTCGGCTCGATCTTCTGGCCCCGGTCGGCGGCGGCGACCAACGCGCTGCAGCGGGTCGCCGTGGAAGAGACGCGCCTCGGCATCCCCGTGCTGGTCGGGCTCGACGTCATCCACGGGCAGCGCACGATCGCGCCCGTCCCGCTCGCGCAGGCCGCGAGCTTCGACCCTTCGCTCGTCGAGGAGCTCGCCGCGCTCGCGGCTGCCGAAGCGCGCTCGGGCGGCGTCACATGGACCTTCTCCCCCATGGTCGACGTCTCCCGCGATCCGCGCTGGGGCCGCGTGGTCGAGGGGTTCGGCGAGGACGTCCACCTCACCTCTGTCATGGGCCGCGCGATGGTGCGCGGCTACCAGGGCGACGCCCTCGCCGGCCCACAGGCGATCGCCGCGACCGCGAAGCACTTCGTCGCCTACGGTCAGCCCGAGGGCGGCCGCGACTACAACACGGTCGACGTGTCGGAGCACCGGCTGCGCAACACGTATCTCGAGCCGTTCCGCGCGGTCGTCGACGAGGGCGCGGCCTCGGTGATGGCGTCGTTCAACACCGTCGCCGGTGTGCCGATGCACGCCAACCGGCGGCTGATGACCGGGGTGCTCAAGGACGAGTGGGGGTTCCCCGGCGTCGTCGTGGGCGATGCCGAGGGCGTGCGCAATCTGCTTCCGCACGGCATCGCCGAGGATCTGACGGATGCCGCGTCCCAGGCGTTCCGCGCCGGGCTCGACGTCGAGATGGGCGGCGCCCCTTCGGAGGTCGCCGACGCCCTGCTCTCGGCGATCGACCCCGCGCGCCTCGACGACGCCGTCGCCCGCGTGCTCGCGCTCAAGGAGTCGCTCGGTCTCTTCGACTCCCCGTACGCGAGCGAGGGGGACGAGCTCACCGCCCCGACCGACGCGGGGCGGGCGCTCGTGCGGCGCGCCGCCGCCCGGTCGTCGGTGCTGCTCAAGAACGACGGAACGCTGCCGCTCGGCGCACCCGCGCGCGTGCTGCTGACGGGCCCTTACGCCGACTCGACCGATCACCTCGGCGCCTGGACGCAGTCCTTCGGCGCGGATGCAGAGACCATCGCCGGTGAGTTCGCTGCGCGACGACCCGACGTCGATCTGCGGGTCGTCCGCGGCGTCGACTTCCTCGGCGAGGACGCATCCGGCATCGCGGACGCCGTCGCGGCCGCCCGGGCCAGCGACGTCGTCGTGGTGCTCGTCGGTGAGCCCAGCGCGCTGTCGGGCGAGGCCGCCTCGCGCAGCGACCTGCGCCTGCCGGGCCGCCAGGAGCAGCTGATCCGCGAGATCGCCGCCACCGGCGTCCCGTTCGCCGTCGTCCTCGAGACGGGACGCCCGCTGGTCGTCTCGGACTGGATCGACCTCGCGGGAACGGTCGTCGTCGCCTGGCACGGCGGCACTGAGGCCCCGGCCGCGATCGTCGACGTGCTCCTGGGCGACGCCGATCCCGCCGGACGTCTGCCGATGTCGTGGCCGCGGTCGATCGGGCAGATCCCGATCCACTACGCGCACGAGAACACCGGTCGCCCCGCGACGACGGGCGGATCGCTCACCACCGAGACCGCCGACATCGGCCTGCACGGCCCGGCCAACGTCGCCGACAAGTACACCTCGAAGTACCTCGACCTCGAGCTCGGGCCGGAGTTCCCCTTCGGCCACGGTTCGGGCTATGCGACCTTCGCGCACGCTCCGGCGACACTGTCGGCTTCCTCGATCAGCGGCGCCGAACTCGACGGCGGCGCGACGCTGTCACTGTCGCTCGTGGTCGCCAACACGTCGGCGCGCACCGGCGACGAGGTCGTCCAGGTCTACGTCGAGGATGTCGTCGCGAGCGTCGCTCCTCCGGTCCGCAGGCTCGTCGCGTTCGAGCGCCGGACCATCGAGCCCGGCCGCACCACGCAGTTCGAGTTCGAGATCGGCCGCGATCAGCTCGGCTTCTGGGCTGTGGATGCTGCGCCCCCGGCGTTCGTCGTGGAGCCCGGCCTCTTCCGCCTGCACCTCGGTGCAACGCTCGCCTCGACCCAGGCCGTCGACCTGCGGGTCGTCTGACTCAGCGCAGGGGCCGGTACCGGAAGTCGCGGAACCGCACCGTCCCCGCGCCGGCCGCGTAGAGCGCCGGGCGCAGGCTCAGCAGGTCGCCCATGGTGTTGGCGTGGTACCCCGATGTCTCGTAGCGGATCGCGTGACGCACCCACTCCCCGCCGGGCTCGCGGTACCAGCCCGTCACGATGTGCTCGTCGTTGCGGATCCGCAGCTGCAGACGACGCACTGCGGGCGCAGGCTCCCGCCAGTGCGTGACGTGGCCGCCCGAGTAGCTCCGCATCCGTTCCCCGTCCATCCCCATCCCGCAGAACAGCCGGTCGTTGAAGAAGAGCAGCAGCCCACCTTCGGCCCCGTCGATCTCGACGTCGACCTCGACCTCGTAGGAGTGGTCGCCGACGACGAGCGCGAGCGGCGACGTGTCGCCCGGCCCCGTCCCCTTGCCCGCGAGCACCAGGCCGTCGTCGAGCGTGAGACGCGCGGCCTCGCCGGGCGATGGGGCGTGGAAGGTCCACCGCTCACCGAGACGCAGATCGGCGAAGTCGTCGTCGAACCCCGGGGACGGTGACGGGACGGATGCCTCGGCCGGGGCATCCAGCTCGCCCCCGATGTCGTCCAGCGCGGCGACCGGCCAGCCGTCCTCGGTCCACGCGATGGGCTCGAGCAGGATCTGGCGACCGAGCGTGCGGTAGCCGTTCTCGTACCCGTGCGAGACCATCCACCAGCTGCCTTCGCCCGTGGAGAGGATCGTCGCGTGCCCGCGCGACCACCATTTCTCGGAGGCGTCCTCCGTGCGGGCGACGGGGTTGTGCGGACTGTTCTGCCACGGCCCGTGGACCGAACGGGACCGCGCGACGATGACCATGTGCCCGGTCGGCGGCCCGCCCGTGCCGCCGACGGCGCTCACGAGGTAGAACCACTCACCGCGCCGGAAGAGCTTGGGCCCTTCGAGGGCATACGCCTCGGTGATCCAGTCGTCGGGGTAGCGCCAGCCGTCGTAGACCTGCTCCAGCTCGCCGACGGTGGCCAGGCCGTCGGCGGTGAGACCGATGCGCCGGATGCCGTTGACGAAGAGGTACCGCTTGCCGTCCTCGCCGACGACGTGACCCGGGTCGATCGCCCACCGGATGCCGAGGTCGATGGGGTCCGACCACGGACCTTCCATCGAGTCGGCGTGGATGACGAAGATCGCCGGCGCGTCGAGTTCCGACCACGGCGCGGGGATGAAGGGGATGTAGATGAAGAAGCGCCCGTCCACTTCCGCGATGTCGACCGCGAACGTGCTGCCGAGCGGCTCGGCGAGTGCCGAGCCCGCGTAGGTCCAGTTCACGAGGTCGGGCGAACGATAGAGCAGGAGCCCCGGCGCCGACTCGAACGACGAGTACGTCATCCAGTACTCGTCGCCGACCTTGATGACGGCCGGGTCGGGGCGGTCTCCGCCCAGGACGGGGTTGACGAAGGTGGGCCGGTCAGCCATGGGTCGCACTCCTCGCCATACGCGCCCGCGCTATCACGGGGATGCGCCGGTACTCGCGCCACGCACTATCGTTCTGACTCATCGCTTCCTCACGACACTCGGAGCAGGGTGACCCTCGCGGCCCCCACGCGATCCACCGGGACGACCTGGAGACGCTCGTCGCCGTTGAGGACGCGACCGGGGACGACGCGGCCCTCGTCCAGGAGCAGTTCGACGACGGCGTCGACCTCCACCGAGCCCTGCGGTGCGGCGAAGTCGAGCTTCACGCCCTGGCCGATGACGACGAGCTCGTCGTCGGCCACCGCGAAGACCAGCGCGAACGGCCTCCGCTCACCCGGCGTCGGCACGGGCTCACGCGGGAGCGTCTCGTCGGGGACCGGCAGCGCTTCGCCGGGGAGCTGCACGCCCACATCGAGCAGGAAGTCGCGGACGATGTCGCTCAGCCCACGGGCGCTCACCGCGAGGTCTCCGACCGTGGTCTCGGCCGGAGGGGTGCCCGGCTCCACCACGACGGCGCCGATGCGTCCGGCTCGCTGGGCCTCGGCGATCTCCGGCTCGAAGGCTGCGAGGTACGCGAGCATCGCGGCGACCTGGCCCTCGGGGTTGGCCCCGTCGAAGCCGAATCCCGACCATCCGACAGCGCGATAAGTGCCGATGGCCCGCACGAGCTCTCCCGCGCGCAGTCTGCTCTCCGGCACGAAGAACGGCTGTGAACCTGTCGCGTAGGTCCGCATCGCCGAATCGGCGTCGTCCACATAGATGTCGGGGCCGACGAGCGAGAGGGAGGGTGCGGCTGCGCGCCACACGTCGATGACGCGACTCGAGGGTCCGCCGCTGGGCCACTCCCCGGGCTCGTCCTGCCCAGGCTGCGGGCCCAGCCACGCGTTGGCGTACATCGGGATCCGCTTGACCGCCTGACCGCGCTCGGCGAGATGCTGCACGTACGACGCGATCGACCACGCCATGAAGATCTCGTCGGCGCCCGAGCCGTCGCCGAGCACCTCGCTCCACGTACCCGCCTCACGTCGGCCGCCCTGCACCCAGAGCGAGCGGAGCAGCGACCCTTCGTCGCCCTCGCGAGCGGCGGCGATGAGCGCGGGCGGCACATCCCGACGCCACGCCGTCTCGGCGAGGTCGCTCCGGTCACGACTGTCGCGCAGGATCCCCGACTCGTTCTCGACCTGGACCAGCGCGACGACATCGGTGCGATCGACCTCTGCGAGGTGAGTGATGAAGGCTTCGAACGCGGTGGCATCGGCATCGCGGAGCGCCTCGCTGAAGACCGAGAGCACGGGCGTCGGCATCACACCGGAATAGTGGAAGGCACTCCCCCGTGTCTTCGCGTGCACCACGGCGCGAGGGAATCTCGTCTGGTCCGCCCGCACCCACCGCGGCGCGTACGTCGACGTCGCGTTCTTGAATGCGCCGAACCACAACAGCACGAGGTGCAGTCCCTGGCCCCGGGCCTCGTCGATCATGGAGTCCACGAGCGTGAAGTCGAACTCGCCCTCGCGCGGCTCGGTCAGCGCCCAGCTGACCGGCGCGAGCACGGTGTTCGCGTGCAGGTGCCGCGCGTGCGCGAACGACTGACGGATGGATGCCGTCGACGAGCTCGACGAGTTGTGCACCTGGCCACCCAGCAGAAGGCGGAGCTCGCCGTCCTTGCGCAGACGCAGGTCTTCGCCGAACGTCCAGGCCGAGCGATCGCCGGCGCTCACTCCGTCCCGCCGATCCAGCTCGCGATCGCTTCGATGGTCGGCAGCGCGGTCGGGTCGGCGGGCTCGTTGATGTGGCCGTGGTCGGCGCCGGCCTCCAGACGGAGGGCGACGTCGATCCCCGCAGCATCCAACTGCCTCGCGAAAGCCTCGCCCGACGGACGCAGGCCGTCGAATTCGCACACGAGCACGAACGTCGGCGGGAAGCCGTCGACCGGCCCGAGAGCGGCGAAGGCGTGCGGATCGCCGAGCGCCTCGACGGACCCCGCGAAGTTCAGGGCGAGGGCACCGTGCGGAGAGTCGGGATCGAGGTCCGCCGAGGCCGCCGGGCCGTTCGGGTGCACGACCGGGTAGACGAGCACGAGCCCGGCGGGCACCCGATCGCCGGAATCCCGCAGCCGTGCGACGGCTCCCGCGGTCAGGTTGCCGCCCGCGCTGGCCCCACCGAGATAGAGGTTGCCTGTGCCGAACAGCTCCTCCGCGTGCGCGACGGCGTGACGCCAGGCGGCGAGCACGTCGTCCGAGGGCGCGGGGAAGTGCACGTCGCCGAGGCACTTGACGTAGTCGACCGCAAGCACCGGGGTTCCGCGCGCCGCGAGTTCGAGCGCGACCCAGTGCGACTCCGGCATGTCGAGGTGGCCGCCGATGAACGCGCCGCCGTGCACCCAGACGAGGGCGCGACCGGATGCCTCGGCCGAGGCATCCGTGTACAGCCGCGCCGGCACCGCACGCCCAGCTCCATCGATCGCGACCTCGCGGGTCTCGACGTTCGCGAGTCGGGGGAAGCGGCGCTTCAGCGACTCCGTGTCGATGTCGGGGCGCGGGTCGGCCGGCTCGCCCTGCTCACGGAACATCCGGAGCACCTCGGCCAGCGGCAGCGTGCGGAAGTCGACCTCGGTGTCAGACATGGGCCGCCTGCACCGCACGCATCGAGGCGCGGATGAGGTCGTGCTGCCTGCGGACGAGCACCAGCGGGTCGACCTCGCCCAGCTCGGCGAAGGCGTGGCCCTCCCACTCGCTCGACCAGTACCCGCGGTAGCCGCCCTCGACGAAGACGCGGACGAGCTCCGGGTAGTCGATGGCGGGCTCCTGGCCGTTCTCGTCGATGTCGTAGAACTTCGCGTGGACATGCTTGATCTGCGGCATGATGTCGGCCCACTCGCGCGGGTCGACGTGGCCGTGCATGTTGAACGCGAGGTGGGCGAACGAGCCGAGGCGGCCCGGGTCGAAGTCGCGGGACTGCAGGTACCCGATGAACTCCTGCTGCCGCTCCTGCATGGTCGCGTCGGTCGCCCAGATGCGCTGCAGTTCGGCGAGCGCGTCGTCATCCAGGCCCGCGCGCTGCACGGCGCGAAGCAGCGTCGGCGACATGCTGTGCATCGTCGACGAGAAGTCCGCGACGAACCCGAGCAGCGGCGAGTCCAGCTCGGCGTAGGTGTCGCGCACCTTCAGGATCGGCTCGGCGTTCGGCCCCATCGGCGCGTGGATCTCGTACGCCAGCTGCAGGTCGAGGCGCTCCGCCACCGGCAGCAGCCGGCGCAGCAGCTCGGGCTTCGCGGACTGGATGCGCACCAGCGGGAACCCGAGCTTCTTCGCCCCCTGGAACATGAGCTCGCTGAACTCGAACTCCTCGTCCGGCGTCATGTCGCGGTCGCGCCGGCGGCCCATGTCGAGGTTCGCGCCGAACGAGCTGGCGTCGAAGCCGTGCTTGTCGAACGCGGCGCGCCACTGCGCGACGAACCCGTCCGAGACCACCGGGTAGGTCGGCAGCACCTGCGACGCGACGATCTCGATGCCCGGGCCGATGCCGAGCTCGGCCACGCGGTCGAGCAGGCCATCGAAGTCGTACCAGCCCGCGCGGAACTCGGCGCTCGCCGAGTACAGCGTGAGGCCGAGCTTGAAGGGGTCGTCCTCCGCGGCGGGCGGCGGAGGCGCGATGCCGGTCGCGGTCGCCGGGGGCGCAGCATCCGTGTCCGTCACCGTCAGCGTGAACGACTGGCGCACGATGTTCGGCACGTACATGCCGGGTCCACCGTCCTGGCCGGGCATGATCTGCATGTACGGCAGGCGCAGCTCGCCGAAGATCTCCACCTGGTGCTGCTCGCCGATCGCGACGGGCTGGTCGAGACGTGCGACGAGGAGCGGATGCTGCTGCAGGAACCAGAGCGTCTCGCTCTGCTGCGACAGCTCAGCGATCGCGTAGCGCGTGCCGTCGATCTCGAAGGCCAGGTCGTCCGTGGGGATCTCGACGCCGTCGACGGTGAGGCGCAGCGTCGAGACGGACGAGAGCCACAGGCTCCGGTACCAGGGGATGGTGAGCTTCAGCGCGAGGCCGTCCGGGTGGGGGCGGAGGCTGTCTTCGGCGATGAGTCCGTTGGGCATGGTTCTCTCCGTTTTCGGGCGGTTCGTCAGAGGGTGGACGCGATGGATCGGATGAGGGAGTGCTGTCGGCGCACCTGCTCGATCGAGCGCCAGGGGATGCGGTCACCCTCGTACTCGCTCGAGAGGTAGCCCGTGTAGCCGGCGTCCTTCAGTGCGCGGAGCACCGGCTCCCACGGGATCTGCTGGTCTTCGAGGTTCTCGTCGATGTCGTGGAACTTCGCCTGGATGAAGACGACGTACTTCGCGATGTCGGCGATGTCGGCGGGGTCGACGGCGATGCCGTCGAGGAACGCGGGGCGACGGCCGGGCAGCTCTCCGGGCTTCAGCGGGATGGGCCGGTCCTGGAAGATGCCGGTGTCGAGCAGCAGCCCGAAGTGCTTCGTTCCGGTGCGCTCGATGAGGCCGATGTAGTCGTCGACGACCTCGTGCTTGATGGGGGTCGGCGAGTGGATCTCGGGGCAGATCACGACGTCGAGCTCGGCCGCGAGGTCGAGCGAGCGCTCGACGGACTCCGTCCAGATCGGGTGCGGAATGAGATCGCTCGAGACGACGCCGATCTTCGGGCGCACGAAGCGGAACCCCAGCCGCTTCGCGAGACGGAGGTCCCGCTGCAGCATCGCAGCTCCCTCGGCTGCCGTGAGGTCACGCGCGTTCGCGCCGCTGGAGTGCAGGCGCGTGTCGATCCACGAGCCGTAGTTCGTAGGCTCGAGCGAGTACTTCTCGAGCAGCGCGAACCAGCGGTCGATCCACTCGGTGGTGGGCTCGGGGTACCGCTCGATGTGGCCCTCGCCGAGGATCTCGACACCGGTCGCGCCGACATCGGCCACGGCGGCGAGCGCCGTCTCGAGGTCCATCACCGTGCCGTAGTCGGTCATGAAGCTGTAGAGGCTGACGCCGTACCTGAAGGGGCCGCCGTCCTCCGACGAGGTCAGCGTGATGTGCCGCGAGACCTCGTATGTCGAGGGCTGGTGCTCCTGGGGGATGTACGACATGCGCAGCCGCAGCTGGATCGAGACCTCGTGCGTGCCCTCGGGAAGCCCGCCCGGGTGGGGCACCGTCACGACCGCAGCCTCCTCGAGCGGCCAGCGGACGCCCTCCGAGTCCCACAGCTCCTGCAGCGAGTAGCTGCGACCGGCGAAGGTCCACAGCGGCACATCCGCGGGGACGTCGACGAGATCGCCGACCCGGACGGCGACGCCGTCGATGAGGGATGCGGCCATGCCGCGGTATGACGGCATGCGGAGGCGGAACTGGAAGCCGGTGGTCTCTCCTCCTTCGCGCACATTGCGGAAGCCGACGGACTGGATGAGATCTCTCTCGAGAAGCATCGATGCTCGCTCTCTGGGGTCGGGACCGCGCTGTCGCGGGCCGGGAGTCTCTTCGAGAGTATCAGCGTTAGGACTGATTTAGACATAAGTAAGTGTGATGCGCGCATAATCGTGACGACGCCCGCTCATCGTTGCGAACGATGCCACCTCCCCACCACATAGATTGCACGGATACACTGGGCCGAGGCATCCCGAACCCGGAGGAACACACCGCCGTGTCCGATCAACCGCTGCTCTCCCGGCTCGACCTGAACCTCCTCGTCGCGCTGGACGCGCTGCTGACCGAGCGCAGCGTGACGCGCGCGGCCGAGCGGCTGCACCTGAGCCAGCCCGCGCTGAGCGCGTCGCTCGCGCGGCTGCGCACGCACTTCAACGACCAGATCCTCGCCCGCCGCGGCAACACGTACGAGCTCACTCCGCTCGCCCTGCGCCTCACCGAGCACACGACGACGGCGCTCGAGGCCGCGCGCCGCGTGTTCGAGAGCCAGGCGACGTGGAGCCCGAGGGACTCGACCCGCGAATTCTCGATCTACGGCTCCGACTACGGCTTCGCCACCATCGGCAGCGAGGTGTCGCGTCTCGCGGCGGAGGCCGCACCCGGCGTGCGCTTCCGCTTCATGCTGCACAACCCCGCCATCGTCGACGACGCCCTCAACCGGCTGCGCTCCGCCGACGGCATGGTGATCCCGCACGGCTACCTCGTCGACCTCCCGTACGCCGATCTCTGGCGCGACGGCTGGGTGGTCGTGGCCTCCGAGTCGAACGAGCAGGTCGGCGACGAACTCACGATGGACGTGCTCGGCGCCCTGCCGTGGGTCTTCACCTACCAGTCGCGCACGGCGTTCACCTCGGCGGCCCGCCAGCTGCAGCAGCTCGGCATCGAGCCGCACATCGAGGCGGTCGTCGAGAGCTTCCTAGCCCTGCCCCACTTCATCGCCGGCACCAACCGTCTCGGCCTGATCCAGGCGGGGCTCGCCCACGTCGCCGAGTCCGTCCCGGGCGTGCGCACGCTCGAGGCGCCCTTCGACGCGACGCCCGTCGTCAACGCACTGTGGTGGCATCCCGTCCACGGCCGCGACCCCGAGCACGCCTGGATGCGGGGCATCTTCGAACAGGCCGCGGCATCCGTGTCGAATCGCCCGACGTCCGTCGTGAGCCAGCCCGCCTGACGCCGTGTCGGGTGCCGGCAACGTCGAAACGGAGAATCGCGCCGAGACCGAAGACGCGACGCCGCCTCAGCTACGGCTCGAGCGTGAGGGAGGCGGCGATCGGCACGATCTCCTCGCGCAGGGCCATGATCTCGCGCACGTGCTCCTGGAGGCGCTCGTCCTCGGAGAGCTCGGGGGTCCACTGCGGGACCGGCTGGGCGACGCCGTCGGCGCCGGGCACGACGAACACGCTGAGGCACTGCGTGGTGAGCGTGCGGTCCTCGGGCGTGCGCGGGTCGGCGGTCCACACCCGGGTGCTCACGTGCATGCTGTGCCGGCTCGTGTGGACGATGCGCGCGTCGACGTCGACGAGATGCCCGATCACGACAGGCGCGAGGAAGTGGATGCCGCCGGAGTACACGCCGATCGCGGCGCTCGCGTCCTCGCCGTCCTTCGCCCACGCCGCGGCGACGGCGTAGCCGGCCTCGTCGATCCAGCGCATGACGGTGCCGCCGTGCGCCTTGCCCCCGAAGTTCACGACGCCGGGCGGGGCGAGGAACCTCAGCGTCGTGCGCGGGGCGGTCGAGGCATCCGTGTAGTCCTCATCGAGCATGAGGCGCTTGATCTCGGCGCGGGACTCGATGCGCTCGAGGGCCCCCTCGGCGAGCTTGTGGTCGGAGCGGCTCACCGGCGTCCACGCCGGAACCTCGGCGGGCCGCCCGTCGGCACCCTTCGCGACGAAGACGAGGATGCACGTCGTGGCCGGCGTGTAGAGGCGCTCGCTCACCTCGGTCGACGAGACGGTGACCACCACGTGCATGCTCGTGCGGCCGGTGTAGACGATGCGCGCCTGCACCTCGATGAGGCTGCCCGGCGCGATCGGCCGCCGATGGCGGACGTTCCCGACGTACGCGGTGACGCAGTAGGCGCCCGCCCAGCCGACGGCGCAGGCGTAGCCGGCCTTGTCGATCCACTCCATGACGCTGCCCGCCGCGACCGAGCGGCCTCCGGCGGCGGTGTCGGCGGGGACCGCCATGAACCGCATCGTGATGCGATCGTCGCGGGCCGCTGCCCGTGCCCCGGAGGTGGTGCTCATGCCGTCAGGGTACGGGCCGCGGCATCCGTCTGTCCCGCGCATGTCGCGCGGAACGGCCTCAAGAAGCGGCGTTCCTTCGCACAGGGCAGAATCGAACAATGGCCGCCTCCCTGCACCTGAATCCCGACCACGCCTGCCTCATCGTCCACGGCAGCGACCAGCCGGGAATCGTGGCGGCCGTCTCGGCGATGATCACGCGCATCGGCGGCAACATCGTCGCGTTCGACCAGTACTCCGACAACCCCGAGGGGGGCGCGTACTTCCAGCGGGTCGTGTTCCACCGGCCGGGCTTCGCGGCCGACCGCCCGCACATCGAGGCCGAGATCGCCCACGCCCTCGCGGGCTTCGATCTGGAGTGGTCGCTCACCGACCAGTCCGTGCCCAAGCGCATGGCGATCCTGTCGTCGAAGCAGGACCACTGCCTGCTCGACCTGCTGTGGCGGCACCGCCGCGGCGACCTGCCCGTGACCGTGCCGATGGTGATCTCGAACCACACCGCGTCCGCCGAGGACGTCCGCTCGTTCGGCGTGCCGTTCTTCCACGTGCCGGGCGTCGCCGGCCCCGACAAGTCGGCGTCCGAGGCGAAGATCCTCGAGCTCCTGCGCGGGAACGTCGATTTCGTGGTGCTGGCCCGCTACATGCAGATCCTGTCGGGCGACTTCCTCAAGGAGCTCGGGGTGCCGGTGATCAACATCCACCACTCGTTCCTGCCCGCCTTCATCGGGGCCGAGCCGTACAAGAAGGCCAAGGAGCGCGGCGTCAAACTCATCGGGGCCACCTCGCACTACGTCACGGACGACCTCGACGAGGGCCCGATCATCGAGCAGGACACCGTCCGGGTGACCCACGCGGACTCCGCCGCGGAGCTCGCCCGCAGGGGCGCCGACGTCGAGCGCCAGGTCCTCTCCCGCGCTGTGCTGTGGCACGCCCAGGACCGCGTCATCCGCCACGGCAACCACACGATCGTGTTTTGACGCGGTGCGGATCAATGCGAGGAACGAGCGGTGATGCGTGCCGGGTCAAGGTTGAGTAGCGAGGAACGAGCGTATCGAAACCCGGTGAGCCTGGCGGCCCGCGGCATCCGTCCCGGTCAGACCAGTCGCAGTTCGGCGTCGATCGCGGCGGCCGTGCGCTGCAAGGCCGGCAGGTGCCGCTCGAGGACGTGCTCGACGCTGTCACGGGTGGCACTGGTCGAGACGTTGACCGCCGCGACGACGTCGCCGCGGCGATCGTGCAGCGGCACGGCCACCGAGCGCAGGCCCGGCTCGAGCTCGCCGTCGACGAGGGACCAGCCCTGTGCGCGCACCCGGTCGAGCTCCGCGCGCAGCTCGGCGGCGTCGGTCACGGTGCGGTCGGTGAGGGACGGGAGGACGGATGCTGCGAGCAGCTCGTCGCGCGCGGCATCCGGAAGGCCCGCCAGCAGCGCGCGCCCCATCGACGTCGCGAAGGCGGGGAACCGGGTGCCGATCGTGATGCGCACGCTCATGATGCGCCGCGTCGGGACGCGCGCGATGTAGACGATGTCGCCGCCGTCGAGCACGGCGGCCGACACGCTCTCGTCGACCTCGCGCGACAGCAGCTCGAGGTGGGGCTGCACGATCTCGGGGATCGACAGGGCGGAGAGGTAGCTGAACCCGAGCTCGAGCACGCGCGGGGTGAGCGCGAACGTGCGGCCGACACCCGACCCCGCCGAACCACGGACGTAGCCGAGTTCTTCGAGGGTGCGCAGGAACCGTCCCGCGGCCGCGCGCGTGATCTCGGCGCGGCGCGCCACCTCGCTCAGCGTCAAGTCGGGGTGCTCCGCGTCGAACGCGCGGATGACCGCGAGCCCGCGCACCAGGGACTGGATGGTGTCGTTGGAGCGGGCCGCGTCGTCGGTCACCGGCTCACCCTACCCATCTGCGGGGCGCTCGCCGACTCAGCGCTCGAGTACGACGGCGAGGCCCTGCCCCACGCCGATGCAGATCGCCGCGACCGCGACCCCGCCGCCGCGGCGGGCGAGCTCGTGCGCGGCGTGGCCGATGATGCGGCCACCCGATGCGCCGAGGGGGTGGCCGATCGCGAGGGCGCCGCCGTGGATGTTGAGCTTGTCGGGGTCGAGGTCGGGCCAGCCCGCCAGACACGCGAGCGACTGCGATGCGAACGCCTCGTTGAGCTCGACGACGTCCACGTCGGCCCATGTGCGGCCGGCCCGTGCGAGCGCCTTGTTCGCGGCCTCGATCGGCGCGATCGGGAACTGGTCGGGGTCGACGCCGTGGGCGGCGCGGCCGGTGATGCGGGCCAGCGGCTCCGTGGGCAGCACGCCCTCGCGGCCGAGCAGCACGGCCGAGGCGCCGTCGTTGATGGGCGACGAGTTGCCGGCCGTGACGCTGCCCTCGCCGTCCACGGCGAACAGCGCCTTGAGCCCGGCGAGCTTCTCGACCGACGTGTCGTCGCGGATGCCCTCGTCGCGGGTGAGCTCGGCGCCGGGCACCTGCACGGTCTCGGCGTCGTAGACGCCCGCGGCCCACGCCTCGGCGGCGAGCCGGTGCGACCGCACGGCGAACTCGTCCTGCGCGTCGCGGGAGATCCCCCACTCGCGGGCGATGAGCTCGGCCGACTCGCCGTTCGAGATCGTCCAGTGCTTCGGCAGCCTCGGGTTGGTCATGCGCCACCCGATCGCCGTGTTCCACAGGGTCTGGTTGCCGACGCTGGGCCACGGCCGCGGCGACTTCTCGACGACGTACGGGGCACGGCTCATCGACTCGACACCGCCTGCGAGCACGACGTCGACGTCGCACGCCTCGATCGCACGCGAGCCCTGGATGACCGCCTCGACCGACGAGGCGCACAGCCTGTTCACCGTGACGCCGGTCACCGTCGTCGGCAAGCCGGCGAGCAGGGCGCCCATGCGTGCGACGTTGCGGTTGTCCTCCCCGGCCTGGTTCGCGTCGCCGAAGATCACGTCGTCGATGCGCGCGGGGTCGAGGCCGGTGCGCTCGAGGGTCGCCTTCATCACGATCGCGGCAAGGTCGTCGGGGCGCACTCCCGAGAGGGCGCCGCCGGCGCGGCCGAACGGCGTGCGGACGGCGTCGTACACGTAGGTGGTCATGTCATTCCCCTTCCCGGATGCCGCGGGCCGAGGCATCCGTCAATTCCAGGCCGGTGAGCTCGGCGAGGATCTCGACGGTGTTGTTCCCGAAGGCCTCGCGCACCGCGAAGCCGTCGGGCGTGACGTCGAAGACGGCGTGGTCGGTGTAGACGCGCGTGACGCAGCCGACGCCGGTGAGCGGGTAGGTGCACGCGTCGACGAGCTTCGACTCACCGGTCTTGGTGAGGAGGTCGGTCATGACGTAGACGTTCTTCGCGCCGATGGCGAGGTCCATGGCGCCGCCCACGGCGGGGATCGCGCCGGGTGCTCCGGTGGACCAGTTCGCCAGGTCGCCGCCCTGCGACACCTGGAACGCGCCGAGCACGCACACGTCGAGGTGGCCGCCGCGCATCATGCCGAACGAGTCCGCGTGGTGGAAGTACGCGGCACCGGCCAGCGCCGTGACGGGCTGCTTGCCGGCGTTGATGAGGTCGGGATCGATCTCGCCGCGCTCGGGCGAAGGACCCATGCCAAGCATGCCGTTCTCGGTGTGGAGGATGATCTCCTGGTCCTCGGGAAGGTAGTCGGCGACCAGGGTCGGCGCCCCGATGCCGAGGTTGACGTACGACCCCTCGGGGATGTCCTGCGCGATGCGCGCCGCGAGCTGCTCGCGGGAGATGCGCGTCGCCGTCGTTGCGGTCTCGGTCACTGGTCGATCTCCGTTCCGGATGCTGCGGCGCCGGCGAGCGGGCGGCCCTCGATGTCCACTCCCCCGACGAACGCGCCGGCGTCGAGCCACCCGCGCTCGCCCACGGCGACCACGCGGTCGACGAAGATGCCGGGGGTCACGACGGTTTCGGGGTCGAGCGAGCCGAGCGGGACGAGCTCGTCGACCTGCACGATCGTCGTGGTCGCGGCGGCAGCCATGATCGGCCCGAAGTTTCGTGCGGTCTCGCGGTACACGAGGTTGCCCCACCGGTCGGCGCGGTAGGCACTCACCAGGGCGTAGTCGGCCTTGATCGGGTACTCGAGCGCGTAGGAGCGGCCGTCGATCTCGCGGACCTCCTTGCCCTCGGCGAGCTGGGTGCCGACGCCCGTCGGCGAGAAGAACGCACCGATGCCCGCACCGGCCGCGCGGATGCGCTCGGCGAGATTGCCCTGCGGGACCAGCTCGAGCTCGATCTCGCCGGCGCGGTAGAGCCCGTCGAAGACCCAGGAATCGTGCTGACGCGGGAACGAGCAGAGGATCTTGCGCACCCGCTTCTTGGCGAGCAGGGCCGCGAGCCCGACGTCGCCGTTGCCGGCGTTGTTGTTGATGATCGTCAGGTCGTTGGCACCCTGCGCGATGAGGGCGTCGATGAGCTCGACGGGCTGCCCGGCACGCCCGAAGCCGCCGATCATGATGGTCGCCCCGTCAGGGATGCCGGCCACGGCCTCCTCGACGGAGCCCACAGTCTTGTCGATCACGAACCGCCTCCTCGCTTGTTCGCTGTGCGAACATCTGTACGCTCTGCGACCCAGTGTAGCGCGGACGGCACTGTCGCCGGAAGCCCCGGCTCGATGAGCTCGGTCGGCGAGACGCTCGGCCGTCGGGAGGACTCGTGGTCGCAGCATCCGTCCACCCCACGGGTTCGGGGCGCAGCGCGTGCGTTCGGGGCGCACGTCGCACGCCCCGAACGCACGTCGCACGCCCCAAACCACCAAGACGAGGGCAGGGACGACCCGGAGGACGACGCGCGACACGGATGCTGCAGCTCGGGCGCTTTGCCCGGGTTCGGGGCGCAGCGCGTGCATTCGGGGCGCACCCCGCACGCCCCGAGGTCACCGCGCGCCGGACGCGACAGCGCGAAGCGAACCCGGAAGAAGGAGGCCGGTCAGGACTCCTCGGCGAACACGTCCTTCGCGATGCGGAACGCGGTGTTGGCGGCGGGGACGCCGCAGTACAGGCCCGCCTGGAGGATCACTTCCTTGATCTCGTCGACGGTGAGGCCGTTGCGCAGCGCCGCGCGCAGGTGCATCGCGAGCTCCTCGTGGTGGCCGAGCGCGATGAGCGCCGTGAGCACCGCGACCGACCGCGAGCGGCGGTCGAGGCCGGGGCGCGACCAGATGTCGCCCCACGCGACGCGGGTGATGAAGTCCTGGAAGTCGGCGGTCAGCTCGGTCGTGCCCGCGGTCGCGCGGTCGACGTGGGCGTCCGACAGCACCTCGCGGCGCACCACCATGCCCTGGTCGTAGCGCTCCTCGTCGGTGAGGCCCTCGCCGTCCGGGCGGCTCACGCGGCACGCTCCGCGGCGACGGCGTCGAAGAACTCCCGCAGCACTGCGGCGGTCTGCGCCGGGGAATCGGCGGGCGCCAGGTGGGAGGCATCCGGGATCCCGATCGCCTCGCCGTGCTGCACACCCGCGGCGATCTCGCGAGCGGATGCCTCGGGCGTGACCGCGTCGTGATCGCCCCACACCGCGAGAACCGGGGTGGCGATCTCGCCCAGCCGGTCGCGCACGTCGAAGACGGCGAGGGCGTCGCAGCAGCGGGCGTAGCTCTCGTCGTGCGCGTTCTGCAGCACGTGGAGGAGCCGCCCGGTGAGATCGGGATCGCGCTCGATCGATCCCGGCGCGAACCAGCGCTGCGCCGAGCCGATGATGAGGCTCGACGTGCTCTGCGCGCGCACCTGGGCCGCCCGCTCGTGCCAGCCCTCCGGCGTGCCGATCTTCGCGCCCGAGCACAGGATCGCCGCGGCGGCGATGCGGTCACCGTGGCGCAGCAGCAGCTCGAGCCCGACCGCGCCTCCGAGCGAGACCCCGGCGTACAGGAACGGCCCGTCGACCGCGGCGGCGACGGCGTCGGCGAGCTCGGCGATCGTGAACGCCTCGGTCGACGCGGGCGCGGCGCCGTGGCCGGGCAGGTCCCACAGGGCGACGCGGTAGTGCTCGGCGAGCGCCGGGATGACGCGGTCCCACAGCAGCGTCGACGTGCCGAGCGACGGCCCGAGCACGAGCAGCGGCGCACCGTCAGGACCGACGGGGTCGGTGAGGGAGATGGCGGGGACGGTCACGCGTCCTCCTCTGCGGTGCGTGCGGCGGCCTCGTCGACGAGGCGGCCGGCGAGTCCGGTGTAGCGGGCGGGGTCGAGCAGGTCGGCGGCGAACGCCTCGGGGGTCGCTCCGGCCGCTGCGGCGAGGGCGGCGACGTCGGGTGACGCCGCGAGGAGCCCGGCGAGGTCGCCGCCCGCGGCGGCCTCGGTCACGAGCTCCGCCACACGCGCGGCACCCAGCACGGGCCCGAGCACGATCGAGAGGCGCTCCGAGACGATGAGCCCGCCGGTGGCCGCGAGGTTGCGGGCGACGGCGTCGGTGTCGACGTGGAGCCCGGCGACGAGTGAAGCCGCGTGGGCGGTCGCGCCGAGCGCGAGGCGCAGCAGCTCCCGCAGCGTCGGCCACTCCGCATGCCACGCGCCGTCGGGGCGCTCGTCCGCCGCGAGTGCCGACGCGAGGTGCAGCGTCGCCCCGAGCTGGGGGGCGCGCAGCGCCGCCGAGCGGATGAGGACGGATGCTGCGGGGTTGCGCTTCTGCGGCATGGCCGAGGAACCGCCGCCCGCGCCCTCGGCGAGCTCGCCGATCTCGGTGCGGCTGAGCGTCGCGACGTCGGTGGCGATCTTGCCGACGGCGTCGATCGCCTGCACCAGGGCGTCGCCCAGCTCGGTGACGGGCCAGCGGCTCGTGTGCCACGGAGCGTCGGGGGCAGCCAGTCCGAGCTCGTGCGCGAAGGCGGCGGGCAGCGCGGCGGCCGCCTCCGGCCCGGCGATCTCTGCGAACGACGCCAGCGTCCCCGCGGCGCCGCCGAGCTGAGCAGGCAGCTGGTGCTGCACGTCGTCGACGCGTGTCCTCGCGCGCTCGATGCCCCGCAGCCAGCCGGCCGCGCGCAGCCCGACGGTCGTCGGCACGGCGTGCTGCGTCAGCGTGCGCGCCGCCGCGACCTCGTCCCGGCGCGAACGGGCCAGCGAGCGCAGCGACACCTCGGTGTGCACGAGCGCCGCGACGATACGGCTCGTCGCCGCCCGGGCGACCACCATCGCCGCGGTGTCCACGATGTCCTGGCTGGTCGCGCCGCGGTGCACCCAGACCCGCGCCTCGACCCCGACGCGCTCCTTGAGCCGCCCGACCAGCGGGATCACCGGGTTGCCGCCGGCGACGGCCGCGGCGGCCAGCGCCGTGCCGTCGACGCCGTGGTCGCGGCATCCACGGAGCGCACCCTGCCAGCCGAACTCGGTCTCGATCTCATCGACCGCCTCATCGGGCGCGAGGCCGATCTCGCGGTAGGCCCGCGCGAGCGCGACCTCGGCCGTCACGAGGGCGTCGAGGTACGCAGCATCCGTCACCGTCTCGTCATGACCGACGGTCACGGGCGAGAGCAGGCCCTCATCGAGTGCGGGCCGGTCACGGTCAGAAGGCAAGGAACACGGTCTCCTTCTCGCCCTGCAGGTGGATGTCGTGGTGCAGGTTGCCGTCCGGCAGGCGCGTCGCGATGAGCGTAGCGCGCTCGTCCTCCTCGAGCGAGGACAGGAGCGGGTCTGTGCCGAGGAGGTCCTCGTGCTCGGGCAGGTAGATCCGCGTCACGAGCTTGTCGGGAAGACCGCGCGCGAACACGATGACCGAGTAGAACGGCGCGCCGCCGTCGACCGGACCGGGGTTGCGCGTCCAGAACTCGTAGCGGCCGACGTCGGTCGTGGCTGCGCGGCCGAAACCCGTGAAGGAGTGGTCGTCGCGGCGGAAGGCGCCGTGGGCGCGCGGGATCCGGCCGTTCTCGTCGGCGCTCCAGATCTCGATGACCGCATCGGGGATCGGGTTGCCGGCGCCGTCGAACACGGTGCCGCCGAGCACGACCGAGCCCGGGCTGTGCGGGAACACCACCTGGTGCTTCTTCTCGTAGTCCAGGCCGAAGGCGAAGAACGGGCCGACGGTCTGCCCGCCGGTGGCCTCGTGGGTCTTCGGGCCGAGGTCGCGGGCGGTGCGGGCCATCAGTGCTCTCCTTCTTCGGGCTCGAACCAGGTCGCGTCGGGGCCGTCGACGACGATGTCGAAGCGGTACCCCATCGAGAACTCGGGCACCGACAGGTCGTGGTCGTAGAGCCCGATGAGGCGGTCGCGGTCCTTCTGGCGCCAGATGGTGTTGTAGATCGGGTCGAGGGGGAACAGCGGGTCGCCCGGGAAGTACATCTGCGTCACGAGGCGCTGCGTGAAGCCCGAGCCGAAGATCGAGAAGTGGATGTGCGCAGGCCGCCACGCGTTGACGTGGTTCTTCCACGGGTAGGCGCCGGGCTTGATCGTCGTGAACTTGTAGTAGCCGTCGTCGTCGGTGACGATACGGCCGGCGCCGGTGAAGTTCGGGTCGAGCGGTGCGGGATGCTGATCCCGCTGGTGGATGTAGCGACCTGCGGCGTTCGCCTGCCAGATCTCGACGAGCTGGTTGGGCACCGGACGCCCCCACGAGTCGAGCACACGGCCCTCGACGGTCATGCGCTCACCCTGGGGCTCGCCGATGTGCTGCAGCGTGAGGTCGGACTCGATCGCCGCGACGTCGCGCTGGCCGAAGGCGGGCGAGAACAGCTCGATCGTCTCGGGGTCGACGAGCTTCGGGTTCTTCGTCGGGTGGCGCAGCAGGCTCGACCGGTACGGCGGAAAGTCGTGCAGGCTCATGTTGAGCCGCTCTCCCGCCGCCTCACGCCGTGCGGCGGCGGCGTGGTAGTCGACGATCTCCTGCGTGATCTCGCGCTGGGTGAGCTGGTCGGGCGAGGCCAGCAGCGACTCGGGGGCCGCCGCCGTCTGCTCGAGCACCACCGACGACGAGAACGCCTCCTCGCCCCGGGGATCGGGCTGGGCCTGTGTCATGAGGTCTCCTTCGACGACTCGGGTCGTCCCAGGGTCGCACTCCCGCGTGCACTCGCCGCCGTGGATTCCCGCTCAGTGGGAATCGCGGATGCGGCGACCCCGCAGCATCCGTCGCCCTCCCGCGTTGTGCGGGTCGGCGCTGTCGGTGTCGTGCGCTCGGCCCTGCAGGCATCGCGCGCCCCCGCTGTCGAAATCGACAAACGTTGCAGATCTCGCACCACCCATCCCCGTCGCGCTGTGGAAATCGGCAACCGCTGCCGTTTCGTTCGGGCGCGGATGCCGATCTCGACAGCGCGAAACGTGAGGCCACGTGGGACCCCGCGAAGCGCGTGGCCCACCAAGCGCGGGACCCGCCGCCTCGCGCCCTCACGCCACGCGGAGATCGTGGTGGAGGTCCTTCGCGGCCTGCACGACGAGGGGCCCCAGACGCCGCTCGTCGGCTCGCGCGAGGTGCACGACGAGCCCGAGCGCGACCGGCGGCAGGCCCTCGACCCGCGGCAGCGCGGCCGCGACCGAGACGTTGCCGAGGGTCATCTCCTCGCGGGTCGTCGCGTACCCGAGGGCCCGCGTGCGCGCGATGTCGGCGCGGAGCTCCTGCTCCGTCGCGATCGAGTTGACCGTCTCGCGCTCGAGCGGCGCCTCGAAGTACTCCCGCAGCCAGCCCTCGTCGCGCGTCGCGAGCAGCGCCTTGCCGACGCCCGTGGTGTGGAGGGGCCCGCGTCCGCCCATGCGGCTCAGCGTCGGGATCGACTGGCGTCCGGTGAGGCGTCCGACGTACAGCGCGGTCGTCGTGGCAGGCGTTGCGCCGTCGAGTACCGCGAGGTGAACGTTCTCGCCGGTCGCCTCGTACAGCCGCACCATGTGGGGCAGCGCCGTCTCGCGCAGTCGCAGCGACAGGGGCGAGAGCTCGCCGAGCTCCCACAGCCGCGGACCGATGGCGTAGGTGTGGCCGGGCCCTCGCGTGAGGAGGCCCTCGGCCACGAGCGTCGCGAGCAGGCGGTGCAGCGTGGATGACGCGAGCCCGGTGCGGGCCGCGAGCGTCGTCGCCGTGACCGCCGGCTCGTCGTCGGTGAAGCACCCGAGCACGCGCAGTGTGCGCTCGAGCACGCCTTCGCCCTCCGCCATGGATCCTCCTCGTGCGACGTTACCCGCCCCGACCCGCCGGTCGTCGAGCGAGCGAGGGCTCGGCCTTCTCCCGGTCGTCGAGCGAGCGAGGGCTCGGCCTTCTCCCGGTCGTCGAGCGAGCGAGGGCTCGGCCTTCTCCCGGTCGTCGAGCGAGCGAGGGCTCGGCCTTCTCCCGG